>NZ_JBFUAL010000025.1:0-65235 GCF_056406295.1 Rhizobium sp. P1_C7
GCGTCCTCCGTTTGCTTAGCGGTCATTGCGCAGCTTCCGCTCGCCAACAGAATACACGCACGGCTTACATGGCAAAGCGTGGCAACGACTGCCATATCGGGCCTCCTGTCGATGGCCCTGGGTATGACACTCCTGCTATTCGCTCTGTCCGGTGGCCACGTCGGGATCGTATCGACGATATCCGCCACCACTCCTGTTCTCGTGCTCCCCATGAATTGGATGCTCACGCGAGACCTGCCAGCGTTGGGCGCCTGGATCGGCGCGGGAACGGTCCTGCTGGGGATGGCCCTCATTTTCGCATAGTAGCGCGCAGCCTGCGGTCGCTCGCGATGGCACGCCGGCGTTCAGCTCCGCCGTACCCGCGACTTGGCGATCTCGACGATGTCATCCCGCGATGCCGTCGCGCTCTGGTCAGTTTTGAAGTTGTAGGTGTATCGTGTGTGCCGCCGCTCTCCGGTGCGAGCCAGTGAGCCGATCTCGACAAGTTGCTGAAGGTCACGCGTTGCCGTCGCTCGCGATGTGGCAGTGATCGAAATGTAATTTTCCGCGCTCAGCCCGCCTTTGAAACCCTCGATACCCTCTCCATCTTTTCGTGAAGCTTCGATCGCGACCTCTTTATAGCCTTGAAAATCTGCCATTTGGCAGTATATTGGCTGTCAGATGGAGATTGCCATGGTCGTAGCGCAAGCAATTCGTGATAATGGGGCGCCGCAATCACCGGTAAATCTAGGCGATGAGGCGGCCCGCAAACGGCTTACCCCCGCAGCAGTATCAGGTGTTGTTCGACTGGCCGAGATATGGCGCTTAACCAGCGTCGAGGTCTGCGCCCTCATGGGTGACGTGTCAGAGCGCACGTGGTTCAGAATGAAAAAGGGCGATTGGAGCGGGAGCCTCTCTCAAGACACGTTGACCAGGGTCAGCGCGTTGATCGGCATCTTCAAAGCCCTCCGACTGCTTTTCTCTGAACCACTCGCCGACGAATGGGTCAAACTTCCAAACAAGGGACCGCTTTTCGAGGGGCGCCGGCCAATCGACGTGATGATCGACGGCGGTATCCCAAAGCTGCTTCTTGTGCGACGCCACGTTGATGCGTTGCGGGGTGGGCTGTGATCGAGCCGGCTCGCACGGATACTGTCCAGCGAGATACAGTCCGCCTCATATCGACCGCTAGGCTGAAGGAACCAGCGTTGCTGGCTCTCGCGCCAAATCATGGCGCCATGGAGGATCTGGCCGAGTTGGAGGGCGCTACCAGCGGCCGCCTGCAAGCCCAGGAAGGTGGCCTGTTAGACCTCGATCCGAAAGAGCTCGTCTTTGGCCGTCCCGGCCATACATTCATCAAYGCCGCGTTTACATACACGCGCCCCGGCGGCAACCGGTTCAACGATGACGAGCGCGGTGCGTGGTAYTGCGCATTTTTGGCGGAGACGGCATTAGCCGAGGTCACTTTTCATCTGRCAAGAGAACTGGAAGCAATCAACCGCTTCGAGAACGTTACAGACTAAGCAGAATTGATCTCTGATTTTGTCGGGCATTTCCACGACCTTCGCGGCGATGCTTTTTTGACAGACGACAGCTTAAACGCCGCCACGGCCGTCGCATATCCCGCGGGACAGGCATTGGCCAGATGGCTTCGCAAAGTGAAGGACAGTCCGGGCCTGATCTATCCTTCCGTGAGATCATCGGGGGGCGAATGCCTCGTGGCATTCCATCCCTCACTGGTTCAAAACCTACGCCAAGGCGGAACATGGAGGCTTGAATGGCAGGGTTCTCCGGAACCGGACATCTCAAGGCTTTAGATGAGCTCGAAATCGGCCGCAGCAGATTTTGAGGCGCCGGAATCGATTCCTTGACCTTGTCCGACAAGGCCTGCGTCACGATCAGGTTGGGTGCATCCGGCATCTTGGTGAAGGCTGATGTCATCCAGGAACTGCGAGCGGATGATGCAGCCATCGCGCCAGATCTTAGCGATCGTGGGCATTGGCAGCGACCAGTTGAATTCGCGCGAAGCTTCCGCCATCACGGCAAAGCCCTGCGCATAGGCGCCGATCGAGGCGGCGAAAAGCGCCAGTTCAAGGTCCTTTTCAAGTGCGGGCCATAGGCGATCGGGAAGTCACACTTCGGTTACCGATTTCTCAGGTGTCCGGTTGAATACCGCGATCTTATTGCCTTTCTATGCGATGTTGAGCGCCAGGTTGGAACCCATGACCGCAAGGCCGATCAGCCCGATTTCTGCCTTTTCCATGCCTCAATATTTCTTGACGTTCGAATTGATCAGAACGCGAGCTGGACTTTCATCGACTTCGTACGGTCGCCGGCTGCTTCGAAGGCGCTCACGGCATCCTCGAGCGGATAGGTGCCAGTCAGCAGTGGCTTCAGATCAACCCTGCGCTGATTGATCAGATCGACCGCAAGGCCGAACTCTTCCTGGAACCGGAATGTCCCTTTCATCTCGATTTCCTTGGCAACCACCATGTTCTGCGGGATGGAAACATCACCACCCAGACCGAGCTGAACAAGCGTAGAGCGCGGACGCAGGACCTCAAGGCCGGAACGAACCGCCCGCTCATTGCCGGATGCCTCGAACTGCACGTCGAAGTATCCCTTGTTCGTGGAGTAGGCAGAGAGCTCTTCCGGATGATGGGCAACGTTGATGACGCGGTCGGCGCCAATCTCCAGAGCTTTATGCAAGACCGCGTCCATTACGTCCGTCGCGACAACTTCACGCGCGCCATGCGCACGCGCCGCTATGATCGCCAGTGCTCCGATCGGACCACAGCCTGAGACGAGAACGCGCTTGCCGGTGAGCGGGCCGGCGCGGTTGACGGCGTGAAGCGTCACGGCGAAGGGTTCGGCCATGGCGGCTTCGTTGATCGAGATGCCATTGGCGACCTTGTGGCACTGCCAGGCTTCGGCAACCAGCCGCTGGCGGAAGGCGCCCTGGATGTGCGGCATGGGCATGGCGGAGCCGTAGAACCGCATGTTCAGGCAGTGGTTCTGCTCTCCGCGCAAGCAATATTCACAGGCATTGCATGGGCGACTGGGCGAGACGGCCACTCGATCGCCAACGGCAAACGCCGAAACGCCCTCACCCAACGCCTTGATCGTTCCCGCCACCTCGTGTCCGAGGATCATCGGCTCCCGGACACGTACCGTCCCGAAGCCGCCGTGATTATAATAGTGGAGGTCGGAACCGCAGATGCCGCCAGCCTCGATGGCGACCTCTACCTGTCCGGTCCCAAGGGCTTCGACCGTGCGTTCTTCGACGCGCAGATCCTTGGCTGCGTGAATGACGATTGCTTTCATGATCTTGTCCTCACACGACGGGCGTCGGCAGGGATTTGCCGGCAAAATGCGCCGCAAGATTGTCGCGGACGAGTTGCCCCATGGCCCTACGGGTCTCAACTGTGCCCGACCCATGATGCGGCTGGAGCACGACATTGTCGAGTTCCAGGAACCGTAGATCGATCGTCGGCTCGTTGTAGAAGACATCCAGGCCGGCGGCTTTGATACTACGATGCTGGAGGGCCGTGATTAGCGCTTCTTCGTCGACGGTTGACCCGCGTGACACGTTGATAAGGATACCCTCCGGTCCCAGCGCCTCGAGCACTTTCCGATTGATAATGTCCTTAGTCGCATCTCCGCCGGGAACGATGACGATGAGGAACTCGGCCCAACTGGCCAATGCGATCAGATCGGGCTCGCGTGCAAATGATACCTTGGGCTGCGGATTTCGGGAGAAGTAACGAATGTCGCATCCGAACCCGGCGGCGCGGTGCGCAAGCGCCTGACCGATGCGGCCCATTCCCACCACACCCACTCGCTTTCCGCTAACGCGTGTGACGAGCGGCATGGCGGTTTTTCCCCACAATCCGGAACGGACGAACGCATCACCGTGGGGTATCAGCCGCGCTGCAGACAAAAGCAGCGCGATCGCCATGTCGGCCACGTCCTCCGTCAAGACGTCGGGCGTGTTGGTAACACGAATGCCGTTTTCGCGCGCATGCGCAAGATTAACCGCATCCGTACCGACGCCATACACCGAAACCACTTCGAGCTTGGGAAGGCTCTGCATCAGCTCCGCGGAGGCGCCGAGTTCACCGCGCGTGGCGATGGCCCGGACGTTTCCGCCGACGTCTTTGACGAATGCTTCACGATCGGTAGCTTCGTACAGCTTGTGAACCACATACCTGTCCTCAAGATCGACCATATCCCATTGCGGATAGGGGCCAGCGAGCAGGATTTCGGGCTTGGACATCCGTTCCTCCGTCAGATTGTTGTATCGCCGCGCCTATAGGCAATCGTTGCAGCGTGTGCGATGGCGGTCGAGGCGATCCGCTCGACCGGCTGATTAATTTCGATGGTGATGACGTCGCGTTCGGCGGTCGGCAGTTCCAGAGTCTGCAGTTGGCTGTCGAGAAGCGAAAGCGGCATGTAATGTCCGTTGCGGGCGGCCAATCGTGTCGCCAGCGTTGCGCGTGATCCTTGAAGGAAGACGAAGGTCACGGGTCCGGCAGCCCGTACCCTCAAGAGATCTCGATAAGAGCGCTTGAGCGCCGAACATGAGATGACCGTTTCCCTGCCGGCTTTCAGTTCATCCCCGAGGTTCTCCAGCCATGGCCAGCGGTCGTCATCGTCAAGGGCGATGCCCGCTCTCATCTTCTCGACGTTTCCTTCCGGATGCCGGCTGTCGCCCTCGATGAAGCGGTAGCCGAGCTGGGAGGCAAGCAGTTTGCCGACCGAGGTCTTCCCGCATCCCGACACCCCCATCACCACGAGGGGGCCGAGCTTCGGACTAGAGACAAGTTGTGATGCCGCCGTCGACATAAAGCGTGTGTCCGTTCACAAAGGAGGAGGCCTTGCCGGAAAGGAAAACGGCAGCACCGACGAGCTCATCGACGTTGCCCCAGCGGGCGGCCGGCGTGCGTTTTTCAAGCCAGGCGGAAAACTCGGCGTCATCGACGAGCGTCTGATTGAGCGGCGTCTTGAAGTATCCCGGCGCGATCGCGTTGATCTGAAGACCATATTTGGCCCAGTCGGCACACATGCCACGCGTCAGGTTTTTTACCGCACCCTTTGTCGCCGTGTAAGGTGCAATTCCGGGACGAGCGAGTTCACTCTGGACGGAGGCGATATTGATGATCTTACCACCACCGCGTTTGATCATGTAACGGGCGACAGCCTGACCGACGTAGAACACGCTCGAGACGTTCGTCGCAAGAAGGGCCTCCCAGCGGTCGGCCGGAAAGTCCTCGAGCGGCGAGCGAAACTGCATACCCGCGTTGTTCACGAGAACGTCGATCGACCCGATCTCACGCTCGATTTTGTCGACGCCTTGTTCTACCGCCTTGGCGTCGGTGACATCGAAATCGGCGGTGGCAACTTGATGCCCCGAATTGCCGAGATCTCTCGCGGCCACAGCCAGCTTTTCCGGATCTCGCCCGTTCAGGACAAGGCTCGCACCGTGCTCGGCAAGCCCCTTCGCCAATGCCAGCCCAATGCCCTGAGACGAACCGGTTACCAGGACCCTCTTTCCGGAAAGATCAAAGAGCGGATAGGTCATTTCTCACTCCATAGCGCCACGTGGGCTCAGGCCGCTACGACCAATCCCTTGGCCTTCAGCACGGCCTCTAGATTAGACACTTCCACGACTGACTTTCCAGCCTTGTAGGCAGCGATGTAGCCGGCCTCCGCATCTTCGCGCGCCTGTGAAAGCTTGGCGACATCCAGCACCTCATTCTTCCTGACGACAACGAGGCCGTCAGCGTCACCGACGATAATGTCACCCGGATTGATAATTTCGTCCCCGATCGTGATCGGCTCGTTTGTGGCTCCAAGCGTTTCTTTCACCGTACCCTTGATGCACACGCTCAGAGAGAACACCGGGAAACCGAGCTCGCGGAGCTGAACCGTGTCTCGAACACCCGTATCGGTGACGAGGCCACCGATACCTTTCGCAAGGCAGGCGTTTGCCAGCACGTCCCCGAAGGAGCCAGCCTCTTCATATTCGCCTGCTGAAACCACGATGATGTCGCCAGGCTGGGCGTAATTGATCGCGACCTGGAGCATGATGTTATCACGCGGCGCGCACTTGACGGTGAATGCAGGGCCGCAAAGCTTCATGCCATGATCAACCGGCTTGATGCGCGACGAAAGCGCACCCTTGCGGCCCTGCGCTTCGTGGATTGTAGCAGGCGAAAACTTTGCGATGGCGGCGATCTCATCCTTAGATGGACGCTCGATCTTCTGGTTCAGCTTGATCATCTTTTCCTCCATTGCGGCCAGACGATCCTCGCCTGCCCGATACTGCCAGCGTTTTATCAAGGCGCCGATCCATCGCGCAAATATATGTTCTTGATGTCAGCTATAACTTATCTGTATGCAACAGCATTGGGCGCAACGCCACGTCAACAGCTGCATCCGTCGAAATGCAGCAGCGAGGGTGACTTGAAACGAGGAAGGCGAGCAGAGCCTAGTGCAGGATCTGGCTAAGGAAGAGCTTGGTGCGCTCGTGCTGCGGATTGTCGAAGAATTCGGCCGGTGAATTCTGTTCGACGATCTGCCCCTGGTCCATGAAGATGACCCGGTTGGCCACCTGACGGGCAAAGCCCATTTCGTGGGTGACGCACAGCATCGTCATGCCTTCTTCAGCAAGCCCGACCATCGTGTCGAGCACTTCCTTGATCATTTCAGGGTCAAGCGCCGATGTGGGCTCGTCGAACAGCATGATCTTCGGGTTCATGCASAGCGAGCGSGCAATCGCCACGCGCTGCTGCTGGCCGCCCGAAAGCTGGCCTGGATACTTGTTCGCCTGCTCGGGGATYTTGACRCGCTTCAGGAAGTGCATCGCGACCTCYTCGGCCTGCTTYTTCGGCATCTTGCGCACCCAGATCGGCGCCAGCGTGCAGTTTTCCAGGATTGTCAGATGCGGGAAGAGGTTGAAGTGCTGGAACACCATGCCGACCTCGCGGCGCACCTCGTCGATTTTCTTGAGGTCGTTGGTGAGTCCCACGCCCTCGACGACGATCTGGCCCTTCTGGTGTTCTTCAAGACGGTTGATGCAGCGGATCATCGTCGACTTGCCGGAGCCAGACGGCCCTGCGATGACGATGCGCTCGCCATTCATGACCTTGAGATTGATGTCGCGCAACACGTGGAAATCGCCGTACCACTTCTGAACGTTTACAATATCGACTGCTGGGATCGTGTTTGACATAGAGCGTTGTCCGAAAGGGCCTGTTAGCGGGTACGGTTGACGGCGGACAGGAAGGAGCGAACCTCAAAGGGCGCATCTTCGGAGAAGAAGGCGGCCGGCTCGCCGTTGAACTTGAGTTCGCCCTTCTTCAGGAACCAGATTCGATCCGAGACCTCACGGGCAAACCCCATTTCATGGGTGACGCACATCATCGTCATTCCCTCCTCGGATAATTTTCTGAGGAGCTTGAGAACCTCGCCGACCATCTCCGGGTCAAGCGCACTTGTCGGTTCGTCGAGAACGAGAACCCCGGGAGTGAGCACAAGCGACCGAGCGATCGCGACGCGCTGTGATTGACCCCCAGATATATCCGCCGGAAGCGATTTCGCCCGATCGGCAAGCCCGACGCGTGTGAGCATATCCATCGCGACCGGAGCTGCGTCCTTTCGGGACTGCCCCAGAATACGCTGCAGCGGCAGCATGACGTTTTCGAGCACGGTCAGATGCGGGAACAGGTTGAACTGCTGGAAGACGAACCCGATACCAGCCCGCAGCTTGTTGACATCGACGCCGGCGGCATGAATGTCGGCGCCATCGATCGTGATCTTGCCTTCCTGGATCGGCTCAAGCCGGTTGACGGTTCGCGCGAGCGTAGACTTTCCAGAGCCGGAAGGTCCGCACAGCACGACGGTACTGCCTTTGGGAACGGCCGCCGATATCGACGTCAGGACCTTGAGAGCGCCGAACCACTTGGAGACATTGCTGAACTCGATCATGCCAGCGCCTCCACGACGACACGTCCCGTCCGTCTCTTGGCGATCCGGCGTTCGAGCCAGTTCGTCGACTGCGAGAGGCAGAAGCATAAGATGAAGTAGGTTGCGGCCAGGATGCCAAAGATCTGCAGCGGCTTGGTCACTTCGTTCGAGTTGACCTGTAGCATCACGTAGGAGAGTTCCGAAACGGCGATGATCGAGCCAAGCGAGCTTTCCTTGATGATCGTCGTCAGCTGATTGATGATGCCCGGAATGACGTTAAAAAGCGCCTGCGGCAAGACAACCCGGAACGTCGTCGGAATGTATCCGAGGCCCAACGCCTTTGCGGCTTCAGCCTGTCCTGTCGGCAGGCCCTTGATTCCTGCGGCCACGATCTCGCCGAGGTAGGCGGTCTGATAGATCACGATGGCCACCACGAGTGTTACCGTCGCGTCGATTGGAAAGCCGATCAGCATTGGCAGCGCAAAGTAAGCCCAGAAGATGAGCATCAATAGCGGTATCGCCCGCACGGAATGCACGAAGCCTGCGGCGAGCTCCTGAAGCCAGACCACATTTCCCGTTCGCGCGAGCGCAACGAGAACGCTGCACGGAAGTGTCGCGAAGAGGCTGACAAAAGAGATAATAAGGGTAAGCGCGAGGCCACCGAGCTTCCCATGCGGGTATTCGCCGATGAGCAGCATCAATCCATATTCTTGAAGAATTTCCAACATTACTTGACCCGCAACTGGAAGCGCTTTTCGAGCCGGGACGAGGCCCACATGATGGCGAAGGAAATAGCCATGTAGATTGCAGTAGCGATCCCGTAGGCTTCGAATATCCGGAACGACTGCTCTTCCACATATCGCGCCTGATAGGAGAGTTCCGCGACGCCGATCGCGGCGCCAAGGCTCGTCGCCTTGAATAGGATAAGTGTCTGGCCGAGAAGTGCGGGCAGAGCGAGCCTCCATGCCTGTGGCAGGATCACCCACCGCATGGCGCCGAGATAGGTGAGGCCAATCGACCTAGCCGCCTCCATCTGTGCCGGATGGATCGATCGCAGCCCGCTTCGGAAATCCTCGGACATATAGGCAGCTTTGTTGAGGGCGAGAGCGACGATCGCATAACCCATCTCCGCACCGATATCATTGAGGAAATCGTTGATGGAGTCGGGCAGGATCACTGCAAAACCGAAATACCAAACAAAAAGCTGGATCAGGATCGGCACATTGCGATGGTACTCGACAAAGGCGGCGACCAGGAAATTGGTTGGCTTGAATTCGGTCGCCCGAACAACGGTCAGGATGACCGCCAGGACCAGTCCGAAGACCCAGGAGACAACGAATAGGATCATCGTTGTCTCCAGGCCCTGCAGGATCATGTCGAGATACTGGCCCTGCAGGACCTTGCCGAAGTCGAGTTGGTAACCCATGCAATTAGGCCTTCGACAATCAGTTGGTAAACCAGGTTTCCTGGGGCTTGCCGAATTCGAACTTACGGGTGGATTTCAGCTGCGAATCCTTGCCGAGCCACTTGTCGTAAAGCTTCTGCCCTTCTCCTGAAGTCTCGAGTTGCGCAAGAAAATCATTGGCGGCCTTCACCATTTCGGGCGAACCCTTGCGAAACGCAAAACCTGAAGGCATCGACAGAAGCGGTTCATCCAGGAAGCGGAGCGCCTTGATCCCATCGCCGGCATTGCGCTCCACAGCCTTGCCCTCGGAATAGCGATAGACTGTCGCCTTCACCTTTCCCTGCTGGAGAGCCAGGAACGAAGCGGCACTCGTCTCGAAGGACAAGACGCGGGCTTCCGGAAGCCGCTTTTCGGTGAGCGGAATGAGAACCGAGCCCTTCACGAGACCGATACGTTGGCCCGAGAGGTCGTCGACCTTTTGGATGTCGGACTGGTCGAGAACCACAAAGTTGAAGTCTTCGGCGATGTATGCGCCGCTAAAATCAACCTGCTCTGCGCGCTCCTTGCTGTAGCTCAGGAGAGAGGCGAGCACATCGACGCGACCCTGCACCAGTTCTGCCATGCGGGTCTGGGGCGAAACCGGGACCAGTTCGGCCGTCACTCCGATCGCTTGGGCGAACTGCCGACAAATGTCGATTTCATAGCCGGCCGGCTCGCGCGTCTTGGGATCCTGGAACCCGAGGGGCGGCGAATTCGTCAGAACACCGCATGTGATCTTTCCGGCTTTCTTGACGTCGTCCAGCTGGTTTGCGGAAGCAGAATGGGTTAAGGCGGCAATTCCGATGACGGAAGCGGCAAGCAGTTTCGTAAAGCTCATGATATCCTCCTACAGAGCGTCCTCTTGCTGGCTAATCATTTAAGTTGCTTGCGCTATTCACACAAATATATATTGAAGATGGCAGTTATAAGAATCCGTTATGGGGCATCAAGAAGAGCGTGGCACTCGATCTCCTGAAACTGCGCTACTTCTCCAAGATCGCCGAGTTTGGCTCGTTCACGCGAGCCGCGCACGAGTTGGGCGTCGCCCAACCCGCGCTCAGCCTCCACATGCGCTCTCTCGAAGAGCAGCTTGCGGTTCAGCTATTGACCCGCACGCCGAGAGGCGTTGTGGTGACCGAAGCTGGTACCACGCTTCTGACGCACACCCAGGCCATACTCAAGGCTCTAGACCAGGCCGAGGCTGCGACGAAGGAGCAAGCGAAAAACCCGACGGGCGACGTTTCCCTCGGTGTACTTGCATCCATCGCGCCTTTGATTGCCGTTCCCATTCTGAAAATTTGCGAGGACCGGTTTCCGAAGATCAGACTGACGATCAGCGAGGGCGACAGCCAGACCTTAAGGGGTGCGATCGAAACAAAGGCGCATGATCTCGCCGTCAACCTTGGTGAGGTTGCTCGTCCTACGGCATCTCCTCTCTTCGACGAGATGCTCTACGCCGTCGGTCCGGCTGGGCATTTCACCCCTGACGAGTCATCCATTTCGATCCGCCAGGCGCTGGATCTTCCGCTCATTTTGCCGACGCGCCGGCACGGTATCCGAATTCTACTCGAACGTGAGTCGCTCATCTTGGGAAAGGCGATCAACATCGTGCGCGAAATCGAGGGCCTTGCGAGCACCAAGGCCGCGATCGGTGCCGGTTTCGGCTTCACTGTTCTTGGCCGCGGAGCAATCTTCGAAGATTTCCAGAAGGGCGCCCTGTCGGTGGTTCCGCTGGCGGGCAAGGGATTTACGCGACGCCTCGTTCTCGATAGTCCTGTCGATCATCCTCAGACCAAGGCCGTCATCGAGGTCAGAAATATCCTGCTCGAAGTCGTGCACAATCTTGGCGAGCAGGGAAACTGGTCGTGCATCGCGTAGGAGCGGGCATGGCGCCTTTGAGGCTTAGCCGTCGACTGGCCCGATCGCCAGTTGGTAGTCGGCCCTATCAACATTCGCCCCCTGACCGATGACGAAGGCTCAGGCTTTGGTTAGGCTGCTTGGCTTATGTGCCGCCCGTCTACCGGACTTCGTACGTTCGACGATGTATTCCGGGTTGGATTTTGAAGCTTTGACCTCATGGCCTTTAATTTCGTCGCCGTGGTCTGCTTTTTGACGACTTTGCCTTCGGTTCTTCCTTGGCTCGTCTCCCGGCTCAATTTGTCACCCTTTTTCAGCTCGCTCATTTTGCTCCTTCCAATAGCAGCGGGACGGCGAGGAGAACGGCGAAATTACGCAGCCGATGCTGCGTCATCTTCCGATGGTGCCCTTTTTCTAGGTAGCTTCGGTGAATTCCCGATATAGCTCGATCGTGGGCAGATGTGCATCGATCGTCTCGCGGACCTTCGCGGCCATCGGCAGGTTGTTTTTCTCGGCTTCCCACACATCCGTGAATCGTCCGACAGTCTCGCGTGCGGTGTCGAGGACCAGCTTTTCGGACAGCGCCGACTTGGCGGCCAGATGCGCAAGCTCGTCCTTCGATAGCTCCGCCATTCTTTTCGTGCGTGAAAAGTTAAGCGCGGCCGTATCCTCTCCTTCGATATAGGGGATGGTTGATAGCAGGTCGTAAGCCGGCGAGAGCGCAGGAGTGCGGCGATCGGGATAGATCAGCGACCAGTTCTTCAGATGCATGTCGCCATTGCCGATCAGCGTGCTGAAGACCAGCCGGCGGATGAACTCCGCCACGTCGGCCCTGCTCGTCTCGATGCCGAGCACGCGGGCGATCATCCGGTAATTCCCCTTGCTGTACTTGTCATCCGGCTTCACGCCGAACACCTGCGCAAAATCCTCGATATGCACAGGACCCTCCGGCGTACGGTCGAAGCGCCTAATGGCGAGCGCCTGCCCGTGCAGTTCGCCCACGCCCTGTGGCAGGCCGCTCACCGCATCCAGCTCGACCAGCTGGATCTCCGGTACGTCCATGCCCATCATGCCGGCGATTGTCATCATGGAGAATTCGTTCTCAGGCACGCCGCTATACTGCTGGGAGGGCAGCTTCACGATCCATGATCCACCTGTACCCTCGGCCGGAATAGTCAGGCCGCTTCCCTTCGCGGTGTTCTTGAAGGCCGAGAATTTCAGCTGCACACCGGCCAGCGAAAAGCGTAACGCATTCGGTCGGGCTTCAACAGCCGCCTGCTCGTCATCGGGCGGGAGGTCATCGCCTTCGGACGGATGTACCGTCACCGCACCAGGCAGGTCGGGGCCGAGCATCCAGAGCAGGAAGAATTCCCGCGTCTGTTTTACGCCCGCGCGCTCGGCGAGGTATTTGCGAAGCGGCCCTTCCGGTAGCAGATTCGAAAAGAAAGGCGGGACGACCATGTTATACGGCCGGAACTTGGTAATCAGAGCGCCGAACGGGTCCTTAAGGGATAGGCTGAGCGTCGGCCGCTTCTCGTTTTCGATATAGTTCTCGTTGAATGCGAAGATGGTGCGCCCGTCCTGCAGGTTCGTCAGGGTCGCTACCGGTTCGCCGTACAGCCTGACATCCAGTACCGTGACCTTAGGCATCATCGTCCTCCTCATCCAGCGCATAGGCCGAGCGCGGGACAGCGTCATCACGGTCGCGATGCACCGCGGCGTTACGCAGCTGCCTGATCTCGTGGCCTAGAGCGCGCAATTCCTGCCGAGACAGCGATTGGGTCAGGACGGTTTCGAGACGCTCGGTGGCCCGTCTCATACTATCCAGCTCATCTGCAGAAAGTGGCAGATGGCGTAAGAGCGCCAGACTGTCTTTGAAAGCATCAGCTTCAGAGGCTGAGGCAAATCCATCTTTGTACTGCGCAAACCACTTCTCGAGACGCGCCACCAATCTCCGCTGGTCGGATGTCAGAATGTCACTCGATGCCGAGGTGCTATCGAGGATGTTGCGGATCGCCGGCATCAGCTTCTTCGGCGCAAGGATTATTTCGAGGTCGAGCGCGCGTGCCACATCCACCAGGCTGCCAAGCCCAGGTTCCATGATACCCCGTTCAATCTGGGAAATGTGGCTCTGCGTCAGGCCCGAACGTGCGCTCAGCTCACGTTGGCTTACCTTCTGCCCTTCCCTGGCTGAGCGTAACTGCTGCGTTATATGCTCTGTCTTATATGCCATGATCATTATCCTGCATCACATGATACGGTATATGCAGGATAATATATAGAGAATTCTGCGCGGATCTGCAATATTGATATACAGAACGGTATCATTGCACTAATTTATATATAATCATATATCCGTACGAGGTATTGGCGTATCGTACAGCCCTAGCTTCTGTAGCCACCCATCAGGGGCGCAACATATCGGCCTGTGCAGACCCTGCCGGCATCGTATCCGCCGTGAAAGGAACATTGATATAGGCCTGCCCGTCCGGTTGCGGTTGCGCGTGCACGCCGAATTCCTCGAAGCAGGGATTTTTCCGGTTTCTCCTTGCGGCCAACGAAACGGCAGTCGAGCGTCCCACCTGTCCGCCCCGTGCCTCAGCTCCGTCGTCATTCGACGCGGGAGGCGGATGTGTAACGGGAACTGCCATGGAGAGCGACAAACTCTCGACCTAGCAGATGCGCGACTTCAAGAAAACGCAGGAGCCGAGCGGCCGGGCGACGTTAAAGGCGTCGAACCGCCGCCGCTTCGTCATCCAGAAGCATGACGCGAGCCGACTGCATTTCGATCTTCGGCTTGAGCTTGATGGGGTGTTCCGATCCTGGGCGGTAACCAAGGGACCGTCGCTCGATCCGCACGAAAAGCGTCTTGCCGTCGAGGTCGAGGATCATCCCCTCGACTACGGCGACTTCGAAGGCACGATCCCGAAAAGGCGGGTATGGCGGCGGCACGGTGATGCTCTGGGACCGCGGCTACTGGGAACCCGAAGGCAACAAAAGTCCCGAAAACGCGCTGGCGTGCTGCGGCGGGCGCAAGATCATCATCGAGACCTTCGAGCGCGACAACCACGCCCAAGCACCGCCATCCGCCGCCTCAACAACACGGCCCCAAACGCCATGACCGCGACCCGCCCGTCACGCACCATTCCTGCCCAGGAAGCTCATCGCCCCGGAAGGATAACTTCGTGCGCCTGCGTCGAACGTCGCAACCAAACACACCAAGATCGACCTCGCTGGAACCAACAGGCCGGAGCATGCGCGGCACCGGCGAAGTTCGCTCCGACCTCACCATGGTCATTACCAGCCTCAGCCGCACTTGCCGAGCAGCACCCAACGAAAACGACAAATCCCCATGAACCGGGAACCGCGCTTTCCATCCCGCGGGTTCTTTCACTGGAGGCTTTCGGACGCCTAACCGACGCCAGGCCAACGCGTGGAGCGGCGCCGGCATCCGAAACCCATCACAATAGGAGGCGTTGTGCTGTGCAACCTAACGCGATTTTCGCGCTCTATGCCGGAAAGCATCGACGAACGCCGAAAAGGCCGGCGAGGGATTTCGACGGTTCGGATAATAAAGGTGATAGCCTTGGAAGGTCGGGCACCACTCCGAGAGTACCTGCCGCAGCCGTCGGCTTTCGACATGTCGCAGGACGAGGTCCGTGGGCACGTAGGCGAGACCGATGCCGTCCAATGCAGCGTCAATCGCGGGGGCGATGTTGCTCAAGGTAAGCTGACCTTCCACCCGCACGCTGAACTCACGGCCGTCTCGCTCGAATTCCCAGGCGTAAAGCCCGCCGGACGTTGGAAGCCGCAGGTTGACGCAGTTATGGCCTGTCAGGTCCTGCGGGCTTGACGGCGGCGCATGCCGCTCCAGGTAGTCAGGCGATCCGACAACGGAATACGACACGTCGGGTCCTATGCGCACGGCCACCATGTCGCGGGCGATGGCCTCGCCGAGCCGCACCCCGGCATCGAACTGCCGCTCGACAATGTTGGTGAAACCATTGTCGACAATGATCTCCACGGTGATATCAGGGAAGTCCCGCAGGAACGCCGAAAGCCGAGGGCGGAACACGAGCTCGACAGCGTCATCGGGGCAGACGACCCGGATGTCGCCGGACGGCTTCCCGCGTAGCGCGCTTATGGCGCTGATCCCGGCGGCGATGCTTTCAAAATGGGGCTGGATGCTCTCAATGAGACGTTCCCCGGCCGCCGTGGGTGCCACGTCGCGCGTGGTACGGGAAAGAAGCCGAATGCCCAGCCGCGCCTCGAGCGCGCTGACTGTGTGACTGAGGGCCGAGCGTGTGAGACCCAGCCTGGCGGCGGCGCGCGTGAAGCTCCGCTCCCTGGCAACTTCCAGAAACGCTCTCATCTCAGTGAATTCGTCCCGCCGCACTGGTGAATCTCCTTCACATCTACATGCACATTGTAGCTTCTAGTGCACGTTAGCTCGTTTGGCTATCTGTTGTGGCAAGCAGATAGGAGAGCGCGGAATGGCCATCGAGCTGACAGTGAATGAGATGACTTCGCCCGAAAGCGCGGCGACACCATGGGCTGCTGTGACATGCCTGTCGCTCCTCACCTTCCTCCTGGTCGGATTGGAGTTCCTGCCAGTGAGTTTGCTGACCCCGATCGCCCGAGACCTCTCGGTGTCGGAAGGTCAGGCCGGACTGGCCATCACCATGTCAGGCGTCTTCGCGGTTCTCACCAGCCTCTTCGGAAACGGCCTCCTGTCGAAGGTGGATCGGAAGGCGGTGGTGTTGTTCTATAGCGGGATTCTGGTCATCTCGAGTTTGGCTGTCGCTCTCGCTCCCAACTTCGCCGTCTTCCTGGTGGGCCGGGCGCTTGTCGGCGTGGCAATCGGAGGCTTCTGGTCGTTGTCGACGGCCATCCTCGCACGTCTAGCCTCGAAGGTTGACCTGCCGAAGGCCATCGCTCTACTCCAGGGCGGTACCGCGTTCGCCATCGTCATCGCGGCCCCTCTCGGCAGCTTTCTCGGAGGACTGATCGGCTGGCGTGGCACGTTCCTGATGACTGTTCCGATCGGACTTGCCGCACTGGTCTGGCAATTTGCCGTCCTGCCGAAGATGCCGGCGACGGCGACGGTATCGGTGGGGAAAATCTTCGGGCTTCTGCGCAACCGCACCTTCGCCATCGGTATGGCTGCGACCGGCCTCGCCTTTATCGGCCAGAACTCTCTGTCGATCTACCTCCGCCCATTCCTCGAAGGCGTCACGGGACTGGACGTGAACGCCCTCTCCATGGTGCTCCTTGGCCTCGGCCTCGGCGGCCTGACTGGTACGACTCTCATCGGGTTCGTCGCCCGGCGGCATCTCGCAACCCCGCTGATCGGATTGCCAGGTGCGCTTGCGATCATCGCCCTTCTGCTGATCGCGCTTGGGCCATACGCAGCTGTCACGGCTTTCCTGCTCGTGGTGTGGGGCTTCTTCTCCACGCCCATTCCGGTCGCCTGGAACACGTGGATGGCGGCGATCATTCCCGGCGAGCTCGAGGCGGCGGGGGGACTGCAAGTCGCGTTGATCCAGCTAGCAATTGCGGGAGGCGCTTTTGCGGGCGGAGTGCTCTTCGACACTGCGGGATGGTGGAGCCCGTTTCTGCTGGCTGCCTGCCTTCTCACGGGCTCGGCATTGCTCGCGGCTCTTGCCAGCCGCCGAACATGAAAAACCTTCCGAAACCTCGAAACCAGGAGAACATCATGTCTCAGGGAATAGAAAACAAAGTCGTCGTTATCACCGGCGCGAGCAGCGGACTTGGAGAAGCAACAGCACGCCATCTTGCTGAGCGAGGTGCCGCCGTGGTGCTCGGTGCCCGGCGACGCGACCGCATCGACGCGCTGGCCAGCGAACTCATTTCGAAAGGCCACAAGGCCAGGGCGGTTCAGACCGATGTCACAGACAGGCAGCAGGTCAGCAACCTGGTGGATACAGCGGTCCACGAATACGGTCGCATCGACGTGATGCTCAACAACGCCGGCCTGATGCCGCTGGCCCCTCTCGAACGCCTCAAGGTGGACGAGTGGGACCGTATGATCGATGTCAACATAAAGGGTGTGCTCTACGGCATTGCCGCCGCGCTGCCGCACATGCAGGCGCGGAAGTCCGGCCACATCATCAATGTCTCCTCGGTCTATGGACATGTGGTTGATCCGGGTGCCGCGGTTTATTGCGCCACCAAGTTCGCCGTCCGAGCACTTTCCGAAGGGCTGCGAAAGGAAGTGAAGCCCTACAATATCCGGACGACCATCATCTCGCCCGGAGCCGTCAGCACCGAGCTTCTCGAGCATATCAGCGAGAAGGACATCCGGGCCGGAACGAAGGAATTCGTCAGCAAGATCGCGGTCGGCGCGGACACGTTCGCCCGGGCGGTCGCCTTCGCCGTGAGCGAGCCAGACGACGTCGACATCAACGAAATCCTGTTCCGGCCCACGGCACAACCGGTTTGACAGGACCGAGGATGACAACGACGCTCCCGCTTCTTACCCGACGAACCGCTGTCCGCGGGGCCTTGGCGGCCGCGGCGTTCCCGTTCGCGGGCGCGTGGGCAGGAGGGACGTGGCCAGCCAGGAGCCGACCGACGTGAGGATCAGGGTGACGGTCGACGAACAGTCGCTTACGGCCATGCTCTACGACAATCCGTCGACACGCGACCTAGCTTCGATGCTTCCTTTGCACGTCAAAATCGAGGACCACGGCAGGAAAGTGAAGCGGGGATGATCTGTGGAGGACCCGGCGCTGAGGAGCCGCGCCTGCCCTCTCATCCGCGAAAAACCGGCAAAAGCGACCGGAGTTTCGGTGTCCGCAGGAACAGTCCACCCCAAACGAAGAGGCCGAGATAGACGCCGAAGAGCTGATGCGAGAAAAGCGGCGTGTGATGTTGCAGGTTCACCGCGATGGCGCCGCCGAGATACGCCGTAATGAGGATTGCGCCGAGCGGCGCTGTCTGGGGAATCGTGTAGAGAACGACCGCTGCCAGGAGGATCACTCCGAGCAAGCGGACCTGGTCCTCGTCGAATCCCAAGGCGCTCGACGCTTCGACTGAAACCGACGCGCCTGCTAACTTCATGCCAGCGTCCATCAGCAGGAACAATATGGCCAGCACCGTCAGCGCCCAGCCCCCGTAAGTCATCAATTTTTCTGCGGTCATCGCGTGCTCCCTTTCAGCATCCGCGTCCCTAACCAACTAAAATTTAGGCGGATTCTATCGAACCCAGCCGTTCTGCTTGAAGGCGTGCCAGATCGCCATTGCGTGGCCATGCCCAAGTCCGAAATCCTGCTTCAGCCAGTTCACCACCTGCGTCGCCTTGACGCCGGGACCGGTCAGCCCCTTGGTTTCGGCGATCGCATAGAAATCCTGTGGCTGCTTGCCGGTCTTGGCTTGGATATTGTCGAGATAAGCCTGAAAAGTCATGGCTGGCACCCTCCGCACAATTTTGCTATAGTCTGCTATATCGGATATAGCAAGATACATTGAATGACTCAAGTGCCATCCAAACGACGTTATTCCTCGCAGCAGCGGACAGAAGCGGCTGAGGCCAATCGACAGAATATTCTCGATACAGCGCGGCGGCTGTTCGTGGCCCATGGCATCAGTGACGTGACCATCGCGCGCATTGCCGCCGAGGCCGGCGTTGCCGGCTCGACGGTCTACGCACTGTTTGCTTCGAAGGCAGGCCTGCTGCGCGGCTTGATGGAGCGCTCCATGTTCGGCGCCCGGTTCAACGAAGCCCGAACGCGGCTATCGGCCGTGACCGATCCGGTGGAGGCGATCCGGCTGTCAGCCGGCATCGCGCGCGCAATTTACGACAGCGAAAGCGAAGAGTTGAGCTTGCTGCGCGGCGTTTCGACATTTTCGGAAGAACTGAGCCAGTATGAGCGTGAACTGGAACAGACCCGGCGGGATATGCAGGCCGATCGCATCGACAGATTGTTCGCCGCGGGACAGGCTCGGCAGGGTCTTACCCCCGACGATGCCCGCCAGATCCTCTGGATGTATACAAGCCGTGAGGTCTATCGCATGCTTGTTCGCGAAAGCGGTTGGTCGCCAGACAAATACGAGCGCTGGCTGTCTCAGACACTCGCCGAAGCCCTAGCGAATCCCACCTAAAAAGGCGAGCGCTCGCCGGGCGAACCCGTCGGATCATGTTTGTGCATGCAGGCGCTGCATGGGTAGCGCAGGTCATCAACCAATTGGCGGTCGACGTCAGTCCTGAGGCGACCGTTGCGACAAGGCGCCCTAGATGTGCAGGCTCTGGAGCGAATGATTGATGAACGTGTGCGTTTAATTGCGATCACCTGGCTTCCCACCAACGGTGGGGGTAAACCCTGCCGGTGAAGTGGGCCGGATAGCGAAGGCTTATGGTATTCCATATTTACTCGACGCTTGCCAAGCAATTGGCCAGATGCCGGTCGATGTCAGGAAACTTGGTTGCGATATGCTTTCAGCGACAGGCCGTCTTGAGCCGTTCCGCGATTTCAGCATCCGGAGCCCGCGACCGCGCAGAGATAGCTCTCCCTCCCCCGGCGTCGTCATTGCCTAAGCTTGATCGCCTCGCTCTGGATGAGCTAGCCTTTGCAGAAGCCGCGTCCACGCCGTCATTCCAAGCCTAAAATTTGAGAGGCGCAGGAACTCGTTTGGTGCGTGATAGTCTTCGTCTGATGTTGAAAATGAAAAGAAGACCGTCCCCACCCCAAGATGCTTTTGGAACACACCGCAAATGGGAATTGTGGCGCCCATGGCAACGCGTAGCGGACGGGAGCCGAGCAACGGCTCAAGCACATCCTCAGCGATCGCGAGCGCCGGCAAATTCTGATCGAGACCGAAGGCGACCGTGCCGGGGCCGTGATTTTGTATATCCAATCTATATCCGGACGGCAGCACCCGCCGAAGATGCGCCGCTATTGCCTCGCGGATTGCATCCGGTTCCTGGCCACGTACCAATCGACACGTGATTTTGGCGGATGCGGTTGCGGGAATGATTGTCTTCGTCCCTGGCCCTGCATAACCACCAGAAATACCGTTGAATTCCAGAGTCGGCACGAGCCACTGGCGCGCCAGAAGTTCCTCGCCGCTGGGCAGGGGGGCCGGTCGTTGGGCGCCGATCTCGTCGAAGTAGCGCCCGACATCGAACCCCGCTGCGCGGATCGCCTCGCCGATTGCCGGGTCCGGAGGCAGTGCGGTGGAAGCGAAGCCATTGACAAGCACATTCCCGTCATCGTCGTGCAGCGTCGCCAGCATTCGCGTCAATGCGAATACGGCGTTCGGTGCGCTGCCGCCGTGCCGACCGGAATGGAGATCCTTCACAGCACCGTGGACCGTCACCTCTAGCGCGGCAAGGCCTCGCCCGGCGACCGTGACCGAAGGCAGGTCAGGTCGCCACATGGCGCCGTCGGCGGAGACGACCACGTCGCAAGCCAGCCGCTCCTTCAGCATCTCGACCGCCGCCTCGAAATGCGGACTACCCGATTCCTCTTCGCCCTCGATGAGGAATTTCAGATTGAGCGGCAGGCCGCCGCCGACCGCATCAAAGGCACGGGCGACAAGGATCGGGATGAGAAGCGGCCCTTTGTCGTCGGAAACACCGCGCGCATAGAGCCGGTCCTCGCGGATGGTGGGCTCGAAGGGCGGACTGTGCCATTTGTCGAGCGGATCAGGTGGCTGGACATCATAATGGCCGTAGACGAGCACGGTGGGCCTGCCCGGCACTTTCGGCCCTTCAGCGAAGACCACCGGATGGCCACCGGTCTCCACGACTTCGACGGTAGGAAGACCGGAGCGAGCGAGCGCGCCGGCGACGAATTCGGCGGCCGCCCGGATGCCGGAGCCATAGGCCGCGTCGGTCGAGACACTCGGCAGCCGGCAAAAGGCCTTGAGTTCTTCGACAGCCGCCTCGTAGCCGGCGACGAGATAACCTTCGACCGCCTTCGTCATTTGCCGCCATCCACGCTGAGAATCTGTCCGGTGATCCAGCCGGCCTGTTCGGAGGCAAAGAACATCACCGCGTTGGCGATGTCGTCGGGAGCGCCGAGCCGCTTCATGGCGATGTTCTGGAGCAGGCGTGCCTGCCCCTCCTCGCCCATCGCGTGCCATTGCCGCTCCGTGGTCGGATTGGAGCGGACAAACCCCGGCGCCACGTTGTTGACGGTGATCCCGAACGGCCCGAGCTCATGCGCGAGCTGCCGGGTGAGGCCGATCTGCCCTGCCTTGGCGCTGGCATAGGCCTGGATGCCCGTGAGACTGATGCCGAGGCCGGCGCCGGACGAGATGTTGATGATGCGCCCATATTTTCGGGCCTTCATCGCCGGTACCGCGGCCTGGCTCACATAGAACGTACCGGAAAGGTTGACGTCGAAAATCGCGCGCCAGTCGCCTTCCGAGATGTCCTCGATCGGGCGTCCGACCTGGCCACGCACGCCGCCGGCATTGTTGACGACGATGTCGATCGCACCCAAGTCGCCTACCGTCTTCTGCACCGCTTCGCGGTCGCCCACATCAAGCACGAAGGTCTCGATCGTCTCGTCACCGAGCTTGGTCGTTTCGGCCAAGCCCTCGACATCGAGATCGCAGGCATACACGCGAGCGCCATTGGTCTGAAACGCGAGTGCAATGGCACGACCGAAACCGTGCGCCGCGCCAGTGACCAGGACTGTCTTTCCGGAAAAATCAATGTTCATGCTATCTCCAGGACCCACTATGCGGGCTTTGCCGCGCGAGCCAATTCGGCGATGTTGTCGGGCGAGAAACTGCGCTTGCCGTCTTCCAGTTCGATGATCATGTCGATCAGCCGCGCTGTCATCGGTGTCGGCACGCCGACCTGCAGACCGGTGTCGACGATCGGGCCGAGTTGCGGCTTGACTTCAGTGCGGCGCTTACGGATTGCCAGGTCGCGCCAGATGCCGGAATGCGACTTGGCCGAACGACGGTTGAACGCCACCATGTCATCGAGGCTCGCGTCGATCAGAGCCTGCGATGCGCCGGGGGCAAAAGCGTGCGGATCGAAGCCGTTGAAGGCTTCCGTGGTGACGCCGTTGGCGCGGGCGACCGCTCCGACTTCCTGTCCGAGCGCAGTCAGCACCGGGCGGAAGGCGGGGTTAGCGTAGCAATCCGCAATGGCGTCATTGGTGAGAGCCGTCGCGAAGAGCTGGGCGCCATAGATCAACTTGCCCCAGAGGTAACCCCAGACATTGTTTGTTAGAACCGCGTTTTCCTCGAAATCGAGGAGCACGCGGTGCAGTGCGGTGAGCCGCTCGCTGGACCTACCATCGAGTTCGCCCACAACAACCGCACCACGTCCGGAATATTGCACGACGCCCGGCTCAAGATAGTCGGCCCCGAAATTGACGAAGCATCCGATCGTTCGTTGCGCGCCGACGATTTCCTTGATCACCAGCTCGTTGAGCCCATTCTGCACCGACACGACATAGCCGTGCTCGGCAAGGTGCGGCTCAAGCGCGCGGGTCGCGGCCTCGGTGTGCTGCGCCTTGACGCTGAGCAGAATGCAGTCGAAGCGCCCTTCGACGTGTTCCGGCAGATACGCCTTGGCGCGTACCGTGTCCTGGAAGATGGGCCCGACGATCTGCAGGCCCTGTTTGTTGATGGCTGCGACATGCTCCGGCACATTGTCCACGAAGATCACGTCATGACCGGCGCGAGCAAGGCCGGCGCCGATCGAGCCACCCATGGCGCCCGCGCCCCAGATGAGAATTGCCATGACTTATGCCCACCCTTCTTCGAGAAGGGCGCGGGTTTCGAGTACAGCTACATCCCAGATAGCCTGCATCTCGTCGTCCGGGCGCTCGTAGTAGCCGCCGAAGTTGCCGTCGCCGAGCATCTTGCGTACACCGGCCGGATCAAGCACACGCATCTTGGCGAGGTCGACCATCGGCTTGCGCTCGCTTGGCTGGGTTATGCCCGCCAGTCGGGTCCAGGCGAAATTCTCCATCCAGGAGGCATGTGATGCGACCGTATCGATCTCCACGACCTTGGCATAGGTCTTCGGCGCGTTCCACCAGTTGTGGAACTTGACCTGGATGCCCGGATTGTCGGCCATCCATTCGATCGCGACATTGCCTGCCGTCGAGTTGCCGCCATGACCGTTGCAAAGCATGATGCGCTTGAACCCCTGACGGGCCATGCCGTCGAGAATGTCGCGGATCAAGCTGATGTAGGTTGCATTGCGCAGGCTGATCGAGCCCGGATAGTCGAGGAAATAGGGGGTCACACCATACGGCTGAACCGGGAATACCGGAATTCCGAGCGGCTCGGCCGCGTCAAGAGCAACCTTTTCCGAGAGAATGGAATCGACGGAAAGGGAAAGCCCAGCATGCTGCTCGGTGCTGCCGAGCGGCAGGACGCAGCGATCATCGCGCTTCAGGTAGACGTCAACCTGAAACCAGTTCATCTCAGATATTTTCATGGGGTATCCCTCTCTTGGGCAGCATCGTCACCGCGCTGCGCACTTTGGCCAATGGTTGCATTGATTTGATGGACGAACGGCAAGACCAGCCGTTCGATGTCGCCGGGATCCGGGGCATGGCGGTATTCAAGAGTGCGCATGCTGGGTGGCACCTGGTCTCGGACCCGCTCGGCGCCGGTCGAAAAAACGACGACGTCAGCGCCCTTCAGGGCGTCGGCAAGGGCCGGATCGTCGAGAACTGCGGAATTCACATGCTCCACGTGGGCCGCGAAACGCTGCACGCCAGATTTCAGAATCGGCAAGAAGTCGGGAAAGAGCGAAACGACCAAAACACGCGCTAGCGGATCAAGCGAAGCCAACGACAGGCGAGTCGTTTCCGATGGAATAAAGCGGATGGACACGACTTTCGTTGTCGGAAGCAATTCGGCGACTTCGCGATGCGTATTGGTGAAGGTGAGCGCCAGATCGGCGGACGCCGCGCGATGCAGAATAGTTTCATCCGACTTGATGTCGTCGATGATCATTGGCTCCACGGTGACGCCGTTGCCAAGCCGAGCTGCAACAACCTTTGCGTAACTTGCGGTGGCCTCTGTGAACAAGCCGATCATGACCACGCTGACCTGATTGCCCAGACTGATGCGGTAGTTGAGGCGCGCATTGATCATGGCCGCGATATCCGATGGTCGCATGCCAAGTTCGATGACCCGGTCGACAAGGTCATCGATCTGCCGATGCAGGGAAAGCACTGCGGGTTGGGCAGCCATCCGAGCTTGCGAGCTATCCGCCACGAACGTACCGGCTCCAGGCCTGGTTTCAATGAGCCCGTCTTCCTTGAGGCCACGATAGACGAGACTGACAGTCATCGGCGCGACGTTGAAGGATTGGGCGAGCTCACGCACCGACGGCAGCGCCTGCCCGACCTGCAGCTCGCCGCAGGCAATGCCATATTCGATCATGCCCTTGATTTGCGCCCGTAGCGAAACCTGCAGATCGCGATCGATGCGAAAGTCCATAGCTCACCTCACTGTACTTAACGACTATCACGCTTTTCAGGGGCGGCGCAACCCGGCATATCGCGCCGACCTCAGGGATAATTACGATAATGCCAGCATCCACAGGCGCTTTCGCGTATTCTACAATAACCGTTGACAGCAGTTCGAACCCGTGAAACGCTATAACCAACTAGAACACTTAATGGAGAACAGCGATTATGAAAGCTTTTGCATTAGCAGCACTGGCGGCTTCCCTCATGCTCGGCGCCAGCCACTCCGCCATGGCGGTGGAGCGCGGCGGCACCTTGACGTATGGTCGCTACGCCGACAGCCTGTTCCTTGAGCCGGTGCTCAATGACGGCAATTTCGATATTTGGATCCTCACCAATCTCTATGATACCCTCATTCTTCCGACGAAGGACGGCCAGGGTCTTGAGCCCGGCCTTGCAACGGACTGGAAAGTCGCGGACGACGGACTGAGCGTCGCGCTGACACTGCGCAAGGGTGCCAAATTCGCTGACGGTTCGCCGATTACGGTCGAGGATGTGAAGTGGTCGCTTGAGCGCGCCGCGACACCGGATCGTGGCGTCTGGAATTTCACGCTCGGTGCTCTTGATCATGTCGAAACGCAGGGCGACGACAAGATCATCCTCAAGCTCAAGCATACCGACCCGGCCATCCTGACCGCGCTCACCGTTTTCAACAGCGGCGTCATGCCGAAAAAGCTGTTCGAAGCAGCTCCCGGCAACACCGACGAGGAGAAGGCCAAGGCATTTGCCGAGCATCCGATCGGCTCGGGTCCGTTCATGGTCCAGTCCTGGCAGAAGAATTCCGACATGAAGCTGGTCCGTAACCCTTACTACTGGGCTATGGGCGAAGATGGAAAGCCCCTGCCCTACCTCGACGGCATCGACTTCCAGATCGTTCCGGACGATGCAACGCGTATTTTGAAGCTGCAGTCGGGTGAATTGCAGGGCGCGGAGTTCATTCCCTACGCCCGTGTGGCCGAGCTCAAGAAGTCCGACAAGGTCAACATGGAGCTCTTCCCATCCACGCGCATCGAGTTCGTGACCTTGAACGTGCGACCGCAGATCGACGGCAAGGACAATCCGTTGGCCAACGAAAAGGTGCGTCAGGCGCTAAGCTACGCAACCAACAAGCAAGCGATTATTCAGATCGTGACGCACGGCGTGGGCTCCCAGATGACGTCGTTCATGTCGAGCGCAACGCCGCTCCACACCGGAGACAAGCCGCTCTATCCCTACGATCTGGCCAAGGCAAAGCAGCTGCTCGCTGACGCCGGGTTCCCGAACGGCTTCGAAGCGAGCTTGCTGGTGCTCGCCGGCAACCAGGACGAGGTAGGCATTGCCACCGCGCTGCAGCAGATGTGGTCGCAGGTCGGCGTGAAGCTCACGCTGCAGCAGGTCGACAACGCCACGCGCGCCGACCTCTATCGCAAGGGTACCTTCCCGATGCGTCTGAGCGCCTGGACCGACGATATCGCCGATCCGAGCGAAATCGCCTCCTATTTTGCCTACTCGCCAACCATCCAGGCGCTCCACAGCGGTTGGAAGAATGACGAGGTCGACAACCTCTTCAAGCAGACGCAGTCCGAGACGGATCCGGCCAAGCGCAAGGAGCAGTACGCCAAGATCCAAGAGGTGTTCAACGCGACCGGTCCGACCGTACCCCTCTATGAGACGCCCTATCCCGTCGCACTCGGCAAGAACGTCCACGATTTCGTCCAAATCCCGCTCGGCAACAACGTGTTCCGTGCGACCTGGCTGAGCAAATAGTGTCATCGCGCGCGCCCAGGTCATAGACCATGGGCGCGCGTCATCTGTCTTGTTTTCTTGCCGTGGAGTCCGCAACCATGACGCTGCTCTCCTATGTCGGTCGGCGATTGTTACAGCTCATCCCGACATTGCTCATCATCCTGGTTGTGGTGTTCACGCTGGTGCATCTACTCCCGGGCGATCCCGCAAGCGCCATGCTTGGCGATCGCGCGCTGGATTCCGATGTGGCGCGCATCAACCGGGAACTTGGCCTCGACCGCCCGCTTCCGGTGCAGTTCCTCTATTTCGTGCGAGAGGTTGCGAGGGGCGATCTGGGCAATTCCATTGCCAACAAGGTGCCCGTCATCGACCTGATCGTGCAGCGCATGCCAGTCACGCTATTACTCACTGCGATGGCCGCCTGCATCTCACTGCTGCTCGCCGTGCCGCTCGCCTTTGTCGCGGCGCTGCGCCACGACACCGCAACCGACGCCGTCATCCGCGGCGCCTTCCAGGTGGGCCTGTCGACACCTGTGTTTTATCTCGGTCTTCTACTCCTCACGCTATTTGGGGCCACCTTTCGCCTGTTTCCCATCGGCGGCTATGGCGATGGTTTCTTTGACCACGTCTATCACCTCTTCCTGCCGGCCTTGACCTTGGCCCTTAGTATGTCCGCAGTGCTGATGCGCAATCTGCGTGCGGCTATCATCGGCGTGCTCGGTGCCGAGTATGTCGACTTCGCCCGCGCGAAGGGGCTGAAGGCGCGGGTGATCCTGATCCGCCATGTGCTACGCAATGCGCTGATCTCGACGGTGACGCTCTTCGGTCTGTCGATAGGCACGCTGCTCGGCGGTGCGGTCGTTACCGAGACTGTCTTCGCCGTTCCCGGCGCGGGACGACTGATGATCGACAGCATCTTCGGCCGCGACTATCCGGTTGTGCAGGGCATGACGCTCATGCTTGCCATCCTGGTGTCGCTGACCTTCCTGCTCACTGACATCGTCCAGGCAGCGCTGGACCCGAGGATTTCGCGATGAGCCTCGCCGCCACGTCCACACCGCTCCGCATCCGGCGCATGAAGCTGCCAGCGACGCTCCTTGTCGGCAGCGCCATTCTGCTGGTCAGCCTCTTTTTTGGCCTTTTCCCGCAACTCGTCTCGCCCTTCGACCCGAACGCCTTCGATTACAATGCGCTTCTCGCTCCGCCGAGCGCGGAGCACCTGATGGGAACGGACAGCTTCGGCAGAGATATGCTGTCGCGGGTCATCGCTGCCTATGGACTTAATCTGCAGATCGCCATCTTCGCGACGCTGCCTGCCATTGTTATCGGTGTGCTGGTCGGCGCGCTCGTTGGCTATGCCGGCGGCATAACGGAGGTGATCTTCGGCCGCGTCGTCGATGCAGTGGTTACCTTCCCGTTCATGGTGCTGGTGATCGCCATCGTCGCCGTGCTTGGCCCCGGCCTGGTCAATATGTATATCGCCGTCGGGGCAGTAAACTGGGTGTTCTACGCCCGCTTGGTTTCGGCCGAGGTGAAGGTGCAGAAGCGGCTCGACTATGCCGATGCCGGCCGCGTCATGGGTTACCATCCCCTACGCATTATCTTCCGCCACCTGCTGCCCAATTCCATAACCCCCGCGATTGTCTACTGGATGACCGACATGGCATTGGCGATCCTGCTCGGGTCGAGCCTCGGCTATCTAGGTCTCGGCGCTCAGCCGCCAGCCTCGGAATGGGGTGTGTTGATCGCCGATGGCAAGAATTTCATAGACACAGCGTGGTGGATCTCCGTGTTCCCAGGCATCGCCATCGTCATCACCGGCCTGGGCTTCTCCCTGCTCGGCGACGGTCTTGCTGAACTCCTGAGGACCCGCAAATGAACGCTGGAACCGCAACAGCGCCACAAGCCGCGCTCTCCGTCAGAGACCTGACCACAACCTTCGTCACCGCGAAGGGTCGCGTCACCGCCGTCGATCATGTCAGCTTCGACGTCATGTCGGGCGAAGTCCTTGGTCTCGTCGGCGAATCCGGCTCGGGAAAAAGTGTGACACTGCGCTCCATCATGCGGCTCGTGCATGCGCCGGGCTCCGTCGCTGGCCAAGTGATTTGGCGTGGGCGCAACCTCGTTGCGCTTCCCGACCGGGACATGCGCCAGATCCGCGGTGGCGAGATCGGAATGATCTTCCAGGAACCGATGACCGCGCTCAATCCGGTCCTGTCTGTGGGTGTGCAGATCGATGAAAATCTGAAAACGCACACTCCGCTCGACCGCGCTGCGCGCCGTCGTCGCGCCGTCGAGCTGATGGAGCTGGTCGGCATTCCCGAAGCGCGTCGTCGCCTCGACGACTATCCGCATCAGTTCTCGGGGGGCATGCGCCAGCGCGCCATGATCGCGATCAGTCTCGCAAGCAATCCCAAGCTGCTGCTCGCCGACGAGCCCACCACCGCCCTCGACGTGACCATTCAAGACCAGATCCTGCGCCTCATCCTTGAGCTTAAAGACGAACTCGGCATGTCGGTCGTCTTCGTCACGCACGATCTCGGCGTCGTGGCGTCGATCTGTGACCGCATGGCGGTGATGTATGCCGGCCGTATTGTCGAAGCCGGTCCGGTGGGCGCGGTATTTGGCGAGCCCCATCACGCCTATACGCGCGGCCTACTGGGTTCGGTGCCGCATGCCGGCGCGGAGCGTACCATGCTGCTTTCCATCGAAGGGACGCCGCCGAGCCTCGCGGCCATTCCACCCGGCTGTGCCTTCAATCCGCGTTGTACCTTTGCCACTGATGTCTGTCGCGAGTTCATCCCCGCCGTCAGCGCGATCGGATCGGCACGCCTTGTTGCCTGCCATCATCATGATCGCGTCGCTGCGGCCGGAGGGCTACTGGCATGAGCACGAAATCGAACGACGTCCTGATCCGAGCCGACGAGGTCACCAAACGCTTTCCGCTACCGCAGTCCCTCTCAAGCCGCTTGCGGGGCCAGCCTGGGCCGGCCGTGCATGCGCTGAACGGTGTGAGCTTCGAGCTGCGTCGCGGTGAGACACTTGGCATCGTCGGCGAGTCGGGATGTGGCAAGTCGACATTGGCTCGCGCACTGGTACGTCTGCTGACCTGCGATGAGGGCAAGATACTGTTTGCTGGCAGTGATGTTGCGACCTTCAACGGAGCCGCGAGGCGCGATTTCAATCGTCGCGTCCAGATGATCTTCCAGGATCCCTATTCCTCGCTCAACCCGCGCATGACCGTGAGCCAGGTGCTGAGCGAGGCACTCAGCGTCCATAAGATGCGGCCCAAATCCGAAATCGGCGCGCGGATCGCGGAACTGCTCGATCTCGTGCGGCTTCCTGACGATGCGGCCGACCGCTACCCGCACGAATTCTCCGGCGGGCAGCGCCAACGCATCGGCATTGCGCGGGCGCTCGCCGTCGAGCCCGAGGTGCTCGTCGCCGACGAACTGGTTTCGGCGCTTGATGTTTCGGTGCAGGCGCAGGTCGTGAACCTGCTCCTCCAACTTCAGGAAAAGCTTCACCTGACCGTCGTCTTCGTCGCACATGACCTGCGCCTGGTTCGGCACATCTCGCACCGGGTCGCAGTCATGTATCTCGGCCGCATCGTCGAAATCGGACCGACGGAGGCGCTGTTTTCGGCACCGCGCATGCCCTACACCAAGGCACTGCTCGACGCCGCGCCGGATCTGAAGCCCGGACAGCGGACCGCCCGCGTCGTGGCGCAGGGCGAATTGCCGAGCCCGATCAACCCGCCCAAGGGCTGCCCTTTCAATACGCGCTGTCCGCTCGCGTTCGACCGCTGTTTTGCCGAGCGGCCGCAGCTTCGAGCCTGCGGACCGGATCATCAGACCGCCTGCCACCTCACCGAGTTCGGCTTGCCGGACGCGAGCCAAACCCTGTGCGAAGACAAAGCAAATTCATGACATATGCCCTTTTCCAGACCCGTATGGCGCAAGTAAACGACCTGCTCAGCGTCCTCAACCTTCTCGCCTGGGATGCCCGCACCCAGATGCCGCCCGGCGGCATCGTCACCCGTGGCAATCAGGTAGCGACGCTGACGTCGCTTGCCCGCGACCTCGCGACCGGCGAGGACATGAAGGCGGCGATCGCTTCGGCGCGCGAGGAGGTCGAGCGCAGCGGCGACGCCACCGCGCGGCGGGCCCTTCAGCAGGCCGAGCTGGAGATCGGCACGCTGTCACGCATCCCGGCCAAGATCGTCGCCGAGATGGCGGAGCTCAAGACGCTCGCCCATTCCGCCTGGGTCGATGCCCGCGCCCGCAACGATTTTACCGCCTATGCGCCGATCCTTGAGCGCATGTTCGCCATGCAGCGCGAGATCGCCGAGGCGATCGGCTACGAGGAACATCCTTACGACGCAATGCTCGGGCTCTATGAACCGGGCATGACGCTGAAGCAGTTGCACGGCGTGCTGGAGCCGCTGAAAGCGGCGCTGGTCCCGCTGATCGACAAGGCGACCTCAGCGCCGCGGCCACGCATGGATTTTCTCTCCCGCTCCTTCCCGGTCGCCGCTCAGAAGGCGTTCGGCATGAAGATGGCGGAGAAGTTCGGCTACGACCTGCAGCGCGGCCGGCTGGACGATACCGTGCATCCCTTCGAAATCTCCTTCACCCGCAACGACGTGCGCATCACCAGCCGCTTCCGCGAGACCTGGCTTCCGGGCGGCATGTTCGCCCTTTGGCACGAGGCCGGGCACGGCATGTACGAGCAGGGTGCCGCACCTGAAATCACCCGCACGATCTTCGCGACCGACGTCGTCAATCTTTATGCGGTCGCAGGCGCGAGCTTCGGCATGCACGAGTCGCAATCGCGCCTTTGGGAAAACCGCGTCGGCCGCTCGCGGCGCTTCTGGGAGCTGCATTTCGGCGAACTGCGCGATGCCTTCCCCGAGCAGCTCTCCGACGTGACGCCGGAGATGTTCTGGCAGTCGGTCAACACGGTACGGCCGGATTTCATCCGGGTCGAGGCCGATGAATTGACCTACGACCTGCACATCATCCTGCGCACGGAAATCGAATCCGCGATGATGGCCGGCGAGGCCAAGGTTGCGGATTTGCCGGCCATGTGGAACGAGCGGATGAAGCGTTATCTCGGGCGCGACGTGCCAACGGATACGCTGGGCGTGCTGCAGGACGTGCACTGGTCGCACGGCTATGTCGGCAGCTTCCCGACCTACACGGTCGGTAACATCATGGGCGCGCAGTTCTTCGATGCCGCCGTGACGCAGCAGGACATCGCGACCGGCCTCGATCAGGGCGACTATGCGCCGCTCAAGAACTGGCTGACGGAAAATATCTACCGCCACGGCCGCGCTTCGTCGCCAGCCGAAACGCTCGAACGCGTTATCGGCGGTCCGCTCGACATCGCGCCTTATGTGCGACAGCTCACCGAAAAGGTCGCGGCGCTGACCGCCTAACTGGAGAGAACGCACGTGGCCGGACCAGCGATTGCAATCCACGGTGGATGCGGCGTCATGCCGATAAGTGGTCTTTCTGAGGCCGACTGGGAGGCTGCCCGTCAAGACCTTGCCGCTGCGCTTCGGGCAGGCTGGCAGGTTCTCAAGGGAGGGGGTACCGCGTTTGACGCCGTCGAAGCGGCTGTCGTCGTCATGGAGGACTCGCGGCATTTCAACGCCGGACATGGCGCGGCGCTGAACGCAGCGGGCGAACATGAACTCGACGCTTCGATCATGCGCGGCGACGACCTTGCGGCGGGAGCGGTTACGTTGGTGCAGCATGTGCGCAATCCAATCAGAGCGGCGCGCGCGTTACTCGAAGCCGGCGGCGCCGTGATGCTCGCAGGCGCGGCTGCAGACGCGTTCGCCAAGGCCGCTGGCCTGGAGATGGTCGACCAGAGCTATTTCACGACCGAGCGGCGTGTGCAGGCACTGGCCTCCCTCCAGCAACGCGCCCGCGAAGGCACCAGCCGCACGGCAAGCGAAGCGGAAAAGCACGGCACGGTCGGCGCGGTCGCACTCGACGTTAACGGGCATCTCGCGGCGGCCACGTCCACGGGCGGCTACAACAACAAGCCCGTGGGGCGGATCGGCGACAGCCCGATCATCGGCGCCGGCACGTATGCGCGCGACGGCGTTTGCGCCGTGTCCGGCACCGGGGCGGGAGAGTTCTTCATCCGCCATGCGGTCGGCCACGAGATCGCGAGCCGGGTCGCCTATCTGAATGAGAAGATTGCTGGAGCCGCCCGGCACGTGGTTCTTACCGATCTCGCCCGACATGGCATCGGCGCCGGTGTCGTTGCCATCGATGCGGCTGGCAACGTTACCGCGCCTTTCAACACTGAAGGCATGTTCCGGGGGTGGATTACACCCGACGGCCACCTTAGCGTCGGCACCCATGCCGATATCACCTCCCTTCCGCTCTGAGGTTCTTCCCATGGTCATCGTCACGGCCGATATCTACGACACCTACCATGCGCAACTCAGGGTCTGCGAACTGCAGTTCCGTTCCTTCGGTCAGCATATGTCGTTCTACGGTGAGTGCTCTACGCTGACGACCTTCGAGGATCATACGCCGGTGCTGGTGGCGCTCAGCGAGCAGGGGCGGGGCCGGATTTTGATGGTCGATGGGGGCGGATCGCTGCGCATCGGCGTCATGGGCGACCGGCTGGCCGCGATCGGCGCCGAAAGCGGCTGGGCCGGGCTCGTCATCAACGGCGCGATCCGCGACAGCCTTGGCATCAATGCTCTGCCGCTCGGGGTCAAGGCGCTCGGCACCACGGCCCGCCGCGGCTGGAGCCCCGGACCGTCGCAGCGCGACGTTGCCGTCGCCTTCGGTGGAATGCAATTCAATCCCGGCGACTGGATTTATGCCGACGAGGACTGCGTCCTTGCGAGCGCCACGCCGCTCGACATTGGAAACCTTCACCCCGCTTCACCGACTTCGGAGGAATAAACCTTGAAAGAGCTACCCTCGTTCCGCACCGGCAAACCCCGCGTCGAGCACGGCTATGTCACGCCGATCGACGGCGTCGAACTGCCCTTCACGATCATCGAGGGACGCGAACCGGGTCCCCGCCTGCTGATCACGGCGGGCGTTCACGCTTCGGAATATTGCTCGATCGAGGCGGCCGTGCGCATGCAGACCATGCGGCCGGAGGACATCAAAGGAACACTTGTCGTCATGCCGATCCTGAACGGAACGGGTTTCCGCAAGCGCAGCATTTACATCATGCCCGAGGACGGCAAGAACCTAAACCGCCAGTTTCCCGGCCGCGCCGATGGCACGCTCAGCGAACGGCTCGCGCACTGGCTGACCTTCGAGGTCTACACGAAAATCGATGCCTATCTTGATCTGCATGGCGGCGATCTGGACGAGTCCCTGATGCCATTCACCATCTATCCGCAGGACAGCGAGGCTTCTCGCGCCATGGCGGTTGCCTTCGGGATTCCCATCGCCATCGCTTCTCAGTCGCCGAACCACTCGACCGCGGGTGCCTGGAGCGCGGGCGTACCGAGCATTCTGCCAGAAGTCAGCGGCAACGGTCTCTGGAACGACGATCTCGTTCGCCAGATGACCGATGGCATCGAGCGGGTCATGAAGCATATCGGCATGCTCGATCGGCCGGTTGCGCCTGCGCCTCAGGTAGATCCGGAATTCGTGACAATGTGGGTGCCGACGGCGACTGCGACCGGACTATGGTATTCAGCACATGAAGTAGGCACTGAAGTCTCCGAAGGCCAAATGCTTGGCGAAATCCGAGACGTTTTCGGCAAGTCGCTCGCGACGGTCCGATCGGAAAAGACGGGCAAAATCGTCTATCGCCTTTCCAGCCTCAGCGTGAATGAGGGCGAGGCTTTACTCGGCGTCGGTACTCCACTGGCATTCGCGTAATCCGGACCTGGCCGAACTCGTCAGAGGTAAGGCTGCCCGTGCCATCGGTTTTCGCGGCCTCCCTCATGAAGAGCCAGCCGATCGCCTTCAACAAAGATCAGCGTTTCAATTTCCTGAAGCTGATATTCGTGTCGCTGGTCCTGTTGATCGACGTCCTGCTGACCGGCAGCTGGAGGCAACTATCCTTGGGCAATGGGGCGCCGTTGGTGCTTTCGGGACATATAGGGATCTTCGTTGGCGACACTATTCTCTATAGCGTGCTGAACCGTCTGGGCCCACGACGCACCGGCGTGCTGTTTGCGATGAACGCGCCGATGAGCGCCGTACTTGGGTGGGTTTTTCTGGGTGAGACGATCTCGTTGATCGCTCTGTCCGGCATAGCACTGGTCACCATTGGGGTCATGATTGCCATCCTCTATGGTAAGCGATCTAACCGGCATCACCCTTGGGAAGCCGTCCAAGGGCCGCTGCCGATCGCAATAGGGCTCGGCCTGATCGCAGCCCTTGCGCAAGCCATCGGCTCAATCCTCGCCMGACCCGTTATGCAAGCGGGRTTCGATCCCGCGCTCGGCTCGCTGTTGCGTGTAGGGGCGTCCTCCGTTTGCTTAGCGGTCATTGCGCAGCTTCCGCTCGCCAACAGAATACAYGCACGGCTTACATGGCAAAGCGTGGCAACGACTGCCATATCGGGCCTCCTGTCGATGGCCCTSGGTATGACACTCCTGCTATTCGCTCTGTCCGGTGGCCACGTCGGGATCGTATCGACGATATCCGCCACCACTCCTGTTCTCGTGCTCCCCATGATATGGATGCTCACGCGAGACCTGCCGGCGTTGGGCGCCTGGATCGGCGCGGGAACGGTCCTGCTGGGGATGGCACTCATTTTCGCATAGTAGCGCGCAGCCTGCGGTCGGTCGCGATGGCACGCCGGCGTTCAGCTCCGCCGTACCCGCGACTTGGCGATCTCGACGATGTCATCCCGCGATGCCGTCGCGCCGTGAGTTGGTCGAAACCAATGTCAGGAGATTTGGGTGCGACAGCTGTGTAGGAAGCCAATCTGTTATTTGGTTAGACGAAACGCAGCGGTTGCGCCGGCGATAACGATCAGAACGCGAGCGATATGATGCAGCACAACGAACGGGACCTCGATATGAAGTGCCACAGCCACAAGGCTCATCTCGGCGATGCCGCCCGGTGAATAGGCAAGAACAAGCGCAGCCAACGGAACGTCCGTCGCAGCAGAGATCGAGCACGCAAACAGCATTGTAATGGTGAGCAGAAGAACAGTGGAGCCGACCGACAGGAACATGACCCTGAGGATGGCGGCAGGCGACGCGCTGGCAAAGCGACTACCAATTGATGCGCCTATAACGACCTGCGCAAAGGCGATCGCCGAGGTCGGCAGCACGAAATCGGTGACGGAGAAATAATGCAGGGCCGAGCTTATCGCGAGCGGGCCCGTGAGATAGCGGGCGGGAAAGCGAAGGGCTGCCCCGAGTGCGCAACCGCCGATAACGCAGCCTGCGAACCAGCCGATATCGGTCAATTCGACGGACGCAAATGTCACGAACGCCTTGCTGTCGGTTCCGAGCGAACCGCCGGACAGCAATGAGACGATAAAGGGAATGGAGAAGACCACGAGGAAAATGCGGGCGGAATGGACAAGGGCGATCATCCTCTCGTCGCCGCCGCGTTCCGATCCGAGGATCACCATCTCCACCACGCCACCGGGCATGCCGGCGAAGTAAGCCGTTGCGTGATCAAAACCGGCGATCCGCCGGAAATAGAGATAGGAGGCGCCGCCCGCGACCGCGATGAAGGCGACGAGGCCAAGGAGCGGGACCAGCCATTCCGCCCAATGATCGAACATTCCGGTGTGAAACGAGGCGCCGATCATCGCGCCGATCATTGCCGTCATCGGGGGCCTGGCGAAGGGCGGAACAGACATCGGGGCGCGAAGCAGCGCCGCCAGTCCCGTTGCGAACATCGCGCCCAGCAGCCACGGCAGCGGCAGGCCGAAACGCCACATGGCAAATCCGCCGATCGCGGCAAGCGTAAGCGTCAGGACGAGACGGCCGCTCGATTTCAAGGGCCCGATCAATGATGTCATGACTTGCTGCAGTTCACATCGTTTTCCAGAAGGATGCCGGGGATGTTCGAGGCTAGCTTCCAAACGCCGTGTTTAATTCGTCGATTGCTTCGCACGTCAACAGCGATGATGAAAAAGAGCTTCGTCGTCTCTTCCAGTTCTCGTAGGCATGGACAGCCTCTGCCAATGTTTTTCCTGAAACAATCGGCCCGTAATTCGCAAGCAGCATTGCACGGTGCTCCGTGGCGGCGATGCGCACGGCCCCGGCGAGCTTTCGGTCTCCCGGGCGGCAGTAGGGCAAAAGCGGCAGTTCTCCGACCCGCATGACATGATAGGCGATCAGGGGTGGCAGCACGTTTCCGGGGTCCGCCTGACACAGGCAGGAAACCGCAACGGAATAGGTAGAATGCAGATGAACGATTGCCCCGGCTTGGGGCCTCTCCTGGTATACCGCCAGATGAAAAAAACGCTTCCTTGGACGGTGGGTCTCCAGCCATCATTCCCCCACTTGTTCCGACCGAATGCCACCGAGAACCAGTTCCCTCATCCGGTCGACGGCCGCTTCCGGTGCAGTCAGCACGGGGGCGTCGATAACGGAACGAACCCGATCCGCCGCTCGCGATGTCGAGAAATGCGCAAGCATAACCGCGTGGTGACCGGCCATTTCAGGCGCCCTTTCGGCGATCAGCCGGTTATGTGCGTCGGCATCCCCCTTTCGCAGGAGATCGATCGCCTTGTCGACAACGATCGTATCGAGTGTGGCAGCCGAACCGGTCTCCGCGACAAAAGCATCGAACTCTGCCGTCATCGTCACCACTGCAGGTGCAAACGTCGCCAGCATGCCAATACTGCTCCCCAGCGCGAGTGCTGCGCGAAACATAGCTTCGTTGGGCTTCAGGACCGGAATGGAAAAGGTGGCGATCATGCGGTCGATTGCGGGACCGAAGGCCGAGCAGGTGACGAGAATGCCGTCCGCACCCATGCCGGCGCCATAGCGACCAAAGGTCACGAACCGCTCGATCATTTCCTCGGAGAGGTCATGAGCTTTCGCCCGGTCGACGGTCAGCCCGTCGTCGAGAATATTCACTGTTTCCGCTTCGCTCCAGCGCGCGCTGAAAGCTTTCTGGATCGGCTCCATCGCGACGGGTGTCGCGTGGAGCAGCACGATCCGGGGTCTTGCAGTCATCCTGGCCTCCTGAGACCGTTTTCACCTCCGGGCATTGATGGAGCCGCCCGGCGGGGGGCCGATCGTCACCCGAGAAACGTCTTGTCCTGAAGCCTTCTCAAGCTCCAGAGCATCGAACCCTCGGGCTCCTCCACCATATCGTAGGTGATCAATGTTCCGGCCGGAATATCGACCGTGGCGCGGTTGCCGGTCAATAGATGCGCGCAGGCGAGTTTCCCGGGCGCGACCGGCACTGCGGGCACGATGCGGGCCGTCAGCTGCGGATTGTGGTCATTGCCGAAGGTCTCGCCCGCCGTGATATTGCGTGCGGCGACCTTGATGAGATCAAAACGCGGCAGGTAGTCATCCGAACCGGTGTCGATGTTGAGGAGGCCTGCCATCAGGATCGAGCTCGACGTTTCTACACCGCAGAGATGATAGGGCCGATAGATGACGGCAGCCGTGTCGTCATAGTTAGCGATCTGGCCCTTGGTGGTCAGCACATGGTTCGAATAGGCGTTGTCACAACGGACGACGAGGAAGACACCGCCGCCAAGCCCTGATTCATCAGGTCTCCTGAGGCAGGTCGCGAGGTCGATGACCCCTGCCCTATCGAAAATGCCGCCATGCTTGCGTTCGCAATAGGCAACCGGGATTTCGGTAATGCGCAGGGGCGCATGCACGAGCGTGTCCACGGCAGGCGAAAGACCGGTATAGTTTGCCGCGATGGTGATCTCGCAGAGATCGTAGGCTCCCGGTTGTGGAAGGCCAGCAAGGATCTTGCCCCGGTGGGCGATATACTCGGCCGCTTGTCCTTTCGGGATCGAGCCCAGATATTTGCGATCCTCCGCGGACACTGTGATCGTCGCGACCGAGGGAGCGTGGATCTTCTTGTCGGTCTTGATCGTCACCGTGCCCTGGAGTTCGTCGTAGATGAACTCGCCATCCGTTGCCTTGCCGCCGCTGATGACCGTCAGACCGATCGACTTCGCCCATTCGTACAGCTGGATGAGCAGGCCATGCTGGTCGCCATCAACCGGCGTATAAACGACACCAGCGTCCTTCGCGAGTTTCTTCAGGATCGGGCCGATAGCCACATCGCAATCCTTTGTGATCATCGCAACATGCTTGCCGTTCTCCATCGCCTTCACGGCGTAATTCGCGCTGGCTTCCGGCACGCCAGTGCTCTCGCAGACAATATCGACGGCGGCGATCTCGGCGATCAGCTCGCAGCGGTCGGTATAGACCCGGTTGCCGCGCGCGATCTGGGCGTCCGCATCCACTGCCGTTTCGCAATAGACAGCGATGGCCGGATCGACGCCTGCTTTTTCATAGGCCGCCTTCGCAGCGCTCAATGAAATATCGGCGACGGCGACAACCGACATCAGAGGGGTATGGGGATCCTGCGTGGCAATGGCGGTTCCATAATTTCCCGCACCGATTATGCCGACGTTGACGTGCTTCTTCTTGGCAAATTTCTTGTAGAGATGATGGTAGACCATAATGTCGACTCTCTCGGTAAAATTGAAATTCGGGACGGCCGGGCTGTCATCTGGGCACCCGGCGTGTTTGAAGTCATATTCATTGGCCAAGGAGAGGCCTTCGGCGGCGATCCGGAGATCGCCTGCCGTTCCGGTTTCGAGAAACGGGCGGGTCTGCCCGTCACGGTGAAGACGTCGAGGCTTCAGTTCATGCCTTGGTCTCGGGCTTCTCGTGGCCGGACAGGTCCTCCAAGGCCCGGGCACGTCGATTGAGTATCCAGGGAACCACGAACAGCGCCGCGCTGAGGATGAAGATCACGATCGCGATCGGGCTCTGGAAGAAGACACCGACGTTTCCGTCAGAGGCGACGAGCGTCCGGCGAATACCACGTTCCAGGATCGGCCCGAGGATCATTCCAAGCACGAGCGGTACAGGCGGGTATTCCAGCTTCATCATGAAATATCCGACGACACCGAAACCGATGGCCAGCGCCACTTCGAACATCGAATTGTTGATCGAGTAAATGCCGAAGACGATGATCGCCATCACGGCCGGGAACAGATATCCGGGTTTGACGAATGCGCAGGCGGCCAGAAGCGGCGTGAGCAAGATCGTGATCGCCACCAGCGCGAGGTTGCCAATGTAGAAGCTGCCGAAAATCGTCCAGACAAAATCGGATTGCGTCTGGAACAGCATCGGGCCAGGCTGCAGGCCGATCATCAGCAGGCCGCCCATCAGCACGGCTGTTGTTCCGGAGCCAGGGATGCCGAGTGCGAACATCGGGATCATGGAGCCGTAGGATGCACTGTTGTTTGCCGCCTCCGGTGCCGCCACGCCTTCCAGCGCGCCCTTGCCGAAGAGTTCGGGCGTCCTGGAAAAGCGCTTGGCGAAAGCATAGGAGATCATCGTCGCAGCAGTTGCCCCTGCCCCGGGCAAAACGCCGACAAAGAAGCCGATCAGCGAGCCGGAGATCAATTCACGCCAGCAGCTGAGCGTATCTTTTGCGCGCGGGATGAGTTCGCGGAAACGGAACCGCGCGATATTGCTGTCGTCGCCGGTTTCGAGCGGCGAACCGTACATCTCCGCCAGGCCGAACAGTCCCACGGCCAGGATGGAGAATTCGATGCCATCGAAGAGGCGCACGTCGCTAAAATCGAAACGCGGCAGTCCGACGATGGGGTCGAGACCGATGGTGCCAATCCACAGGCCGAGAAAGAGCGAGACAAAGGCCTTCACCGGGTCCTTGCCTCCGAGAACGCTGACGAGCGAGAGAGCAAAAACCATCAGCGCTGTCATCTCGACGGGGCCGAAGGCGATCGCGGCCCGGGCAATGGTCGTGGCGAAGGCTGTCAATAGCACCAGGCCGATCAAGCCTCCGATGAAGGACGCAGCGACGCTGATGCCGAGTGCTGCCCCAGCTCTGCCCTTTCTTGCCAACTGATAGCCATCCAGCACGGTCATGGTGGCGGAGGCGTCTCCCGGAATGCCAAGCAGGATGGCAGTGACCGCGCCGCCATATTGCGCGCCGTAGTAGACGGCGCCGAGTGCGGCAATCGCCGCCGTTCCATCGAACCCGACCGCAACCGGTAGAAGGATCGCAACCCCTGCGGTCGGGCCCAGCCCCGGCAAAGCGCCGATAAAGAGGCCAAGGATCGAGCCGATCAGGATGGCCAGCAGCATCGAGGGATCGGAGGCCGCGACGAGGCCATTGAACAATAGTCCCCAAGTGTCAAACATGACGTTTTTCCTTCAGTCCGCTCAAAGGAGCGGAACGGCAAGCAGGATGCCGAAAATGAAATAGAGTACGGCCGTCATGCCAATGGAGACGACTGCGAGCACCGCGTAGAAACCAAGCGTACGGCGGCCGAAGATCACGCCGATGGCGAGCATCAGCACGAATGCCGAGACCATCATGCCGATCATGCCTGCGAGCCAGACGAAGACCGCCATGGCTGCGCTGCACAGCAAGACCCTGATCATCTCGGAAGTCTCGATGGTCGCGAGCATCCCCGTTCGCCGGATGCTCGCGACCAGGTTGATGCCTGCGGACAAAGCGAGGCCAAGACCGATCCACAGTGGAAAAAATCCGGCACCAGGGGTATCGGCATCGACATACCCGTAGGATATGCCCTGCCAGGCGATATAGATGCCGAGAACGACGAGCAGCGCCGAGGCGCCTATGTCGAGATTGCGAACTTGAATCATTTTCCATGTCCTCCTGACGACCGACCTCCCCGGTCGGCCGCCATGTCATTTCGCGGATCTGCCACTTCCCTGAGAGGCAGCCCACCATGCTACTTGATGAGCTTCAGCTTGTGCATCATGGTCTCGTAGCGCTTGCTGGTCTCGACCATTTGCGCACCGAATTCGGCGCTGTTCATGTACAGCGGCACCTCGTTGAAACGGTCGATATACTCGGCTTTCCATTCCGGGCTTTCTGCCACCGTCTTCAACACGCCTTGCCAAAATGCGACCGCTTCGGGCGGTGCGCCGCCGGGCATGATGATGCCGCGTAGCTGCGTATGCGTGATGTCGTAGCCGAGCTCCTTGAAGGTCGGCACATCCGGCAGCGAACTCATGCGCTCGGGAGCGGTCACGGCGATCGGACGAATGGTGCCTCCCTTGATCTGTTCCAGGATCTCGTTGGGGTTGCCGAACATCATGTCGAGATGGCCCCCGAGAACGGCTGCCATCACTTCGCCTTCGCCATCATAGGGGACGGCCTTGATTTCCGCTCCCAGCTGCTCGTTCGTCATGCTGGCTAGAAGTGCGGGATCGGAGACCGCACCAACCGTACCGATTGTCAGTCCCTTGGCGACCTTCAGATCCTCGACGGACTTGATCGGCGAGTTTGCCCTGACGGCGAAGATATACGGCGAGCGCGCAATGGCCGCGAGCGGCGTAAAATTCGTGTAGTTGATCGGCATCTTGCCGAGCAACGGTGTCGTGAAAAAGCTCACTCCGACGCCGCCCAGAATATAGGGGCTGCCTGCTTGCCCGTTGATGTAGCTGTAGCCGATCGCGCCAGAACCTCCTGTCCTGTTCTCGACCAGCACGTTGACAGACAGCAGCTTCTTTTCGTCGAGGACCTTCGCCAAAGTGCGCGCGAGGATATCGCTGCCTCCGCCGACACCAGCGGCAACGATGTAATGGATATCCTTCGTCGGATAATCGTCTGCATGGACAGTTGACGTCATCAGAGCGGGCATCGCCATGAACGCCATCCCCATCGCAAATTCGCGACGGTTAATTCTAACCAGTTTCAATCCCATTTTTTCCTCCCATGGGCCCCATAGATATCCGATATCCAGTCGGACACTCGCGAGCATTTGCGACCGGTCAGGCTACCAGCCATAGCCCAATACCTCCCCGCGATACTCCGTGAAAAAAGACTAGCGCGCGCCCTCTGGTAACACAAACCGTAAAATCCTAATGATTGGTCAGCTTTCGCAACCAATAGGATTCGCCATGGATGTCATCGGTAATGTGAATATGAAGCTGCTACAGACCTTTCTTGTGGTCGCCGAGCACGCAAGTTTTCGTCTTGCTGCAGAGATTCTGCACCGGTCGCATTCATCGGTGAGCGCACAGATCATGCAGCTTGAAGCGCAACTGGACATCTTGCTGTTCGAGCGAACGACGCGAAGCGTGAAGCTGACGGAAGAGGGTGCATATCTACGCGACAGTGCCAGAAAGGCCCTCTATGAGATTCAGCTTGGATTGCGTCGCATACGCGAGGCGAACGATACCAAGCGGGGTCAGCTGTCCCTCGCCAGCTCACCCAATCTGGCGTCGATCCACTTGCCGCCTGTGTTGACGGAGTTCGTACGGGACTTCCCCGAAATCGCCGTGACTGTGCGCGAATTGACCTCGCTTGATCTTTACGAAGTCGTGCGAAAGAAAGAGGTCGATTTTGCAGTCGGTCCGCAGGACCAGGACGACACGCTGGATTTCACGACCATCATGATCGAGCCGCTGCATGCGCTTGTACCCAACCATTTCCTCGATGGCCCGCGGGACACCATTACGCTCGCCGAGCTCTCTCAATATCCGATGCTGCTTCAAACGACGGCGACGGCCATGCGCAGGCTCGTAGACGGCGCGATGCAACAGAAAGGATTGCAAGTGCCGACGCGATATCAGTTCATCCAGGCGGAAACGATCATCGCCATGGCCGAGGCTGGTCTGGGAGTTGCAATTCAACCGGCGTCCCGATTGACAAAGATCAATCCGGCCAAGGCTAAGATTCTCAAGCTCGTTGAACCGACAATCGAGCGCGCAATGGCCCTCATCACCTTACGCAATCAAAAACTCTCCCCGGCTGCGCAGCGCCTTGCAGATAAAATCGTCCGGGACGTGCGGGCTATGACAGGCTACGGCTGATCGCCAATCGCAATCTATAGGAGAGCGGTTTATCTAGGATAACTCCGTACTTTCCGCACATCCTGTCGCAATCCCCTAATGACCGATAATGTTAGCGGGACCGGCCATGACTATCAAAGCTGAGCGACTGTGGGGGCTGCCGGCTGCCCCTCTTCTTCCAGGAGGAGCTGTTCCGTCAGCGCGCGATCGGTATGTTCCCAGCGGTATGCACCGATAGGCGAGTTCGCCGTGTCCTGAAGATCCAATGTGGAGAGCCCGGCTTTCAAGGCGAAAGTGGCACTTGCAGCATTGAGGGGTGAGCAGACCCTTTTGGAACTGTCGCAGCAGTTCGACGTGCACGCCAATCAGATCAAGCAGTGGAAGGACCAGCTCATTGAGGGGGCGACGGGTGTTTTCGGAGACGAAGTCAAAGCGGAACCGCCAGGTCCAAACGTCGATATGACAATGCATGCCAAGATCGGAGAGCTGACGCTGGAGATCGATTTTTTATCCGGTGCTCTGCAAGCCGGGCTGCTAAGCGGAAAGAAATGATCGTAAACCGGCCCCTCAAACCAGCGCCCCTCGGAAAACCGCGTGTCCACGTGAATATTCGGGAGCACGAGGCTCTCGAACCGCTCTTGATGAACTTTGGACCAGTTTGTCAGCTTTTACCCCCTCCCGTCTTGCTGCTCGCCTCAGAGCCGCTTCATCCATCCAAGACCGGCAACCGTTTCCCCCGCCGGCCGATATTCGCAACCGACATAGCCGCGGTAGCCGAGCTCATCGAGCGCTGCGAAAATCCTGAAATCGTTGAGTTCGCCGGTTCCTGGCTCGTTGCGCTTCGGCACGGAAGCGATCTGCACATGCCCGATGAGAGGCATTGCCTGCTCAAGGCCGAGAAGCACATCGCCGTGGATGACCTGCCGGTGATAAATATCGAACTGCAGCTTGACGTTCTCGTGGTTCAAATCGGTGATGACGCTTATTGCACGATTGAAATCGTTGAGGAAGTAACCTGGCATGTCGCGACTGTTGATCGGCTCTATCACAAGGCCGATGCCATCTTGCGCCGTCGCATCGGCAGCATAGCCGAGCGCGTCGCGGTATGTGGCGATTGCAGCCAGATTGTTCACATCCGCGATCCCGGCCATCATGTGCAGGAGCGGTGATCGGATGATCTTGGCGTACTCCAGCGCCTTGCGCACCGCATGGCGGAACTCGTCGCGGCGCTCCGGCAAGGCCGCCAGGCCCCGCTCGCCCGCCGCCCAATCACCGGGCGGCATGTTGAACAGAGCCTGCTTCAATCCGGCTGCTTCGAGCTTTTCGGCAACAACATCAGCGGGATAATCATAAGGGAAGAGATACTCGACCGCCTCGAAACCGGCATCGGCTGCGGCCTGGAAGCGGTCGAGAAAATCATGCTCGTTGAACATCATCGTCAGGTTTGCTGCGAAACGTGGCATCTCAGTTGTCTCCGTCCATGCCGGGCAATTGTAGGCCGGCAATCGATGCGAGCAGGCGGGCCACGGATGAATCGTCATCACGGCCCATGCCGGCCGCCTCGGTCATTACAAAGAGCTGCAAGGCGGCACTGGCGATCGGGAGCGGAAACTTCTGCTTGCGGCCGATGTCGGACACGATGCCGAGATCCTTGGTGAAGATCGACACGGCGCTATGCGGCGTGTAGTCGCCTGCCACGACATGTGGAATGCGGTTCTCGAACATCCAGCTGTTGCCCGCCGATTTTGTGATGACGTCGAAAACCCGCGAGATATCGAGGCCGAGGCTCTTGGCAAAGGTGATGGCTTCGCAGGCCACCGCAATGTGGACGCCAGCCAACAACTGATTGACGATCTTGAACGAAGAGCCGACACCGACATCGTCGCCCAGTTCGTAGACCGTTGCCGCCATGGCATCGAGTGCTGTTCTTGCAGCGGCAAAGCTCTCAGGCGAACCGGATGCCATCACCGTCAACTGCCCGGCTTCGGCCTTGACCGAGCCGCCGCTGATCGGTGCGTCGAGATAGAGCAATCCCTTCTCCGCCGCTCTAGCGGCAAAGTCCTTCGCCTCGGTTGGAGCGATGGTCGCCGATGAGATGATCACCGACCCGGGCGCTAATGCCGCCACGGCGCCACCGGCACCAAAGAGCACCGTTTCCGTCTGTGCTGCATTGACGACGACAACGAGCGCGATAGTGGCGCCCTTGGCGGCCTCGGCTGGTGTCGAGAATGCCTTGCCGCCGGCGTCTGTCAGGCTCTTCAGTGCGGTTTCTCTGATGTCGCAACCGGAAACCGTGTGGCCGACGCGCAGCAGCGAGCGGGCCATGCCGAGCCCCATCGAGCCCAATCCGATGATGGCAATGTGAGTGGATCCGGCCATTAGCGATTGGTCCTTTCGAATCTGCGTATCAGCAACATGGAGAGTATGATCAGACCAAAGATGATCTGCCTGAAGGCTTCCGGCATTTGCAAGACCGAAAGAATGGAAGCCAAAAGCGTGATGAAGAGTGCACCGGCGACCGTTCCTGCATAACTGCCGCGAACACCGTGGATCGACGTGCCGCCGATAACCACGGCTGTGAGCACCGGCAGCATATAGGCGTCGCCCATACCCTGATAGGCCTGGTTGGCGTAACCGGCCAGAAGGATCGCGCCGATCGCGGCAAAGACGCCGGCGGCAACGAATTTCGGGGTTGTCACCAGCCGGATTTGTTGTCGGGTGCCGGCGAAGAGCACTCCGGCCGGATTAAGTATCCTGTGCATGCGCTGACAGGGCAGTCAATGCGCACAGTGACGCCGCCAGATGATGGCTCCCTGATCATTCCTCACGGTGTTTTCCTCCCGAAAACCTTAAAAGCAGCTCCCAAAAGCACTATCTCAGCGCTAACATAAATATTGTAATCACATCCTCTAGCAATCTTCAATCGAATTATGTTAGCGCTGAGATAACCAAAATGACGAATGAAGAACACCAGGTGGGAGGGAGGCCGGAGTGACGCAATATGAAGTGCCGACCCTGACGCATGTGGCAAGGCTTGCCGGTGTCAGCGAAAACACGGTGTCGCGTGTCGTCCGCAACAAGGGCGCGATTGCCGACGAAACCCGCAGCCGCGTGGTCAAGGCCATCGACACGCTTGGCTATGTTCCCAACCGGGCGGCAGGATCGCTTGCCTCTTCCGCCTCACTGCTGATTGGCGTCCTCTTGCCGTCGCTCTCCAACATCGTTTTTCCCGAAGTGCTGCAGGGTATCCACGCGGCACTGGCGAAGACCGCCTTCCAGCCGATGGTTGGCGTCACCAATTATGATGCGGACAAGGAACAGGACATCCTGTCATCCCTGCTGGCATGGCAACCAGCCGCGATCATCACCACCGGCTTCGACCACACCGACGCGACACGGCGGATGCTGAACAACAGCCGCGTGCGTGTCGCAGAGCTGATGGATATCGACGCCGAGCCGATCGACGTGGCCGTGGGACTTTCGCATCGCCAGGCCGGGTATGCTGCGGGACAGCACCTGATTGCTCGTGGTTACCGCCACTTCGGCTATGTCGGCCACGACTGGACTGCCGACCGCCGTGCCCGGCTGCGCTATGAAGGCTTGTGCCTTGCCTTGTCGGACACCGGGTTGGCGCTGGAGGCAGAGGAGCGGTTCGACGGACCAAGCTCGACCATGGCCGGGCGCGATACACTTGCCGCACTGCTGGTCCGCAAACCGGATGTCGATGCGGTGGTTTTTTCCAACGACGACATGGCTGTCGGCGGCTTTTTCCAGTGCCTGACGGCCGGGATCGTGGTGCGCGAGCAACTGGCACTGTTCGGTTTCAACGGGCTGGATATCGGCCAGGTGCTGCCAATGCCGCTTTCCACCGTGCGATCGAACCGTTTCCTGATCGGCAAGACGGCGGTCGAAAAGCTGCTGGAAAGCTCGGTTCGACCCGGTGAACGGGTGATCGTCGATACAGGCTACGACATCATCGAGGGCGCAACGGCCTGAGAACCTTTATATTTCTGGGAGCGAGTGAACATGCTGTTAGGCGCAGTAGCGGATGATTTGACCGGAGCGACCGACCTCGCTTTGACATTGTCCCGAGAGGGAATGCGGACGGTTCAGGTGGTTGGCGTGCCGCCCGCCGATTTCCATTATGGTGACGCCGAGGCCGTTGTCGTCGCGCTGAAATCACGAACGATCCCGGCCGAGGAGGCGGTGGCTCTGTCGCTGGATGCATGCATTCGCCTGACTGCGGCGGGGGCCGAGCAGATCATCTTCAAATATTGCTCGACCTTCGATTCGACGCCTGAGGGCAATATCGGCCAGGTGGCCGAAGCGCTCTATGATCGCCTCGGCGGCCCGTTGACGCTGGCCTGCCCCGCCTTTCCGGCCAACGGAAGAACAGTCTATCGCGGCCATCTGTTCGTCGGCGACATGCTTCTGTCTGACAGCCCGATGAAGGACCACCCGCTGACCCCGATGACGGATTCGAACCTTGTTCGGGTGCTGCAGCAACAGACGAAGCTGCCGGTCGGGCTTGTGACCAGCGAAGTGGTCGGCAAGGGAAGCGAAGCCATCGGCGCCGCCTTCAAGGCATCGATCAACAAGGGCGAAAAGATCGTCGTGATCGATGCGATCACCGACGATGACCTTCGATCGATCGGACGTGCGGCTGCAGAAATGAAGCTGATCACCGGCGGCTCTGGCATCGCCATCGGTCTGCCCGACAATTTCCGCCGCGCCGGCAAGCTGGCGCGCGACCGCTCGGCAGCGACCATCGCGGCGCCGCAAGGCGCTGCCGTCATGCTGGCCGGGTCATGCTCGACGGCGACCCGGCGCCAGATCAGGACGGCAATTGACGCCGGCACCCCGGCGCTGAAGCTGGAACCACTCGACATCGCTGCCGGCCACACGACGGCGGCCACGGTCGTCGACTGGGTAAGATCCGTCACCGACGCCATCCCGCTCGTTTACTCCAGTGCCGAGCCCGATGATGTCAAAAAGGCGCAGCAGGCACTCGGCCGTGATCATGCCGGCGAACTGGTGGAGCAATTGCTGGCGGAGGTGGCGATCCGCCTGACGAGCTGCGGCTATTGCCGCTTTCTCGTGGCCGGCGGCGAGACCTCCGGTGCCGTCGTGAACCGCCTCGGCGTCCAGGCTCTGTTCATCGGCCCGGAGATTGACCCCGGAGTTCCCTGGACAATCAGCATCGGCCGCGAGGAGCCTTTGGCCCTGGCGCTGAAATCCGGCAACTTCGGCAGCGACGACTTCTTCCTGAAGGCATGGGACATGGTGCGATGACGGCGATAATCTCCGAAGAAACGAAGCTGCGCGACGACATTGCCCGCGTTGGAAAATCACTGTTCGACCGGTCCCTGACATTCGGCTCCACCGGCAATATCAGCGCACGGCTGAGCAATGGCGACCTGCTGATGACACCGACAAATGCCTCGCTCGGCAGCCTCGACCCCGAGCGTCTGTCCCGGTTCACGGCGGAGGGTGTTCACGTTGATGGCGACAAGCCCACCAAGGAAGCCTTTCTGCACCAATGCATGTATTGCCAACAGAAGATGAGCGGCGCGGTGGTGCACCTGCATTCCACTTATGCGGTAGCCGTCAGCATTCTTGAGGATGTCGACCCCGCCGATGTCCTGCCGCCGCTGACCGCCTATTACGTCATGCGCGTCGGAAAATTGCCGCTGGTCGGATACTACCCCCCGGGTGATGTTTCACTTGCCGAGGCGGTCGCTGACAAGGCAAAGGACAGCCATGCGGTTCTGCTCGCCAATCATGGGCCGGTGGTCGCCGGCAAGACGCTGCAAGACGCTCAATATGCGACCGAAGAGCTCGAAGAGACTGCCAAGCTCTATCTCCTGCTTAGACCGCACAATATCAGGCCGCTTTCGCCCACGCAAAAGCGTGAACTGCTGGGGGCCAACTCAGCAAGAACATAGGTTCGCTTTGCTCTTGATAGGAATCGAACCGCGTGCGGCATAAGATTTGACGAAGGCATTGGAATTTACGCAACGAGATTCCCAAAAACAGAGAATCTCGCCAAATTGGCCGAGCGCTGTCTCTATTTGCCGCCGGAACCAAGTGGATGCACGTTCCGCCTCCGCACACCTGGCAGAATACATAGCATCTCGAACAGCAGGTTCCTCGCAGTAATTGCCGTGTTTCCTGAGGGATCATAAGGTGCGGACACCTCGACCAAATCACAGCCGACGATATTTAGCCCCCAGCAACCGCGGATGATCTCCAATGCTTGGATCGTGTTGAGGCCGGCGATTTCCGGCGTGCCCGTACCGGGCGATAGAAGGATCGAGGCTGTCGATATCAAAGGAAGCGGGAGGTCGCGAAGCCCGGTCGTGTCGCCTTGATAATCAGATAGAGGAGCTAATCCGGGTATTCGTCACAAACGGTTGAAACACAACATTTCAGCCGCAGACGACTCTCAGTTCAGGAATTTCTTTCCTGGCGCGTGACCAACCCCTGGGTCGCGCGACTGAAGCGGCATCCGGCGGGAACGTCCCACCTCTGCCGAAGGACCATGAAGCGGTTTTGCGCTTCGCCCGGCCGACGTCTTGGGTCGCCGTCCGGGTCCGGACTTGCGCCCCGACGATCCTCGCGCTGCAAGCGCCCTCTTGTGGTACTCCTTGTTCAGTCCATTCCACTCCGTCGATACATGCCTCAACACATTCCTCACGGGTAGATCATCAGCGATCGCCTTCGCCTACGCCTTTTCCTTGCGCTTGATGTCGGTCTTCTTGCTGGCAATCCTGGCGGACAAATCCTTCATCCGGTCGCAGCCCAGCTCGGCCACCGACTTGAGCTTCGCCTGACGTTGCCTGTGGGCCATGTCGAGATGTGTCGCAGGCAGGCCAAGATGCTGGTAGAACGAGACCTTCAGGTCGCCCGTCCATTCCCGCCCGGCTTTGAGCTTCCCCAACAGCAAACGCTCTGTCTTGCTCATCAAAGCGGTTATTCGTCGAGAACGAGCGACAACGAAGGGCCGTCTCCCTCGCGTAAATCCAGCCTCGTCTCGAACGTCCTGATCAATTTCCGCCGCGCTGAAGTCTTCGCAATGGAAAACAGCTCACGGCAAAAACGGTCGGCCGCAAGTGCTCGATATAGGAATCTATTCAGAACACTGTGGAGTGACTGTCAACTGTTTGAGACGAATACCCGCTAATCCTTATCAACGGCTGCGATACCGAGCGTCAACGTCGTCGATCGCGTTAACATTACCGACAGACCGTCCAGCGGTGTCAAAGCTCTGCGCCAGAAACGCGTCCGCAATCGCCTTGGCGAGCTCCGCCCCGATGACCCGCGCGCCCATCGTGATGATCTGCGCATTGTTCGAGAGTGCGGCGCGTTCGGCGGAATAGGTGTCGTGCGTTAGAGCGGCCCGAATTCCCGGAACCTTGTTGGCGGCGATAGACACACCGATGCCTGTACCGCAAACAAGGATTGCCTTGTCATAGGTCCCATCGATGACGGCGCATCCGACCCGTTCCGACAGGTTCGCGTAGAACGCGTCCGATCCCGCAGGTGTTCGGGAAGCGTCAACGACGTTGTAGCGGTCTTTCAGGTGATCGAACAGCACTGCGGCGAGTCCTTCGCCGGCGCTGTCCCCTGCAATGGCGATTTTCATTCTTTGCTTCCTTCTAGTTTGATGCTGCATCTCGCGAGAATTTCCAGATAGCCTTCGACGCTCCAAGCCGACCGGCCTATGAAGAGGCCATCGATGACCGGGCAGCAGATGAGCTCCTCGCAGTTTGAAAGGTTCACAGAGCCGCCATAGAGGCACGGCACCCGCCTCCCTAGAATTTCGCCTGCGACGGCCGCGATCTCAGCATGTCGCACGCTGGCATAGTCCACTGTTGCCGGCACTCCGCGTTCTCCGATCGCCCAAACGGGTTCGTAGGCGAACAGGACTTCCGCTTCTCTGTGTTCACGCGAGAGCATTGATAGAGCCACGCGAACCTGGGTGTGGAGAACCTCGGATGCTCGCCCGGCCTCTCGTTCGGCCAGGCTTTCTCCGACGCAAATGAGAGGAACGAGCCCGTGTTTGACCGCGGCGGCGGTTTTTCGCGCGACGGTTTCGTTTGTTTCACCGAAATTCTGTCTCCGCTCGGAGTGTCCCAATTCGACGATGTCGAGATCGCAGTCCTTCAACATCAATGGGGAAATCTCGCCTGTCCAGGCACCATGATCGTCCCAGTGCATGTTCTGGGCCCCGACTAGCACCCCGGTGCCTTTGAGCGCGGCCTTAACCTCCCGAACGCAAGTGAATGGCGGAATAACAAAAGGCTGGATGTTGGTAATGCCGGTGGCTTTCGAATCCTTAAGTCCCATCGCGAAGCTCAGAGCTGCGACGAGCGTCTTGTTCATTTTCCAGCTAGTTCCGACCCACTTTCGCAATGCATTGTTCATGGCTGCTCCTGCCGATCCGCGCCGGTCCTATGTCCCCCACCGAGCGCTTGCGCACACATTGCGAGGGATACCGCTCCAGCATCCGGGTGGCAAATTCTTTATATCGTCCGCAAAATTTTGTATACAGAATTCAGAAGACTTGATTTGAGCCGCTAAATCCCCTATCAGTTTTTACCGATGGAGGAGACCATGAGTTCAAGTAGAAGCCACTTGCGAGCCGTTATTGCACCCGCCTCGGGTCATTCCACGAGCGCTGGCTGCCAGGCTTCGGAACGCTGTGACTTCCGCATTTTCTTTGCAGTCTCGACACTCTGGTCTCGTGGGCCCCATCGCAGGCATCGGCATGACATCTCGTCTATCCATAGCGACCGCGTGTCCAAATCAGAAAAACGCGGTGGAGGCGCAGCATCTGCCGCCTGAATACTTCATCAGAGCATGTCGGTGCTGGGAGGCTTGCACCGTTTTCCATCTAAAGGAGGAAGAAGATGAAAACTCTATCGATAGGACTAACTCTAGCCGCCGCACTGACGGTCGCGGGACAGGCGCTCGCCTTTGAGCCGACGCGCCCCGTCGAATTCGTCGTGGCATCGGGTGCCGGTGGCGGTACCGACAATTTCGCCCGTACCATCCAGGCAATCATCACCAAGCACAATCTGATGAACAAGCCGATGGTCGTTCTCAACAAGGGTGGCGGCAGCGGCGCGGAAGCCTTTCTCTATGCAAAAAAGAACGAAGGCGACGTCAACAAACTCTATTTCGGCACCAACAATGCCTACCTTCTCCCGCATGTCGCCAAGATGGCCTATTCAATCGAGGACCTGAAACCGGTGTCGGCGCTCGCCTTCGACGAGTTCCTGATCTGGGTGAAGGCTGACTCTCAATACCAGACGCCGTCGGCTCTGATCGACGCGGCCAAGTCTGCGCCGGGCAAGATCACGTTTGCCGGCAGTCAATCCAAAGATACGGACGAAACGCTGGTGGCGCTGATCAGCCAGGTGACCGGGGCGAAGTTCAAGTATCTGCCGTTTAACGGCGGCGGCGAAGTCGGCGTGCAACTCGCCGGCGGCCATGTGGAAGCCAACGTCAACAACCCGAATGAAAACCTCGGCCAGTGGCAGGCGGGCGTCGTGAAGCCGCTTTGCGTCTTCGACGACAAGCCGATGGCCAAGAGCGATCCGGTTCATGACGGCAAGGGTTGGGGCGACATTCCGATCTGCTCGTCCGCCGGGATCCCGATCAAATCCTACAAGATGCCTCGCACGGTCTGGGCCGCCGCCGGCACCCCCGACGATGCCGTCGCCTACTATGCAGACGTGATGAAGAAGGTCAGCGAGACGCCCGAATGGGCCAGCTATATCAGCAAGACCTCGCAGGCCGCAGATTATTATGACCCTGCAAAGCTGCAGGAATTCATCGGCAGTAGCCAAGCCGATGCCGTCAAGGTCTTCAAGGACGAAGGCTGGCTGGTTCAGTAAACGGGTTTCGGGTCCGGCGCCTTCGAAAGAGTCGCCGGGCCGCATTACCTCGCAAGATTGACGCAATGGGACCGGGCAGCGACAGGCGGGTCCCTTCGGCGAAGGAACCTGATCATGCATATCAAGCGCCTCCACATGGAAGTCATCACTGCTCTTTGCCTCGGCGCCGTCGGCGTGGCGGGTGCAACGGGTTCGTTGGAACTGGGAGTGAGCTGGGGTGACTCCGGCCCCATGCCGGGATATTTCCCCTTTTACGTCGGTCTGATCGTGATTGCAGCCAGCATCGGTTGCCTGGTGCAGGCGCTTGTTCAGGCAAAAAGCGTCGATCTGCGCGAGACCTTCCTTGAATCGGAGCAGACCATGCGTCTGCTGTCCTTTTTCGTTCCGATGGTTTTGTTCGTTGTGGTGACGATCTTTCTCGGAGTCTATGTCGGCACCACGCTCTACCTGTTCTACGTCGCCTGGCGCCAAGGCAAGTACAAGCCCTACATCGCGCTTTTGATCGGCATCGCCTTCTCTGTCGCACTTTATCTGGTTTTCGAGACTGCCTTCCAGGTCCCGCTTCTCAAGGGACCTATCGAAGACATGCTCGGCATCTATTGAGCCGGGACCATTTCAATGGCAAATTTCGACCTGCTTATGCATGGCTTCGGCATCGCGCTGACCCCAATGCACATCATGCTAATGATCGTCGGCGTGTTTCTCGGCCTGATCGTCGGCGTCCTGCCCGGTCTCGGCGCGCCGAACGGCGTATCCCTGCTGATCCCCCTTACCTTTTCCATGGATCCGGTCTCGGCTATCATCCTTCTAGCATCGATGTATTGGGGCGCTCTATTCGGCGGCTCGACGACCTCCATCCTGTTCAATATTCCGGGTGAACCGAGTTCGGTGGCAACGACATTCGATGGCTATCCAATGGCGCATAGCGGGCAATCGACCCGAGCGTTGACCTTTGCCTTCGTCTCGGCGGGCATTGGCGCACTGATCGGCGTGCTCGTCATTACCCTTCTGTCGTCGTGGGCCGCCAATTTCGCGTTGAAATTTGGGGCGCCAGAATATTTCGCTGTCTATTTCCTCGCCTTCTGCGCCTTCATCGGCATGGGGAGTGCCTCGCCGTTGAAGACAGTCGCCTCGCTTTGCGTCGGGCTGCTGTTCGCCAGCGTTGGCATGGACACGGTCACAGGGTCACTTCGCTTGACGTTCGGCCTCGACGTTCTCATCAGCGGCGTCAGCTTCCTTGTCGTCGTCATTGGTCTGTTCGGCATAGGTGAACTGCTGGCAACGGTACAGGACGGCCTGCATTTCCGAGGCGTCTCGTCTCGGATCGATCCGCGCGACGTGTTCAAGGCCATCTGTGAAATGCCGCGTTACATCACGACGATCATCCGCTCGTCGGTGGTCGGCATCTGGATGGGCATCACTCCCGGCGGCCCGACCGCAGCATCCTTCATGAGTTACGGCCTGGCGCGGCAATGGTCGAAGCCCGGCGCCAAGTTTGGTACGGGCCGTCCGGAAGGCATCATTGCACCGGAAATCGCTGACCACTCGGCTGGAACCTGTGCCATGCTTCCGATGTTGGCGCTCGGTGTACCCAGCTCTGCGACAGCGGCCGTGATGATGGGCGGCCTGATGATCTGGGGCTTGACGCCTGGTCCGATGCTTTTCACCACCAAGCCCGACTTCGTCTGGGGGCTGATAGCCAGCATGTATGTCTCGAACATCGTCGGCGTTATTCTCGTCCTGTTAACGGTCCCGCTGTTCGCGGCGCTGCTGCGCATCCCGTTCACGATCATCGGTCCGATGATCGTGGCGATCTGCTTTGTCGGCGCCTATACGGTTGCGAATTCCACCTCGGATCTTTGGCTCGTGCTGATATTCGGCGCTGTCGGCTTCATCTTCAACAAGCTGGAATACCCGCTGGCCCCCATGGTCCTTGCCATGGTGCTCGGCCACAAGGCGGAAGAATCCTTCCATCAGTCGATGATCGTCTCGGACGGGTCGCTCGGCGTGTTCTTCTCCAACTACTTGGTAGGTGGGATCATGATCGTGGCACTCGGCCTTCTGATCGTGCCGCAGGGCGCCAAGCTGGTCTCCTATTTCAGGCAGCGCAAGGTGGAAGTGGACAAGGCTGGCTGAGGCCTGGTTTGCCTTTAGCCCATTCGGAGGAATTTCATGAACTACCATACCTATTTCGGCACCAATGCCGAACCTGTCGAATGCTGCATTGTCGGAACCGGCGGGTTCGGCCGCAGCTTCATCGCCCAGAGCCTCAAGACGCCGTTGATAAGCGCCCGCGTTGCCGTCGATCTGAAGGCAGAGACGGCAGCAGACGTTCTCCGCAGTCTCGGCATCGAGGCTTCCCGGATTGCCCAGTGCTCGACGACCGCAGAGGTCCGCGAGGCTTGGGAACGAGGCCTGTTCATCGCGTCGGATGACATCGCCACTGTGCTCGATCTGCCGATCACGGTCGTCGTCGAAGCCACCGGCCATCCTGAGGCCGGCGCCCGACATTCGCGGCTCGCGATTGATGCCGGCAAGCACGTCGCCCTGGTCTCGAAGGAAGTCGACAGCGTCATCGGTCCCGGATTGGCTTTGCGCGCCCGCCGTAATAACGTCATCGTCACCCCTGTGGATGGCGACCAACCGAGCCTTCTGATGGGATTGGTAACGTGGGCTCAAGTCCTCGGGCTAGACATCATCGCCGCTGGCAAGTCCAGTGAATACGACTTCGTTTTCGATCCTAAGCAGGGAACGCTGACTTCGAACGGCAAGGTAGCCCCTGCCCCAGAATTTGCCGACTGGATGGAGCCCGCAAGACTCGAGCTGCCAACCATCGCGGCCAAGCGCTCGCAGATCGCCGGCGAATTTCAGCAACGTGCCGTGCCGGACCTGTGCGAGATGACGCTTGTCGCCAATGCGACCGGCTTCATGGTGGACCGCCCCGAACTGCATGTGCCGATTGCCCGGATCACGGAAGTTGCCGATTTCTTCTCGCCGCGCGCAAACGGCGGATTGCTTGGAGCCTCCGCTGTACTCGATGTCTTTCATTGCCTGCGGCTTCCTGGCGAGGTGAGCTTTGCCGGCGGCGTCTTCGTCACGGTTCGCTGCGACGATCCGCAAACCTGGCAAATGCTGGCGGAAAAAGGCCATGCCGTCAGCCGCAATGGTGATGTCGCGATGCTCTATATTCCCCGCCACCTGCTGGGCGTCGAGGCGGCGACGAGCATTCTTGAAGTCGGTCTGCGCGGTGTATCGAGCGGCGCCACCGAGCCCCGGCCGGTCATCGACCTGGTCGCGCATGCCGATGCCGATATCGCAGCCGGGACTGTGCTCACCGCAAGCGGTCACCACCATTCGATCGTCGATGTCTCGGCGCGGATGATCCCCGCCGGCCGGCTGTTAGACGAGATGCCCGTACCCTTTTATCTCGCCGCCAATCGCAAGTTGAAGAGAGCGGTCAAGGCGGGCCGACCGATCCGGTGCGGCGATGTTGAGCTCGATGAGTCGTCGGAACTGCTAGCGCTCCGACGCGAACAGGATAAAGCCTTTTTCTAAACCCTCTCGAGAGCCACAAGGCCGGCAGATTTGCCGGCCTTGTTCTTTTAAAGCTGCTCTACGCCAAGTCTCTCTTCGAGGTGTCGCCTTGCTTTCCTATGTTCTTGTCTGTGCCATCGCCTTCCTGGCCGGGTGCCTGAGCGGCGTGATCGGCACCGGCGCCAGCCTCATTCTCCTGCCCGTTCTCGTTCCGATGTTCGACCCGGCACGGGCCATCCCCGTCATGGCGATCGCCGGGCTTATGGCGAATGCGGCGCGCGTTATGGCATGGCATAGGGAAGTCGATTGGCGAGCCGTTCTCGCCTATGCGCTGCCGGGCGTCCCGGCGGCCTCGCTCGGAGCCCTCAGTCTCGTCCATTTGCCGGCGGCCATCAGCGGCACATTGCTTGGACTTTTCATTATCCTGCTGGTGCCGCTTCGCCGATACATCAGCCATTACAACATTACCATCGGCCCTGGAGGGATGGCGGTTGCCGGCGCAGTCGTCGGCTTTTTGACGGGACTTTTTCTGTCCACCGGGCCACTCAGCGTGCCGGCCTTTCTTGCCTTTGGCCTTGTGAAGGGCGCGTTCCTCTCGACGGAAGCGGCGTCCTCGATCTTCGTCCAGGTGGCGAAAGTTCTGACCTTCTATCAAGCAGGCGTGCTGACCAGGGAGCTCCTGATCAGCGGTCTGGTCATCGGCTCAGCATTGATGGCAGGAACCTTCTTCACCAAGCGTTACGTCATCAAAATGTCGGAACGCAGTTTCCGCTTGATGATGGATGCCATTACCTTGGCATCCGGCCTCTGGCTAACGCTTGTCGGCCTTTTCGGCTGAGCATATTCGAATGCGCCTCGCGGCTCAGTTCCGCTTCCCGATATATGCAGCGGAGAGCTGCGCCACCATGGCAAGCGAGGTTGCGCCGGCATCCGGGTGGCCGATGCTCTTTTCCGCCAGTGGCCGGGCGCGCCCGAGACGGGGCGTCAGCGAAGCCGTGGCCTTTGCCGCAGCCTCCGATGAGTCGGCCGCCGATTTCCATGCTTCGGCCAGAGTTTTTCCGCCGGCAATGTCCGCCGTCAGGGTTTCGACGAAGGGAACGAGCGAATCGACCAATGTCTTGTCGCCGACATTCGCACGGCCGAGGCGGGCGACACCTTCAAGTGCCTGCCGGGCGCCTTCGGCAATTGCCTTGCCGCTCGGCACGCCGCTGTCGCTCAAAGCATTGCTCCACGAGCGTAGCAGCAGCCCCCAGATCGCGCCGGACGTGCCGCCCGCACGGTCAGCCCAGGCATCGCCGCCAAGCGCGAGCGTCGTCTGGGCGCCGGCACCGGCGGAAACGGCCGCAGCCATTGCCGTCGCCGCCGCATCGGAGCCGCGCCGCATGCCCTGGCCATGATCGCCGTCGCCGGCGATCGCATCGATACGGCCCAGTTCGGCTTCACGATCCTTCAGCATCGCAGCAATCTCGGCGAACAGGTCGCTTATGCAGGCCGCAGACTTGCGGGAGGTTTCGGACGCCTCCGGGATGGTCGGCGCAGCCTCCTCATCGACGGCCACGTCGGTACGCAGGTCAACTGCATCCGGGCGCCCCCTGCGGAAGGCAGGCGTATCGCAAGGTGCAGCCCAATAACGCTCCAGCTCGGCATCGAGCCAAGCCAGCGTCAGCGAGCATCCTTGCATGTCGAGGCTGGTGACGAATTCGCCGGCCTCCGGCTGAACGATCTCCAGACCGGCGCCATTCAGCTTTTTCTGAACGGCCGTCCAAAGAACGAAAAGCTCTTCGTATTTCGTCGAACCCAGGCCATTAAGTATAGCGGCAACGCGCGCGCAGCCTGGCGGCTTCTCGGCCAGAAGCTTGTCGGCAAGAATGCCGGCGAGCTCGGTGGCGCTGGCAATATCCTCTTCGCTGATCCCCGGCTCGCCGTGAATGCCGAGGCCAAGCGCCATGCGGCCGTTCGGCACACTAAACAGTGGCTCCGCAGCGCCTGGCAGGGTGCAGCCGGCAAAGGCGACGCCGAAGGAGACGGTGCGATTATTGGCGTGCCGTGCGACCCGCTCCACCTCGTCGAGCGAAAGACCCGCTTCGGCTGCCGCACCGGCAATCTTAAAGACCACGAGGTCGCCGGCAATGCCACGGCGCATCGCGTGCTTGTCAGGCGTTGCGCTGGCAACGTCATCCGTTACCGCGATGATTCGTACATCGACGCCTTCGGCGCGCAGCCGCTGTGCGGCAACACCGAAATTCAGCACGTCGCCGGCATAATTGCCGAAGCCGAGGATGATGCCACCGCCATTATCGGCCTGGCGGCAAACCCGTGCCACAGCCGCCGTCGAGGGCGAGGCGAAGACGTCGCCGGCCACTGCAGCATCCGCCATGCCCTGGCCGACATAGCCGGCAAAGGCCGGGTAATGACCCGAGCCGCCGCCGACAACGACGGAGACCTTACCCCTCGGCACCGTCGTCGCACGCACGACGCCATTGGTGACCAGGCGCACGTGGTTCGGGTAGATCTGGCAGAAGCCGGCAAGCGCGGTCGCGGCGAACTGCGCAGAAGCATCAAAGATCGTCGTCATGGAAAGCAGTCCTTAGCTACGCGGCAGGATGCGCCGAAGATAATCACGGTTGGCGGCACTGACTGAAAGGCCGTCGCCACCATAATGCTCGCACAGAAATGCACTTTCGAATCCATGCTCCAATGCCAACTGGATGGCCGTTCGATAATTGATCAACCCCGATTCAAGCGGTACCGGATGGCTGGCGATCAGGCCGGCATGCTCGTCCTCGATCCGCATGTAGTTCTTGACGTGCCAGTATTTGGCATAGGGGGCGACCTTGGTCATCATCTGCAGCCAGTGCTCGACTGGCCTGTGAAGACGAATGAGATTGCCCAGATCGGCATTGATGCCGACATTGTCGAGACCAACCTCCTCAACGAAGCGAACGGAACTGTCTGCTGTGCCGAGATAGGTATCCTCGTACATTTCGAGTGAAACTTCGACGCCGACCTCCGCGGCATGGCGACCGAGCTCTGCGATGCGGGCGACGGCCCTTTGCCATATCACCGGATCGTCGGGGTTTTTCGCTCCCTGTTCTGTCCAGAACCAGAGGGCAGCCTTCTGCTTCTCCGTCAGCGGCTCGAAAAAGCCAAAAGAGACGCTCTGTGCCCCGATTTCGGCCGCGGCATCGATGACGCGGTGGCAATACGCGAGGTATTCGTCGCCGCGTTTTGCGTCAATGACGCTTCGACGCGATGTCGAGAGCCCTGGAATAGTCATGCCGCTTTCGCGAACGACCTCGCAGAAGGCGCGACGACGCGTGGGAGAAAGGTCGGCGAGGCGAAGCCAGCTGTCGGTGGGATCGATTTCGCTAAACCCGGCATCGGCGACTTCGCCAACCGTCGCGGCCCATTCTTCGACGGTCTGATCCTGAACGGATCGACCATCGGCAAGCGTGTTCGGATATTGGATCATGGCGGCCGCGATTGGCCAATTGTCGCGCGTCCACTTTCGCGATGTACACATCAAGTTTTCCTCCCAACCGCAGCCCCGGAGCGCCCATGGGCGCGCACTGGAAGCCGCAACACTTTGACATGAGCATTCCTCGCCCGGCTCTTGGCACCTACTGAGCAACACTGGAAGCCCGCGTTTCCCAGGCAGGCATGCCGGCCGCCGGGCGGCCGGCCCAAGATCGAGTTCAGGCAGCCTTGGCGGACTGGCGCTGGCGGGTTGCCATGCGGGCGGCGAGAAGGACCGCCTCACGGCTGGCACCGATATCGGCAATACCCTTTCCAGCAATGTCATAGGCAGTGCCATGGGCGGGCGTGCAGAGCGGGAAAGGCAGTCCGCCCATCATCGTCACGCCCTTGTCGAAGCCGATAAGCTTCATGGCGATCTGACCCTGGTCATGGTACATGGTCAAGACGGCATGATAGCCTTCCTTCATGGCGCGCAGGAACACAGTATCTGCCGGGAACGGTCCTTCGACGCCATAGCCGCGGGCCTTGGCCTCAACCACGGCCGGTTCGATGATGTCGATCTCTTCCATGCCGAAACTGCCGCCATCGCCTGCATGGGGGTTGAGGCCGGCGACGGCCACGCGCGGCTCGTCAATGCCGGATGCCTTGAGGCAGGACACAGTCAGTTCCAACTCCGCCAGAATGCGCTCGACGGACAGATTGTCCGCCACTTCCTTGAGCGGAATATGCGAGCTAACGCGGGCGTTCCAGATCTTTTCCAGAACGTTGAATTCGCGGATCTTGCCGGTAAACGACAGGACATCCGACACGAAGCGGATTTCGTCATCATAGCCCGGATAAGCGAAGCGCATCGCTTTCTTGTTGAATGGGGTAAAGCAGACTGCATCCGCTTTGCCGGCATGTGCCAGTTCCAGCGCGGTACGGAAATTGCGGGTAGCGAATGCGCCACCTGCCAGCGTCGCCTCGCCGCGTTCGACATCCTCAGGCGCCAGATGGCCAAGATCGACGAAAGCATGCTTCGAACGGTCAAGACCGGCCAGGCCTTCGAGGGACGACGGCGTCAGATCCAGTTCGGCACCCGCTTCACGCGCGCCCTTGTCCAGAATGCGGCGGTCGCCAATGACGATGATATAGGCTTTCTCCTTGACGTCGTCCAAGGCCAGAAGCTGAGCCGTCAGCTCCGGGCTGATACCTGCAGGGTCGCCCATGGCGAGCGCGATGACGGGGCGATTGTCTTTGTGATCGTTGATATCCACTGCTTCGTTCTCCAACCTCGATGAGGCTGGTTTTATGTCATCCCGGAGTGGAGAACAAGTCTTTTGCATTTTGTATGCAGCATTTTTACATTTGGAACCGGATAGAAAATGGTGTACCCCTGAACTGGGGCGTTGATAGCCTCACCGCACCGAAATCGGGCTTTCGAAAATGAGTGAAATAGTGACTGATCTGCCTGCCTCTCCTTCCGGACCGATCCAGCGAACGGCTCTTCACGACACGCTCGTCACACGATTGCGCGACATGATCATCGAGGGCGAACTGTCGCCTGGAGCAAGGATGCACGAGAGCCAGCTCGGAGATCAACTGGGCGTCTCGCGCACACCCCTGCGCGAGGCGATCAAGTATCTCGCCAGCGAAGGCCTGGTCGAACTCATTCCGAGCCGCGGCGCGATCGTCAAGCGATTCAGCGGCAAGGACGTGCACGACATGCTAATCGTGCTGAAAAGCCTCGAAGAGCTGGCCGGCAACCTCGCCTGTGTGACGGCGACGGACGAGGAAATTGCCAAGGTCCGGCGACTGCATGACGAAATGCAGGAATGCTACAATTTGCGCGACCGCCTCCGCTACTATAAGCTCAATCAGGCGATCCACACCGAGATCACTCAGCTTGCCGGCAACCAGGCGCTCAGCAGCATGCAGGCTGTGCTGCAGTCGCGGTTGAAGAGAATACGGTTCATCGGCCACGAGGGCCCTGAAAAATGGGCCGCGGCGATGGCCGAACATCAAGAAATGATCGTGGCGCTGGAAGCGCGGGACGGCAAGGCCCTGGCCAAAGTTCTCGGTCGCCACCTCCTCAACGCTTGGCAGCGCGTCAAGGATGCGATCTAATCGCGCGTCCTCGGGCCCTCGCCGGACCCGGAGAGTTCGACACGGTAGCCGCCTGTTGCCGATAGAACTCCGCGACGAACTGGCCGAGCCATAGCTTGACTCTGTGTTCATCCACGACAGCGAGCGACGAATAGGAAGGTCAGCTGCCGCTTCCACGGAGACACCCGGATGGAGGCAAGACGTACTCCAGATGTCCTTTAAATCTCTGAGAGGACGGAGAAGTTCTGCAGTTTAGACTTTTTTGTATCGTGTCTTCCCGAAGGACGCCTGCGCTGCCGGGAGATCCCTTCACACTAGCCTGCGTTTCGCTTTGGCCCACGAATGGCACACGGCACGTTTGTATGGTGGTCGAGCCTTCCCCTGGGCTACACCTCTATGATTATGATGCTTGATGCCGTCTCGAATAATGCCGCTGTCTCGAGAACGGCAGCTTCACGTTAGGAACTGTCTGCTTGCCGAAGCTATTTCTCTTCTCGTTCTTCTCGGTCTATGGAAAGGTTCAGAGCATTCGTTTGAGGGCGGAAAAAAGAAAATGGCAAGCGAAGAAGCCAGCTCCGAAAAACACACCGATGCGCTGGCGCTTGCGGAAAATCTTCGTATCACGCTCGGCAGATTCGTTCGCGGCGTGAAGACGCAAGCAAATACACCGACAACCTCGCAGTCCGAAACGCTGTCGCTTCTGGATCGGGCGGGGCCGCTCAGTGTCGCCGAACTGGCAGACCGCCGCAACGTCAGGCATCAGAGCATGCGGCTGGTTGCCGGTCAGCTGGAATCTGAAGGGCTGATCAGCAAAATGCCCAATCCAGCGGACGGGCGCAGCCAGCTTCTTTCCATTACCGAAAACGGGCGGGCGGAATTGTCCCACGCCCGCGAAGCCCGAACATTGCAGATTGCCAACTTGATCGAGGAACGCCTGTCCGAAAAGGACAGACGAACGCTTGGAGCCGCAATCCGTGTTATCGAACAGCTGTGCTAGCTCGTCGGATCAAGCCTTCGACAATGCAGCGAGCACATTCGACAAGGTGTTCAAACCCCAATGCTCAGCATATTTGCCGTCCTGAACTCGCACAATATCGATAACGCTAATGGCAACGTCCCGTCCTGTCGCCGGAACGCGCAGCAGGGTACCGGTATGAACTCCGCTTATAGTCTTTCGGGTTGTGACCTTATCTCCCTCGGCGATCTGGTCATGGATCGTTACCGCCAAGTTCGATAGAGCAGGGCGAAGAACATTCTGGAAGGTGTGCCACATGCTTTCCGGGCCGTTCGGCATTCCCTGCGGCGCAGCGTGATTGATAAAGTCGGGAGCCATCAAGGCATGAAATGCGGTTTCGCTCCCATTTTGAATGACCTCGATGTTGAAGCGGCGAACCACCTCCTTGTTATCGGCAGACATGATCGATCCTTCGCACAAACGCCAGCGATATATACAGTATAACTGTATATTAATTGCTTAAGCGTTCCGCGGTCCTGTTGCAAGTCGGGAAGCAAAGGCCCAGGTCTATGTCGATCCGCTTGAAGCCGCAGGAGATGGACGTCGCGCATCCTTGTCGTCCCGGCGGGGAGACCTTGGTTGCGGTCCTTATCATTTGCTGAGGCAGCCAAACTTTGTCGTTGTGACCGGGGAAATCGCCGTCATGCCTTCATGCTTAGGTTTTTCTCTCTGCGCCCTGCAATTCTCGATCCCCAATGCGGTGTCCTGAAAATCAGCATCAGGGCGAAAAAATACCGCGCTCGCAGGGTCGCGACATAGGAAGCTGACGCTTTTGCCTCCAGAAGACGTTGCAGGGCCAATGTCCATGGCCTCGCCCTTCCTGCCTGCGCCATCGTCAACTCCCAACGATGAGATAGCCGAGGACGCGGCGGGCGAGCGAGTTTGGGCGGCAAGTGGCACTCCTCCCTGATGTTAATCGCACCCAATCCGTCGCTTCCAGTACATAGGAGGCGAACAGGAAATCCCGGATCCCGGCAACCCGACCGTCCCTCCAGTCGATCAGCACGAAATGCGCCGGCTGTGCCATTGGCTTGGTGCTGTCGAAGACCATGGCGGGTTGTCCTTCGAACACGCCCGGCGCATAGCGCCATTTGGTCTCTTCCGCATAGCGGGTGAAATAGGGGGCGACGTTGTCGCGCCCCTGCCGTTGCAGATAAAGAATCACAATAATCTTGAGCCTGGCACCGCCGCCGACGAACATGCGCGATTACCCGACCGGTATGAAGCTCGTCGGCAGACCACACCGACGTCTAACCGCATTTATCAGGGACTGAACTCAACCCTTGAGCTGCGCTGAGCTCCGGAAAGTCACGTTTTCGGAGCGGGCGGCAACGGATCCTATTTCAGAGAAAGAGGAGAGGGTGCGAATGGAAGTCTTGCGCTAAGTTGGATACTAATATACTACTTCTTGCAAAGCCAACGGGAGGTGGTGAGTGGTAGAGAAAAGCATTCGTTCTATCGATGCCGGATCGGCAGGAGTTTCGCGATGAGCGAAGCCCGCAAGAAGCGTTCGCTCTCCGGCGTCACCAATCTCTCGCATCAGCGGGCCGCGGCGCCGCGCGCCGCAACGCTTGTCTATAATGCGCTGCGCGACGACATTATTTCACTGCGCCGCAAGCCGATGGATCTGCTCAACGAGAAGGAACTCGAGGCGCAGTTCGGCGTCAGCCGCACGCCGATCCGCGAGGCGATGCTGCGGCTGTCCGACGACGGTCTGGTCAACGTATTTCCGCAGTCCGGCACATTCGTTTCCCGCATTCCGCGCCATGCGCTCTACGAGGCGATCCTGGTACGCAAGGCGC
>NZ_JBFUAL010000026.1:0-61011 GCF_056406295.1 Rhizobium sp. P1_C7
AAAATGCGCGATACCACGCACCGCGCTCGTCATCGTTGAACCGGTTGCCGCCGGGGCGCGTGTATGTAAACGCGGCGTTGATGAATGTATGGCCGGGACGGCCAAAGACGAGCTCTTTCGGATCGAGGTCTAACAGGCCACCTTCCTGGGCTTGCAGGCGGCCGCTGGTAGCGCCCTCCAACTCGGCCAGATCCTCCATGGCGCCATGATTTGGGGCGAGAGCCAGCAATGCTGGTTCCTTCAGCCTAGCGGTCGATATGAGGCGGACTGTATCTCGCTGGACAATATCCGTGCGAGCCGGCTCGATCACAGCCCGCCCCGCAACGCATCAACGTGGCGTCGCACAAGAAGCAGCTTTGGGATGCCGCCGTCGATCATCACGTCGATTGGCCGGCGCGCCTCGAAAAGCGGTCCCTTGTTTGGAAGTTTGACCCATTCGTCGGCGAGTGGTTCAGAGAAAAGCAGTCGGAGGGCCTTGAAGATGCCGATCAACGCGCTGACCCTGGTCAATGTGTCTTGAGAGAGGCTCCCGCTCCATTCGCCCTTCTTCATTCTGAACCACGTGCGCTCCGACACGTCACCCATTAGGGCGCAGACCTCGACGCTGGTTAAGCGCCATATCTCGGCCAGTCGAACAACACCTGACACGGCTGCGGGGGTAAGCCGTTTGCGGGCCGCCTCATCGCCTAGATTTACCGGTGATTGCGGCACCCCACTATCACGAATTGCTTGCGCTACGACCATGGCAATCTCCATCTGACAGTCAATATACTGCCAAATGGCAGGGTTTCAAGTTTATAAAGCGGTCGCGATCGAAACTCCACGAAAAGATGTGCATCATATTTCTGTTCCCAACACGTCGCGGTGGCCGAGCTGGTCGGAGAAAGTAGTCGCCCGCATTTTTCGAGAGGTCGCGGGTTTCAAAGGCAGGCTGAGTGCGGAAATCACATCGCGATCACTGCCACATCTTGAGCGATGGCAACGCGTGACCTTCGGCAACTTCTCGAGATCGGCGCACTGCCTCGCACCGGAGCTACAGCTTCAACTGACCAGCATTTCAAGAGCTCGCTCGCTTGGCCTCAGCTCAATCGACCTGCGCTTTTCTCGGATGTGGGGTCGATCCCCTTCCGATCTTTCAACGTGCCCGGATCGGCCGGATCGACGGTTCGAAGCCGTTCAACGTGAACGCGCGATAAATGTCCGACCCGGACACACGGGCGGGTTCAAATCGGGCAAGTGCTCCTGTGCATGTGACACTCTCGGCAGAACGGTCTCAAATTGCTCGGTTACCCGTGACCGGCTCCTCGTACTTAGACAGGTTCGCCGTCAATGGTGTGGGCCGCAATCAATTTCCGCCTGGCGCATTAACTCGAAAGGATCCGCACCAATTGCTCTACTAACCAGAATAAATTCAGCGACATCAAGACGCCGTTCTTCAGTCTCGATCTTCGAGATGACAGTCTGCCTCTGCCCTACTCGCCTGCCCAACTCCTGTTGGGTAACGCTTGCCTTTCTCCTCGCCTCGACAAGAAGTTCAATCAGCCGTTTGTATAGAATGCGATCAAGCGATGACAATGCCGAGTGCCAGTTGAAATTTCACCGGCACTTCCGATAAAACCGATTTTCGAATACCCCAAAATAGGGTATCATCTTTCAACAGTCGTGCGAGACAATCGAACTGGTTGAAGGATCGTGACATGGAACTGCGCCAACTCTCGTACTTCAAGGCGGTGGCCGAGGAACTGCACTTCGGCAGGGCGGCGGCCAAGATCCGCATTGCCCAGCCGGCGTTAAGCACGCAGGTGCAGGCGCTGGAAAAGGAGCTTGGCCTGCAGCTTCTCGTGCGAACGACGAGACGGGTGGAACTGACGCAGGCGGGCGAAACCTTCTATGATCGCTGCATCAGGATTCTCAGCGAGATCGATCTGACCACCGAGATCACCAGGGCGGTTGCCGGCAAGACGATGAAGCAGATCAGGATCGGTACCGTCTATCCGGCCACCACAGGGGTACTGCCGGCATTCCTGGCAAAGATTGCCCGCAAGTATCCTGACGTGCGCATCCATATTTCCAGCGGCAACACCGGCGATATCATTCGCAGCCTGGAAAGCGGCCAGATCAATCTCGGCTTCATCCGACCGGTCGAGAACATCGGCTCGCTGCGGTTCTTCTCGATTGCCCATGAGCGCTATCTGCTGGCGGTCGCAAAGGCGAGCCCCTTGGCAGCGCAAGAGGAGATCGGCATCGAGGATCTGCGCGATAAGAAGATCATCGCCTTCAACAGGCAGAACCTGTCCTTCACCGAGCGGTACTTCAACGAGAAGTTCGAGGCCTATGATCTGACCCGCAACATTGCCTATACCTGTGACGACACCTACTCACTGGTGTCGCTTGTCTCGGCAGGGCTCGGCATCGGCTTTGCCCCTGAGTGGGTTCGCGATCTGCCCAACCGTGCCTTCGAGCTCAAGAAGGTGAGGGGGATCGATTTCAGGATCGGGCTCGGGGTTGCCTGGAACAAAGAGGATCCCACTGCCTCGCGCGATGACATTGTCGATATTGCCCGTTCGCTGGCAAGGCCGAGCAGGTGAGGGCACAGGTGGGCCGGGTTCAATCGCTCTGATGATCCGGTCCCTCTGTTTTGCATACTGGAGCGGTGCCCACAATTTCGGTCGCCGCCTCAGGACCCTCGAAGGTCTCACGCCATATGATTTCACCCGCAAATGTTGGACAAAAGAGCCCGAAAGATTCACGCTCGATCCGACCCATCAAATGCCGGGACTTCTCTATTAGGTGTGTCTTTCAAGCTTCCTTAGCCAGATGAGCTGACGCTATTGAAGGGAAAATATTTCGCTTCTTACCCTTCAATCAACTCCGGGCATGGCCTGAAACTTCTGCCCCCGCGTCCTTCTCCAAGCTCAGAAATCTGAGCGACGCCAGCACCCCGATTGTACCAATGACGCCGAATGACCATTGGAAATCAACCATCGACAAGACTGTTCCTCCGCGCAACGTTTGTGATGCGCTCAGAACCGCGGCGGCGACGGCGACGCCGAGCACCATAGAAAGCTGCTGCAGCATGCTCGACAGCGTCGACGCGGAACTGCGCTGCGCCGGGGCTATGTCGGCAAAGCCGACCGTGTTCAGCGCCGTGAACTGCATCGACCGGGAGAGCCCCGCGATGAACAGCAGGGCATAGTTTGCCCACTGTGCCGTTGCGGGAGACAGGATGGCGCAAGCTGCAATGGAGGCGGAGGCAATTACCCCGTTGACCACCAGGATCGTCCGAAAACCAAACCGGCGCAAAAGCGGCGTGGTCACCGATTTCATTGCAAGATTCCCCGCGAAATAGACCAGGATATAGGTCCCCGTGGAAATCGCATCGAGACCGAAGCCGACCTGGAAAAACAACGGGATGAGGAACGGCATGGCATTGATCGCTAGCCGCGATGCGGTGCCGGCTGAGAGGGTGGAAAACGCAAAGGTTGGAATGGCGAAAGGCGAGAGATCCAGGAGCGGATTGGCCGTTTTGCGAAAATGGCGAATGGCCCATGCGGAGAAGGCGAGACCGATGACAAGCAGGGCAATGACCTGGCCCGCCGTTACTGTCCCATGAACGAAGCTTTCAAGCCCTGCCAGAAGCAATGTGAGCCCCAGCGCCGACAGCACGAACCCGATGAGATCCAGCCTGCCCGTGTCCTCTTCCTTCTGCTGCGGAACGAAATGCCAGACGAGCATTAGGCCGATCATGCCGATCGGGATGTTGATGAAGAAGTTCCAGTGCCAGCTGACGTAGGTGGTGATGAAGCTGCCGAGCACGGGGCCGATGACGGGAGCGATCAAGGCCGGCCAGGTGATCAGCGCTACGGCATTGATCAGATCGCGTTTTGCCGCGTTGCGCAAAACTATCATGCGTCCGATCGGGTTCATCAGCGCACTGCCAAAACCCTGCGCCGCGCGGGCTGCAATGAATTCCGGAAGAGTCGTGGCCAGGCCGCAGAACAGCGATGCGACCACAAAAAGGCCGCCATGGTCAGCATGTAGACCGTCAGCCCGATACTCATGGCCACGGGCGCGACGCCGAACGACCGCGCCATCTGCGGCAGCGAGGTAACGACGATCGTCGAATCCAGCATCTGCATGAAGAAGGAGACAGCGACGACGAAGGCCACTAGTCGTGAACGGCTGGAAGATGCCTGTGTCTCGGTGTTTTCCATCGCGTCGGCAATTGTCATTGCTTGTCCTTGATTTGTACTTGGCTCAGCGTGCGGCAAAGTAGATGCGCCGAACCGCAGGAATGGAAAGGATGAGACCAAGAAGAAGCGCGCTCGCGGCGAGGCCGATCAGGACCTGCAGGTCGAACCAGTGTGCCGCAAAGCCGATCAGGAATGCGCCCAGTGCTGGCCCGGCGCGGAAAACCAGCGTGTAGAGCGCCAGCACGCGGCCGCGCATCGAAGGCTCGCTCAGTGTCTGCGCCATGGTTTGCATGCCGATATTGCAAACGACGTGAAACAACCCGGCAAAACCGATCAGCGGCAGCGCGAAGCCGAATATGCCCGTCGTTGAAAACAGGATGAGCGATACAGCGATGCCGAGGGCGGCGGCAAATGTGATCCGCACGATTGTACCTTCAGGCCGCTTCCTGAGCATCCACCCGGCCCCGAAGAGCGCGCCGATGCCCTGCGCGGCCATCAGCAGGCCGAGCGTATCGGGACCGCCTTTGAACGTGCCCCCCGCCAAGGCGGGAAAGAGTTCTGTAAACGGCCGCGCTAGCAATGCGAAAGACAATGCGAGCACAAACAGCATCGCCACTTGCGGCGCCCAAAGAACATAGCGAAATCCCGAGACGATATCGTCGGTGAAGCGAGCGGCGCGCACCGCAAGACCCGGACGGTCGATCCACGGGCGGACATGGACGAGAACGGCCATGATGGCGATGAAGGAGAGGGCGTTGAGAAGAAACACGTCGCTGACGCCGGAATGCACCATGACGAAACCGCCGATCATCGGGCCGATGCTGCGGGCAATGTTGGCGGCGATCGAATTGGCTGCAATCGCCTGAGATACGCGGCCGTGAGGAGCAAGCGACCCCGTCACCATCATACGCGCCGGCTGGTTGAAGCCCTGTAGTGTCGAATCGATTACTGCCCATGCCAGCAAAAGCCAGGGCGAGACGATTCCCAACACGACCAGCAACCAGATGAGACAGGAGTTCGCGATGGCGAGAACCTGCGTCGTCCAGATCAACCTGTAGGGATTACTGCGATCGGTCACCGTGCCGGCAAGCGGTGCGATCCAGAATGCGGCAATCAGGTCGGACAGGGCGACGGTGCCCACCCAGGCGGGTGAAAGCGTCAGCTCCCAGACAAGCCAGCCGACCGCTGCCTTCTGCATCCAATCGCCGGCGAAGCTGACACATTGGGCGATGGAAAACAGGATGAAATTGCGGCTCTTGGGGTCAGGTATCAGCCGCTGTTCTGGTGTAATCGCTGTCATCAAAGTCTTGAGAAGTTGGAAAAATCAAACGACCGCCGGGCAGCGCAAGACGCAGGCCTGGCGGTCGAGGAGCACTACAGATGCATTACTGGTTGGAATCGACTTCCTTGTAGGCCGCATCGAGATAGCTGGTATCGACCCAGGTATCGTAGTTCACCGAGCCCTTGAGCAACTTGGCTTCCAGCATGAAGGCTTCTTCATCCTTCAGCGCCTTGAGGGCTTCGGGCGTAATGCGCGGATCCTGATAGAACTTGCCGTCGGCATAGGTGCTGCGCACCGACTTTTCCGAGGTCTTGGTCTCATCGACGAAGATCTTGATGGTGTCTTCAGGATGTGCATCGGCCCAGCGCGCCAGCTGGATATCGACCTTCAACAGGCGCTTGACGAGATCGGGATATTTCTTCGCGAATTCTCCGTTTACCGAGATGATGAAGGGTGCAGACCACTCGGGATATTTGTTGCTGTCGAGGATCACGCGCGCTTCGCCCTTTTCAACCAGCTTGGATGTCGAATTGTCGGATTCGACCACGGCATCGACGTCACCGCGCAGCAGCGCCGGGCCCGAGGCCGCGAAATCGAGGTTGAGCGGCTCGACATCGTCAGTGGTGAGCCCGGCCGTTTTCAGTGCCTTCGAGAAAACCGAGTGGCGCACGGTTCCGGCCAGAAAGGCGACCTTTTTTCCCTTGAGGTCGGCGATCGTCTTGATCGGGGAATCCGGCTTGACGATGATCGTGGTCGACGAGTTCTTGGTATAGCTCGACAGGCCGATGGCCTTGACGTCGGTGCCAAGGGCCGCGGCGCGCAGCGCCGGATTATTGCCGGTATAGGTTACTTCGATTGCGCCGGTTGCAAGCGCCGTGAGCGCCTCCGAACCGCCGTTGGTGAAGGCCACGAGCTCGACCTTGATGCCGTCCTTGGCGAATTCCTTCTCGAACGCGCCGTTGTGGCGGCCCAGAATGAACTTCAGGTGGCCTGGCGCCGTGGTGCCGATACGGATGATTTCAGGCTTGTCTTCGGCAAGAGCTGCGCTCGAGAGTATCGAGACGCTCAGGATGGAGAGGCTCAGGCCTTTCAAAAGGGTCCGGCGCAGTTGGGTAAAAGTGTTGGTCATGTCGTCCTCTGACGGTTGGTTCTATTAATCGGATGGTGGGATTAGTGGGGCGATGCTTCCGAGGGGCTCTTCCAGCTGGTTACCCAGCGCTCGAACCACACCAGCAGGTAATTCACGATCAGGCCGATGAACGTCATCGTCAGGATGCCGGCATACATGTCGGCAGTTTCCATCATCAGCTGGGAGTTCTGGATGAGGTAGCCAAGACCGGATTTGGCCGCGAGCATTTCGGCACCGATCACCGCAAAGATCGAGGATTTCACCGCAAGCCGGGCGCCCGCCACGATGTGGGGAATGCTGGCCGGCAGGATGACCTTGCGGAAAAGATCGAGATCGGAGGTGCCCATGGACCGGGCGGCCTTGAGCAACAGGGGATCGACCGATTTGACGCCGCTGATGGTGTTGATCAGCAGGAAGAAGACCGACGAATAGAAGGTAATGGCGATCTTGGATGCTTCGCCAATGCCGAGCAACAGAATGAAGACCGGCAAAAGGGCGAATTGCGAAGTGTTGCGCAGGGTCTGGACGAGAAGGTCCGATACCTTCTCGAAGGTCGAATACCGCCCCATCAGGAAACCGAGCGGGATCGCGACCACGAGCGCCAGTGCAAAGCCGATGAAGGCTCGCTGCAGGCTGATACCGATATTGGTAGACAGCGTGCCATCCAGCAGCATCGCGTACCAGGCGGCCAGGACTTCGCTCAGCGGCGGAAAAAAGATCGGGCTCAGCCAGCCAAGCCGCGGTGCTATTTCCCAGAAGACGAAGAACGTCGCCAGCAATGGCAGCCCGTAACCGAACGACCCAAGGTGAAGTCTCCGGCTTTTCGGGCGGCGCGCGGGTGCTGGTCGGGCGGTGTCGCGGGACCGCGGCGTCACTGCAGGCACGAAGCCGGATTTATCGGTTACAAAAGCCATCTTGGCCTCCATTGTCTCTATGCAGGGTCCGGTCTTCAGGCAGCGTAGGCGGGCGAAAGCGCCCAGTCCTTCTGCGCCTTGTTCACTTCGTCTCGCAGGGCTTCCCAGACGCGGCCGCGATGGGCGTTGAAGTCCGGGCTGGAACGGATGTCGCCGTCGCGCGGGCGCGGCAGGTCGATGTCGATGATCTCTTTGACCCGGCCCGGACGAGCGGTCATTATGACGATCCGGTCAGCGAGGTAGATCGCCTCGTCGATCGAGTGGGTGACGAACACCACGGTGGTGTTGATCTTTTCCCAGATGCGGAGCAACTCGCTCTGCAGGATTTCGCGGGTCTGGGCATCGAGGGCTGCAAAGGGCTCGTCCATCAGCAGCACTTCTGGATCGGCCGCCAGCGCCCGGGCAATGGCGACGCGCTGCTGCATGCCGCCGGAAAGCTGATTGGGAAACCGGTCCTCGAAGCCCGAAAGGCCGAAGAGAGAGAGGAAATAACGCGCCTTGTCGGTGCGCTCGCGCTTGCCGACGCAGCGTACTTCCAGCGCATACTCGATATTGGCGAGGGCCGTGCGCCACGGAAACAGCGCATATTGCTGGAACACGTAGCCGGTCTTCGGATCGGGCTTGGTGATGATCTTGCCGTCGATCTCCACCTTGCCGCTGGTGGCTTGCGTCAGGCCGCCGATGATGTCGAGCAGAACCGACTTGCCGCTTCCGCTCGGGCCGACCAAGGTGATGAACTCACCCTTTCGGATCGTCAGATCCACCCCGTCGAGGACCGTGACGCGGTCGGAGGGCTGGCCGTCGATGGTGACGAACTGGCCCGGCTTCAGCTGGAACATCTTGTGGACGTCGGTAACGGTGATGCGGTCCATATCTTTGGTCTCCTTCGGTCTCAGACTTGAGCGACGCGGATGCGATGGGTCGTGTCGAACCGGGTGCCGCCGGGCTTGCCGCGTTTCCAGCCGAGCGCGCGCGAATAGCTGCCGAACAGCTCACGCTCCTCGACTTCCGCCTCAGTGATGGCGACAGGCCCGTCGGCATACTCAGCCACGTAGAGCGCGTCCGTCGGGCAGTAGATTTCGCACAGGAAGCACGTCTGGCAGTCATCCTGCCGAGCAATGATCGGCGCCCCGCCGGTCTTGTCGAAGACATTGGCTGGGCAGACCTTGACGCAGATGTCGCATTCGATGCAGCGGCTTTCGGAAATGACCTCGATCATGACGCAAGCTCCTTTCCATGGTGAAGGGGCTCTGCCGCCTGAACGCGGATTTCGTCTATGCCGCTGACGAGAATTGGGCGTGCGAATGCCGGATCGCTGGTCTTGAAATCAGCCCGGCGATGCATGCCGCGGCTCTCCTGCCGTGCGAGCGCTGCGTTCAGGGACCACCGGCCCGCTGCCGCGATCGCGGCAGCTTCACGGGCCCGATAGCGATCGATGCCAACGCCGGCGAGATGATGACGGACATCGCTCCACAGCATGTCGAGCGTCTGCCGGCTTGCCTCCAGGCAGTTGCCGTCGCGAAAATAGTTCTTCTCGAGCGGCAGGACTTCCGCCTGCACGGCAGCGATGACGTCCTTTGACGTGAGGCCGGGCTTCGTCGCCCCGGCCGGACGCAGGCCCGCTTCACCAAGAGGTTTGGAAACCGAGCGGAAAGCCGATCGCTGCTCGTGGCGCTTGGCATATTGCGATGCGCCTTGGCCGGACCACCAGCCGCTGGCGATCGCCCAGGAGGAATTCGGGCCGCCGCCGCCGGATGCCGCGCCGGTCAGAGCCTCACGGCTCGCCGCGTCGCCTGCCACGTAAAGGCCCGGCACGTCGGTGCCGCAATCGGATGTGGCAATGCGGATGCCGCCGGTGCCGCGCACCGTGCCTTCCGCCCTGAAGGTCACGCGGAAGAGATCCTTGAACGGATCGATCCTCATGCGGTCATAGGGCACGAAACAGTTGGGCTGGCCCTGTCGCAGCCAGTCCTGCAAGGCGGGTTCAGCTTGGTCGAGCCGTGCATAGACCGGTGCCTCGATCATTGCCCGGACGATTTCCTTTTCGCGCTCGCCAATGCCGTTGCGCAGCGGCTCGCCGTCGCTGCTGATGATCTCCGTGCCATCCTCGCGATAGAAGGTCGCCCAGCGGAAGGGCAGGCCCTTGTTGAGCGACGAACCGTGCGGCGCAAGCGTGTACTTGCCGGTGAATTCCATGCCGGACAGGAGCGCACCCGCTTCTGCCGCCATCAGGTAGCCGTCGCCGGTCAGGCCCGTTGCACCGAGGATGCGCTCGTGGAAGGCGCAGCCACCGGTCGCAAGCACCACGGCGCCGGCATCGACGCGCCAGTCGCGGTTGCGCTGGCGATCGACGCCGGCAGCCCCGGTCACGGTTTCGCCGTTGGACAGGAGTTCGAGGGCTGGATGCTGGTCGAGCACGGTGACGCCCGCCAGAAGAACACGCCGGCGCATGAAGGCCATGTAGTCCGGCCCGCGCAGATTAGCGATATAGAGCTTGCCGTCGTCCTCGCTCGGAAAGGGGTAGCCCCATTCGACGAGCTTCAGGAGATTTTCATAGGCCCGGTCGACACAGCGCAGCATCCAGCGCGGATCGGCGAGGCCGGCAGTGCGCTGCCAGCGCCGCTCGACGATATGGGCGCGATCTTCGCCGGGCGCGACGCACCATGTCCCGGTGTTGGACGGCGCGGTCGCCCCGCTGGTGCCGAGATAGCCCTTGTCGGCGAGGACGACCTTTGCTCCGTTCTCGGCCGCAGCCAGCGCTGCCCATGCGCCCGATGGTCCGCCGCCGATGACCAGGACATCGGCTTGCAGATGAAGAGGATCGGACCCGCTTGGATCTTTTGGTTGCAACGACATTCCGTATCTCGAAACCTGTTCCGGGAAAGGCGGTGGCATCCTTGCCGCCGCGGCATGCTCTCAAGCGGCCTGCGACGACCAGGACGGTTCATTGCCCGGTTCCCACTTGATGTTGCAGCCGATCGAAGGAATCTGATGGGCAACAGGACCGGCGCCGAAAATCACCGCGTCCGCTGCCGCACGCAGGTCTGCACCAGTGACATCCTTGCCGTTGCCTGGGCGAGCATCGTCGAACTGGCCGTGATAGACGAGTTTCCGATCAGCATCGAACAGGAAGAAGTCGGGCGTGCACGCAGCGCCATAAGCCTTGGCCACATCCTGCGATGCGTCCTTCAGATAAGGGAACGTGTAGCCGTAGGTCTCGACTTCCTCGCCCATTCGCTCCAGGGTTTCCTCCGGGTGGGCGGCGGCATCGTTGCTGTTGATCGCGATGATCTGCAGTCCCTTGGCTTCGTATTCGCGACCGAATTGTGCAAACGCCTCGCGCAGGAGAACCACGAACGGACAACGGTTGGAAATGAAGGCAACGAGCAATGCCGGCTTGTCAGCGTATTCGGCCAGTTGATGGACCCGACCGTGCGCGTCCGGCAGAGCGAAGTCTGCCGCTTCGACGCCGATTGCAATGAGATTGGACTGAGTATTCGGCATGGTATCCTCCAGCTGCAGAAGCAGTTGCTCAGTCTATGAAGTTTATAGATTTTATAGTGGCAGATTGTTCTCGGTAAGCGTGCAAAAGCGGATGATTTTTCTGCAGCGAGCTCGCCTGGCGACAAATCGCGCCAGTGGAAGCGAGAGGAACGAGACACCTTCTTCGCGTAGCGAGGCTAGCTCAGGAGTTGCAATGGAAAAACAGTCAAAATGTTTTACCCTTAGCTGGTGCGATGAAGGCGATGATCGCGGGCTCTGAGTGTCGCGCTTCACTCAACTGGCGCCGGCCAAGTTCTGCCGCCGGCCTGACTCACCAGATAGCCCAAAATCAGATCAGGACCTTGCCCCAGCGCTGCTTTACCAAGCGGCTTGGTAAATCGCCAATGCGTCTGCCTGTTCGATGGGGCGGGGATTGTTTACCAGCAGGCGTTGTTGCTTCATGCTGTCTATTGCCAGCTTTTCCAAGGAACTAGAAGGTATGCCGACGTCCCGGAGTCGCGAGGGCAGCTGGAGCGTCCGCGAAAGAGTTTCGATCGCAGCGATAAAATGATCGCAACGGTTTGTTGCGTCCATATCGGCGAGACGAGGAAAAGCGTCGACAGCGATTTCAGCATATGTCGATGACGCGACCATCGCATTGAATTTGAGGACGTGCGGCAGCACCAGCGCGTTGGAAAGACCATGCGGCACATGGAATGTCCCGCCGATTGGATATGCCAAGGCGTGTACGGCGGCGACCGGCGAGTTGGCGAAGGCCTGGCCGGCCAGCATCGAGCCAAGCAGCATATTGCCGCGCGCTTCCCGGTCGAGGCCGTTGAAAACCGCCGTTTCGATGTTGGCGCCCAGCAGCCGCAGGGCTTCGCGCGCCAGCGTTTTCGACAGCGGATTGTTGTTGGAGTTGACCGAGGCATAAGCCTCTATGGCGTGCACCATGGCATCGACCCCGGTGGCCGCCGTGATAGTAGGGGGCAGGCCGAGGGTGAGGTCAGGATCGAGGATGGCGATATCTGGGAGAATGATGGGGCTGGAGACGCCACGCTTTTCTTCCTCGCCCACGGTGATGATCGATACAGGCGTAACTTCTGAGCCGGTTCCCGCGGTCGTAGGAACCAGGACAAGCGGCAGGCGAGGGCCTTTGGCATTGCCTACACCCCAGGCTTCGTTTAGGTCTTCGTTAGATCCAAGCAAAAGCGAAACGAGCTTGGCAATATCCATTGAAGAGCCGCCGCCAAATCCCAGCACACCGGTGGCGCCAAGGGTGCGCCCGACTTCGACAGCGTTATTTAGCGTCGCAATGGAAGGATCGGCTTCAACCCTGTCGAACACCCGGCTTTGGTGACCCGCGGCCGCGAGCGAGGCAAGTGCTGCTTCAATCAGGCCAAGTTTACTGATGCCCGGATCGGTGACGACGAGAACGCGGGCTCCAAGCACGGCGCCGGCGATCGGGGCCAGCTCTTTGGCGGCGCCAGGCCGGAAAACCAGAGATTTTGTCGTGTTGAAAGAGAAAGGTCCCATGTTTCAGGCACTCGGCGCTTTATACGAGGAGACCCCTTGCCRGAAATCATAGTAGATGAGCGACATGTCGGTTTCCTCAGCGAGTTTGACATCGACCCCACTGGTGACAAGTGAGACGCCGGATGCCAGCCCACGCATTCCCAATTTGAACAGGTCAGCAATTTCAGCTGTGACTTCAAGCATTTCGGTTCTCTCTGAGATTTGATCCCGACCTACTTCGATCGACGCTCTGCATCGGCTTGCATGGACCGCGTCGCCAGAATGTTGGCATCGCGCCATTTCTGCCGATCACCCAGCTTTTCAATGGGTGTCTTTTCGACAAGTTCCGCGTGAATTTTTTGGCCCAATTCTGCCGGCCAGTCATAGTCTGTCCGGGCGCTTTGACCCATCTTGCGCATCATCGGCCCGAGATGGTCCACGAATCCCTGAAAGCCGTGCGGGGAATTCAGATGCGCGACTTCGAACGGGCCTATCGTCGCCCAGCGAAGAGCAAGGCCATCTGTGATGACGCGATCAATATCGGCGGCAGTGCAATAGCCTTCGCCGACCAGATGCATGGCTTCGGCCACGAGCGTGTACTGAAGGCGGTTCAGCAGAAAGCCCTCAATCTCCTTATTGAGGGTAACGGGTTTCATACCGAGGCTGGACATGAAAGCATGTGTCTTCTCGATGGTTTCCGGACTTGTCCACGGCGTGCCGCACAGTTCCACCAGCGGGATCAGAGAAGGAGGGTTCACCGGATGCGCCACCAGCGCGCGCCCCTTGCCGGCTATGTCGAGAAACAGCGAGCCGGCAAGCGCTGAAGTCGAGGACGCAAGTATGGCTTCCGGAGCTGCATGGCGGTCAATTTCAGTGAAGACTGCATGTTTGATGCCGACTTCTTCCTTTACCGATTCCTGCACGTGGATCGCATCGGACACCGCCTCGGCGATCGTGTTTGCGAAGCTAACGCGGGCCTGGATCGACGATGGCGACTCACTGAGCAGTCCGGAGGCTTCGAGAAGCGAGAGCGTACGGGCGATCGCGCTCCGGGCGCGGTCGTGCGCTTCCGCGCCCGCACTGTCGAAAACAGAGACCTGATGGCCGCCGCGGGCAAACACCACTGCCCAGGCACTGCCTACCAGGCCGGCTCCAATGCAGGTTACCTTTGCCATTGTCATTTCGCCGCCTGGTTTTCAGGTCGTGCCCATTTGCGCTCGAATTCCCAGACTTCTTCAAAGCCGATCAGCGAGTTGAATTCCTTGAATGAGAACAATGGAAGGTCCGGAGATACAGAGGTGCCCTGGTCCTTGAGCAGGCGGAACGCGCTTTCTGCTGCCTGGGCAGCCGCAAGTCCAGACGTGGCGGGATAGATAGCCATTTTGTAACCGAGAGCCGCGAGTTCACGCGCACTGCGGATCGGCGTCAAGCCACCATCTGCCATGTTGGCCATGGTCGGCTTGTTCAGGCGGCGGCAGGTTTCGCGCATCTCGTCTTCGCTTTCAAGCGCTTCGACGAACAGGATATCAGCTCCAGCCTCGCCATATGCAGCGGCGCGCTTCAGCGCACCCTCCATGCCTTCCTTCTGCCGGGAATCGGTGCGCGCTATGATCAGCATGTCGGGATTGCTACGGGCGTCACATGCGACCTTGATCTTCTCGACCATATCTTCGATCGGAACGATTCTCTTGAAGGGCGTATGACCGCATTTCTTCGGGAATTCCTGATCTTCTATCTGAATTGCACACACACCGGCTTCTTCATACCCTTTAACGGTGTGATGAACGTTGAGGAGGCCGCCATAGCCGGTATCCGCGTCGGCGATGACGCCGGCGCGCACAGTACGGCACAGCGTCCGGACCCGATCGACCATCTGGGTGTAGGTCGCAATACCGGCATCCGGCAGCGCATAGGTCGAGGCCGTCATCCAATAGCCTGACGCGTAGGCAAAATCGAAGCCCATCTTGTTGAACACCGCTGCGGCGATCATGTCATGAATGCCCGGGGCGACAACGAATTCACCGGCTGAAAATGCAGACTTGAGATCAGGTTTTGACATGTTAATGGCTTTCCAGGGATTGCAAATATGAAATGACTTCTGCTTCGCTGACGACGTCGCCGTATTTTGCGTCCATGTCGAAGAGATTTGCCTCGTGGGGTGCAGCGTGGCGATCGCCGACTGCGTCGCGAACGATGATCGGAATGAAGCCGTGCGAACAACTGTCGACGCAGGTGGCGCGTACGCAGCCGCTGGTGGAGAGGCCAGTGTGAATCAAGGTGTCCACGCCGAGCGACGTCAGCGTCGAGGCAAGCGAAGTACCGAAAAAGGCGCTTGGATATTGCTTGGATATGACAAGTTCGCCAGTGTTGACCTCAAGACCGTCAGGCCAGGCGCCCAACGCGCTACCTTCATCGAAATTGTGCAGCACCATGGATTTCTGGTAAAATCGACCGCCATCGATGCCGCCGGGCTTGTAGACGACATTTGTGTAGATGAGCGGAATCCCGGCTTCGCGCGCCGCCTTTTGCAGGCGCAAGGCAGATGCGAGAGCAGTCTCGACCCCGGCATAAAGCGGGCAGGTCTTGTCGAAATATGCTTCGACGAAATCGATCAGGATGAGCGCCGGCTTACGGCCAAACCCTATGCGCTTTCCAAAAGCTCGCTTATAGTTGTCGCCGAGCGTCTCCTGTTCACTCAAGAGCTTTCTCCTTTTCAAGATCGTCAAAATAGGTGAGCTGTTCACAGGTGAGGTAGAGCCAGGGGCTCTCGCTCCGCTGTCGGTTCTCGAAGGTCGCAATATCCGCGCTATCCTCAGTGAGAATGGACCCGATTTCATCCAGCCCCATCAACAGCGACTCCTTGCGGAACGGCTCTATGGCAAAGGAAATTGAGGCGCCGCCAGAAAGTGCGATGGTTTGCGCTTCGAGATCGACGACAACTTGTTCGCCAGCACCGGCCGCCCTTCGAATGGCTTCGAGCTCTGCGCCAGACTTTATGATGGGGAGCACGCCATTCTTGAAGCAGTTGGCGTAAAGAATTTCCCCGAAGCTTTCGGCAATCAGGCAGCGAATACCGAAATCTACGAGCGCCCAGACCGCCTGTTCCCGGCTTGATCCGGTGCCGAAATTCTTGGCGGCCACGAGGATCTCGGCCTTGTCATAGGGAGGAATATCCAGAATGAACGGTGCGGTGCCTGCCTTGGCATGACGGCGTTCGTGGAACGCATGCTTTCCAAGCCCCGTCTTATCGAGGAGAAGCAGGAAACGAGCGGGAAAAATGATGTCGGTATCGACCGAATCTTCATCGATATAAGCGGCAACACTTTGAACGCGGATAAAAGGCTTCATGATCCCTCACCTATGAGACGTACGTCCGTCAAATGCCCGACCAGTGCCGCCGCTGCTGCCATCGGCGGACTCATCAGATGCGTACGTCCATTCAGACCCTGCCGTCCCTCGAAATTGCGGTTGGATGTGGATGCGCAGCGCTCACCCTCTGCAAGCCGGTCATCATTCATCGCAACACACATCGAACAGCCGGCTGACCTCCATTCGAAGCCCGCGGCCTGGAATACCTGGTCTAGCCCTTCCTGTTCTGCTTGCTGGCGAACTGCCGCTGACCCGGGAACCACGATTGCCGCCACGTTGCTTGCGACTTTTCTGCCAGAAACGACGGCTGCGGCCTTTCGCAGGTCTTCAATCCTGCCATTCGTGCATGAGCCGATAAAAACGCGATCGATGCGAATGCCCGACAGCGCCATGCCTGGTGTCAGGCCCATATAGTCAAGACTGCGCTGCATCCTCGCACGGCGCGCCAGATCCATTTCCAGTCCAGGATCAGGAACCGTGCCGTTGATCGGTGCGCATTCCTCTGGCGTCGTGCCCCACGACACGAATGGTGCCAGTTCCTCGACATTTATGGCAATTTCGGCGTCAAAGATGGCGCCACTGTCGCTGGGAAGTCGCAGCCATGCCTCGACGGCCCGCTCCCAGTCCTGGCCCTGCGGCACCAGCGGTCTGCCACGCAGATATTCGATCGTCTTGTCATCCGGGGCCACCATGCCGACCCGGCTGCCCGCCTCGATTGACATATTGCAGAGCGTCATGCGCTGTTCCATGGACAGCGCCCGCACGGCAGAGCCGGCATATTCGATGGCATAGCCAGTACCGCCACCGACCCCGATTCTGGCAATGATGGCGAGAATGAAATCCTTGACCTCGACGCCATCCGGTCGTTCACCGTCGAGAACAATGCGCATGGTCTTCTGCTTGCGCTGCCTCAAGGTCTGTGTCGCGAAAATGCTTTCACACTCGCTCGCGCCAATACCGAAGGCAATGGCCCCGAAAGCCCCATGCGTGCATGTATGGCTGTCGCCACAGACAAGCGTGATGCCCGGAAGAGTGAAGCCAAGTTCGGGGCCGATGACATGTACGATGCCATGACGACGGTCGCGCATCGGTATGTAGTTAATTCCGAAGCGCTCCGCGTTCGCCACCAGTCGCGCCACTTGGCGAGAGGCAAGTCCGTCGGTAAGTCTGAGGTTCCTGTTCGTCGTGGGCACGGCATGGTCGGCCACGGCGATGTGGGCATCAGGACGGCGGATCTCGCGTCCGTTGTCAATCAGACCTGCAAAAGCCTGGGGGCTGGATACCTCTTGAACCAGATGCCGGTCTATATAGAGAAGTGAAGCGCCGTCGGGATAGGACTTGACGACATGGGCGTCCCACACTTTTTCGTAAAGCGTCTGCGGCGAGGCCACGGATTGACCCATTTTTAAAGCTCCTCCGTGTGCCAATATACTGGCCGCGCGGCACTTGTGAAAATTGATGACCGCTGCGGAATTTGCGCTTGCGTCGTCGGCTTAGGCGGAACTATAGTGATTTTGCATACGCATGCAACAACTTTCCGCATGCCGCTTAGAGGAAGGGACAAAACAATGAGACTGGGAGTCGATGTCGGGGGTACGTTTACGGACCTGCTTCTTCACGACGATGCCACGAAGAAGACCTATCAGGCGAAGACGCCGTCTACTCCTGAAGATCAATCGATAGGCGTGGCCGCGGGTGTGAAGCTGATTTGCCAAAAGGCCGGAATTTCTCCGTCCGAAATTTCGTTGATCCTCCATGGAACCACTGTTGCAACGAATGCAGTGCTGGAAAACAAGGGTTCTCGCGTAGGGTTGCTCGTTACCGAGGGCTTTGAATACACGCTGCATCTGGCGAAATCCTGGACGCCGGGACCGTTGTTCGGCTGGATCGTGATGGATAAGCCCGATCCCCTTGCGTCCCTGGCAGACACACGCGGCATACCAGAGCGCATAAACGCGCGCGGTGAGGTTGTGCGCGAACTTGATCGCGAAAAGGCCATTGCGCTGATCGACGACGTCTGCTCATCTGGCATCGAAGCGTTAACTATTTCGCTTATGCATTCCTATGCAAATCCGGCTCATGAGAAGGCTCTCGCCGAGATTGTACGTGAGCGCTACCCGGAGATTCCGGTTTCGGTATCCTCTGACATCCTTCCGGAATTTCGTGAGTACGACCGTGCGATCACAACGGTCATGAACGATTACGTCCGGCCTATCATGAAGCGCTATCTATCGCAGATCGAGAACCGTCTCCGGGCGGAGGGTGTAACCGCCCGACTGCACATCGTTCGCTCCGATGGTGGGTTGATGAGTGCTCAAGCCGCTTCCGAACGGCCGGTTCACACTGTGCTTTCCGGCCCAGCCGGCGGCGTGACGTCCACGGTAATGGTTTCCAGGCGCGCCGGCATCGGCAAGCTGCTGGCATTCGACATGGGAGGGACATCGACGGATGTCTCGGTCATCATAGACGGTGAGCCGACAATTTCACGCTCCACGGAAGTGGGTTCGTTTCCGGCCAAGGTACCCACGCTCGACGTGCGTTCGGTTGGCGCCGGCGGCGGATCGATCGCTGAAGTTTCCGAACTGACGAAATCGCTTCGTGTAGGACCACGCAGCGCGGGCGCACGCCCGGGACCGGTATCTTACGGTCGTGGTGGAACAGAGCCTGCTGTCAGTGACGCGAATGTTGTCCTTGGTTATCTGCCACCTGTCCTGCTGGGCGGAGACATGAAGCTTGATGTCGAGGGTGCCCGCAAGGCGGTTGCCGGTATCGGCAAGTCGCTCGGACTTTCTCCCGAGGATGCTGCTCAGGGCATCATCGACATTGCCAATGAGGTGATGCTCGGTGCATTGCGTGTCATTACGGTGCAGCGAGGCCTTGATCCACGCGATTTCGGCATTGTTGCCTTTGGCGGCGCAGGCCCGCTGCACGCCAATGCAATGGCTGAACTGCTTGGCTGCTATCCGGTTGTCGTTCCCGCCAATCCCGGTGTGCTATCGGCGCTCGGGTTTCTGGAGTCGGAATTCAAGAACGAATTCGTCCAGACATTCATCCGGTCAACCTCGGGCCTCGATGAAGAGGATGTGTGGAGCCGGTTCGCCCAGCTCGAAGTCAAGGCGAAGGCCTGGCTTGATGAGGAAGAAGTTCCGGTCGCGGAACGGACGCTGAAATATTCTCTCGACCTGCGCTATGAACAGCAGGGTTTCGAAGTCAGCGTCGATATTGATAGCGCTACTCTGGGCAAGCGCGCCAACCTGGCAGCTGTGTTCGAGAAATTCCATGAAACCCATGAGCGGCTCTATGGCGTCAGGTTCCACGTGCCTGTTGAACTCGTGGCGCTGCGCGTCATTGCCAGCGGTGCGACCCTCCCGGTCGAGGAGGCAGCTTCTGCCGCAGCCGGGGGGGACGATTCAGGGGCGCTGATCGAAACCCGGCCCTGCTACTTCAAGGGCCGCTGGATAGATACTCCGAACTACGACCGCGCAAAACTGGTCCTTGGCGAGAAGATTGCCGGCCCAGCCATCATCCGCCAATACGACACGACCACCGTCCTGCTGCCAGATCATTATGCCGAGGTTGATCCGCATGGAAATCTCCAGATCTGGCCGAACGCGAAGGGTAATTGACATGAGCAAGGCCGTTGACCCTATTACTCTCGATATCATCGAGAACGCACTGAAGAATGCCCGTTTCGAGATGGATGGTGTCGTAGTGCGCATTGCGCTGTCGCCCGTCATTCGCGAACAGCATGATGAATTTCCAATGATCTGCAACGAACGTGGCCAAATGATCGTTGGCCAATTCGGCTCCTACATTCCTGCCATTGTCGAGCAGTTCGAAGGGGACCTCAACGAAGGTGACATCTTCGTCTGGAACGACCCCTACGCCTGCAAGGGTTCCATCTCGCACAATAATGACTGGTGCGTGATGATGCCGATCTTCCACCAGACGGTGCTGGTGGGCTTCTCGTCGATATTCGGCCACATGGTTGATGTCGGCGGCAAGGTTCCGGGTTCAATGCCGTCGGATGCCCGTACGATCTGGGAAGAAGGCCTGCGCATCCCACCCGTGCGCATCTACGAAAAGGGCGTCCTCAACAAGGGCGTTCTTGACATCATGCTTAACAACACCCGCACGCCCGACATGAACCGGGCCGACCTGATGGCGTTGATTGCCGGTTGCCGCACAGCAGCAACGCGGGTCCGTGAGCTCTGCGACCGCTTTGGTCGCGAGACCTATATGGGCGCCTGCGACATGTTGCTGGACCGCACGCGCGAAGCAATGAAAGTTCTGATCGACAAGTACATTTCGGCAGAACCAGTCAGCTTCACCGACTATGTGGATGATGACGGTGTCGGCAACGGCCCGTTCAAGATGACGCTGTCGATCTACAAGCGCGGCGACAAGGCAGTCTTCGACTGGACAGGCACGGATGACCAGGCCGAAGGCCCGATCAACTTCCATATCCATGAAGGCCTCTGCAAACTGTTCTTCGGCGTTTACATGATCATGGCATTCGACCCATCGATCCTGTTCAACGAGGGATTCTACGACCTTTTCGAAGTCGTTCTGCCAGAGGGCAGCTTGCTCAATCCACGCTTCCCGGCAGCCTTGTCCAATCGTCTTAACACGCATACCCGGTTCTTTGATTGCCAGGCCGGCGCGTTGGGCCAGCGGGCACCCCATCTGTCGATGGCGGCGGGATATGGTACAAGCCCTCACTTCATCTTCACCGGCCATGACAAGGACAACAAGTATTTCCAGCTCATGGAACTGCTGTTTGGGGGCGTTCCGGGCAGGCCCCGCGGCGACGGTCTGGATGGCCACGCATGGTGGCCGTTGTTTTCCGCGACGCCCATCGAATATATCGAGAACTACTATCCGGTTCTCGTCGAGAGCTATCGGCCTATCCGGGACTCCGGGGGGGCGGGATTGCATCGCGGCGGTGCCGGCATCGAAAAGGTCTACCGCGTGCTGGAACCCGGCAAGGTTTCCATCCATGACGACCGCGAAGTCGTGCCGCCATGGGGCATCAATGGTGGTCAGTTCGGTGGTACTTCCAGCAAGTGGCTGATCAGAAAAGGGTCGGATGAGCGCGAGCGTATTCCCTCGAAGATCGACAATCTTGCTGTGAACGCCGGTGACGTCATCGTCTTCAACACGGCCGGTTCCGGCGGCTGGGGCGATCCGCTCGACAGGCCGGTGGAGAGCGTGGCGCGCGATGTACGCTACGACCTGGTATCTGCGGAAAGGGCGCGGGACGCTTATGGCGTCGTGCTCAATGCGGGTAATGCTGTGGACGATGTTGCCACCTCAGCGTTGCGCAAAGCCATGAAGGACGAGCGCGGCGAGCCCGAGCCGTTCAACTTTGGCTACTTTCCGCCTGTCGCCGAGGCGGCGGAATAGGCGTTTGAGATGCGGCCCTGGAGGAAAGCCCCCGGGGCCGCTTTCGTTGAATTCCGGAACAGGGTGGTGACAGCCCGGCTGAAAAGTCATGCGGGAGCGAGTATGTATTCCGCGGTTGAATACGTACGCATAATGTGCACACGGCCGGGGCAAGTTCAGCCCATCGCGGGCTACTTAGCCGGTCTTGGCACCGTGGCACGCCAGATCATTTCACCAGGAAAGGGATGGTCGTCGGTGATCACCAGCGGCTTTTGCGGGTCGTCGAGGTGCAGCAGTTCGATCGTCTCGGTCACCATCTGGTTCATGGGCTGGGCGACCGTTGTCAGTTGGTAGGGTGGCCGCGCGCCTTCGGGAATGCCATCGAAACCGGCAACCATGATATCGTCGGGGATACGCTTGCCATAGCTGATCCTGAGCGTATCCATAGCGCCCATCGCCATGATGTCGGCGATGCCGAACACCGCCTCGGGAAACGGCTTGCCACTGGCCACGTGGCGATCGATTGCGGCGGCGCCGCCTTCGTAGGAGGACCCGCCGGCATAGTCCACTATCGCGTCACGTTTGATGCCCGCTTCGAGCAGGCGATCGACAAAGCCACGCACGCGGTCAGCACTGGTGGTGCCATTAGGATCACCCGTGATCATCATGAATGTTTTTGCGTTTGCCTGGAGAAACGCTTCGGCAATCAACCTTCCGCCGCCGACATTGTCGCAGCGGACGCCATATGCGTCACTATGCGGGATATAGCGATTGAAGAGCACGACGGGGATGCCTCGATCGTGGCAAAGGTTGATCATGCGGGTTGATAGCTGGACAGAAGTGAGGATCACTGCCTCGACCTGATATTGCAGTATCTTGAGGATTGCCTCGTCCGTGCCCATGCCCTCGTCGAGCGTGAAGGTCAGCGTCTGCCGTCCCTTCTTTTGCAAGTCGCGGCTAAACGCATGAAGGACATGCACATAAAACGGGTTGGCCATGCTGCCCAGAATGACCGCCACCATGTTCGACCGATTGGTGGTCAGGCTGCTGGCGATGGAGTTCGGGACATAATTGAGCTTCTTGGCCGCATCCAGTATTTTTAATCTGGTCGACTCCTTGATGCTGGACCCCGGTGTGAACGCGCGGGACACGGCGGATTGAGATACACCTGCAAGTGCGGCAACATCGAATGATGTTGTCCTGACCGCGCCACCCCGCATGAATTCTCCTTCGCATCCGCATTCAAAGCAATTGACGACTTCATCTATGTTTAATCGTCCGGGGCTTCTGAAGCAACGGCGCAGAACCCTTTATAGCCTGTTTTTTCATGGACGAAAATCCTTCGCTGAAACCTTGATCATTGACATGCGGCAGAGACAAAGTTATTGCATGCGTATGCAAGAGGAGGTTTTCATGGCTGAAGTAATCAAGGCTGGGCGGCACGCTGATCAGATAGAGGAAGCAGACGCGAATGTCAGGCGAACTGTCGAGGCCATACTCGACGACATCGCCAAACGTGGAGACGCTGCCGTCCGGGAACTGTCGGAGAAATTCGACAACTGGTCACCAGAGAGCTTCCGGCTGAACGATGAGCAAATCGCGCATGCCCTGTCCCAGGTGTCATCTCGCGACCTTGAGGACATCCGATTTGCCCAGGCGCAAGTGCGCAACTTTGCCCAACACCAGAAAGCGGCATTGCGTGATCTCGAGGTCGAGACGCTGCCAGGCGTCATCCTCGGGCACAAAAACATTCCGGTCAATTCCGTCGGCTGCTATGTGCCGGGCGGCAAGTATCCGATGGTGGCGTCTGCGCATATGAGCGTGCTGACGGCCAAGGTTGCTGGTGTGAAGCGGGTTGTCGCCTCGGCGCCCCCGTTCCGCGGTGGCGCACATCCGGCCATCGTTGCCGCCATGCATCTTGCCGGAGCGGATGAAATCCTGGTGCTCGGCGGTGTCCAGGCGATTGGCGCGATGGCACTTGGCACCGACTCGGTTGGCGCAGTGGATATGCTTGTCGGCCCCGGCAATGCCTTTGTCGCCGAAGCGAAACGCCAGCTTTATGGCCGGGTCGGTATCGACCTCTTTGCCGGTCCAACCGAAACGCTCGTTATCGCCGATGATAGTGTTGACGCGGAAATCTGCGCTACCGATCTGCTCGGTCAGGGCGAGCATGGCCCTACTTCGCCCTGCATCCTGTTGACGACGTCTCGCAAACTTGCCGTCGAAACACTGGCGGAGATCGAGCGTCTGCTGACAATATTGCCGACTGCTGATGTTGCGCGGGCGTCGTGGCAGGATTTCGGGCAGGTCATTGTGTGCGGAAGCGATGAGGAAATGCTCAAGCAGGCTGATTTTATTGCATCCGAACATGTGCAGGTGATGACCCGCAATCCGGATTATTTTCTAGAGAACATGACCAACTACGGTGCGCTGTTCCTGGGGCCACGGACCAATGTCGCCTTTGGCGACAAGGTTATCGGCACCAACCATACCTTGCCTACGAAAAAGGCCGGACGATTTACCGGCGGATTGTGGGTCGGCAAGTTCATGAAGACCTGCACCTACCAAAAAGTACTAACCGACGAGGCAAGTGTTTTGGTCGGCGAGCGCTGCTCACGTCTTTCCATGTTGGAGGGATTTGTCGGCCATGCCGAACAGGCCAACGTTCGCGTGCGCCGCTACGGCAACAAGAATGTGCCGTACGGCACAGCCGCAGAGTAAAATAGTTATCGTTGCAGGTCTCCGAAAGTCGCAGACCTGCAACGGCTTTGACTTGGGCAGTGAGATTGAGACGGTGTCTTTCAGGCGGCGGTCCAGCCGCCGTCCACGGGCAATACGACGCCTGTGATGAAGGAGGCTTCGGCACTCAACAGAAAGGCGGCAGCGGACGCTGTTTCATGTGCTTGCCCGAAGCGGCCGAGCGCATGCCGAGCCATTGACGCCTGCTTGGCGGCGTCGGAAGCATTCCTGAATGCGCGGCTCATCATCGGGGTTTCCGTCGCCCCGGGCGCGACGGCATTGATCCGAATTCCCTGCGACGCATGATCCACAGCAAGGCTTCGGCAGAGCGAATTGATCGCGCCTTTCGACGCCGCATAGGCAACGCAATCCTTGCCGCCCGAAAGGGAGAGTTGCGACGAGCACAAGACGACGGCTGCATTGTTCGCGCGTTCGAGGTGGGGCAGGGCAGCGCGAACGGTGTTGGCTGAGCCGATGACGTTAATTGCAAAAACGCGAGTCCAGTCGTCGTCGGATACCTCGTCAATACGACCGGTCATTTCAATCCCGGCAAAGGCAGCGACACCGTCGATGAAGCCGAGAGTGCTCTCAACCTCGGCGACCAACGACGTCAGCGCCGCAACATCGCGTATATCTGCCTCGTACTTTAGCGCCATTCCCTGCAGTTCCGGCGAAAAGGCCAGATCGAGGGCGATGACACTTGCGCCTTCGCTGGCCAAAAGATTGGCAGTTGCCAATCCCAGTCCACTGCCGGCACCGGTGATCAGGATGGTGCGATTGTCAAAACGGGCCATGGATGTCTTACCTGGGCTTTCAGTATGGATTGTGGCGAAGCCAATCGACATAAGCGCGCAGCCCTGTTTCAAAGTCGATCTTGGGCGTCCACCCCAGGTCCTGACGTGCAGCCTCGATGGACATGCGCCCCTGAATTTCGGTGCCGGGCATCATTCCCGGTCCGACGCTTGCACTCAACGAGGGAAGCTGGGCTGCAACAAGCTCAAACAGGCGGCCGACGCTGAGGGCTTCGCCATTGATATTGTAAGCGGCCCGCGGCAACGAAGGCGCTTCCAAGGCACAGAATATGGCGGAGACGACGTCATCGACGTGCACGAACTGGATGCGATGATCCGCGCCAGCGTCCATTCTGTACGCCGATCCGGATGCGGACCGTACCAGCGGCTGGATAATAGCATCCGTCACACGCCCCGGGCCATAGACCCAGCCGATACGGAGCGCGACCGCACTCAGACCGAGATTCTGTACAAAGGCCTGCAGCGCGAGATCCGAAGCAGCCTTGCTGGTGCCATAGAATGTCGAGGCGGTCAGGGGTACTGTTTCATCAACGGTTTCCAAACCAGAAGGTGTGCTGCCGTAGGCCGATACTGACGACAGCGAGACGAAGCGCCTTATCTCCAGTTCGCTCGCCAGGGACAGCAACTGGCTGGTTCCGCGGATGTTGATATCGAGGACCTCAGCCGGGTTATCGCCGAGAAGCATCGGCCCCGAAATACCGCCGCAGTGAATGATCTCGCTGCAATGGCGCGCCACAACGGGTGCGTGGCGTGCAATATCCCTGACGTCGGCAAAGTAGTATTCGACGCCTGGTACGCGTTGCTGTCTCGGGGGCGCTACATCGGTAGCGTAAACCTTGCGTCCCTCGGCAGCCAGGCGGGTGACCACCTGGCTACCAATAAACCCGCTGCAGCCGGTAACCAGAACGGCCTTCTCATCGTTGATCACAGGCATGCTTTCTGTCTTAGGCTATATCGGTCTCTTCACGCCCACGGGCGAACTGCGAGACTGTTACGGCGAGGATTAGCGCGGCGCCATTGAAGACGCTTGTCACCCAAAGCGGGATGCCGAGCATAGTCAGGCCCGTGATGCCGGTGGCGAGGAAGTACACCGCAATGACTGCGCCCCAGGGATTGAACCGGCCCGGAATGATCGAGGTTGCCCCGAGATAGGCTGCGGCGAAAGCCGGCAGCAGATAGTTTAGCCCGGAGAAGGGATCAGCGGCACCCAGCAGCCCAGCATAGACGACGCCGCCGACCGATGCGAGCACAGCCGAAGCGACCAGACACCCCACACGCACGCGATCGACATCGATGCCGGAGAGGCGCGCAACTTCGCGGCTACGACCGACAAAAAGGATGCGACGGCCCAGAGGTGTATATTCAAAGACGAGCCAGATCGCGATCGCTATGACGATCACATAGTAGAAGGCGTAGGAGATACCAAAAAGCCGCCAGCGAGCCACAAGATTGATGAGAATTGGAGAGATGCCGCCGATGGTCGAGGAATTTGTCATCCACTGAACAACACCTGTGAGCACGGAAGTCGTTCCCATTGTGACCACAAGTGACGGAATACGCATGTAGACGATGAAAAAGGAGTTCACCAGACCGATGATCACGCCGATCCCCAGTGCGATCGGAATCACAAGAGCGATAGGCATCTGATAGACAGCGTTGAGCACGCCAACCGTCACGGCCGACATCGTCAGCGTTGCTCCCACCGAGAGATCGTAGTCCCCGGCGGTGAGCGGTATGATCAGGGCAAGCGCCAGGATTGCGCCGGGAGCCTGGGTCGCAAAGAGAATCGAGAAATTCGTCCAACTCAGGAAGATGCCCGGCAACATTATGGAAAACACCACAATGATCAGCAGCCATACAGCGACGAGAGCAAAGCGCTCGATTTGAGAACCTATCTTGACGCGTGAGCGCTTCTTTTCCGTATTAAGCGACGTCGAGACTTGAGTGACCATAACAGGCCTCCGCTATATTATCTTTACTGATTTGGGTTCCAACCAGTTCATCGACGATCCGGCCTCGCGCAAAAACAAGCACGCGGGTGCAAAGGTCGGCAAGCTGGTCGAAATCGGAACTTGCGCACAGCACAGCTGCGCCGCCATTGGCTGCCGAGCGAATAACTTCGAACACTTGCTGGCGCGTTCCGACGTCGACGCCCTGGGTGGGTTCGTCCAGCATCAGCAGTTCCGGTTTGCGGATCAGCCATTTTGCCAGCAGCACCTTCTGTGCATTGCCGCCGCTGAGCGATCCAAGTCGCATTCCGGGGTCATTGGGGCGTACTTCGTATTCCGTGGCGAGCTCGGCCGCCCTTTTTGCAATGGCGCCCCGCCTCAGGCCAAGCTTGCCAACGAAACGCTCGAGATCCAGCACGAGCATGTTGTCGGCTACGCTGAGGCTGGATACGCCGCTGGCCTTGGGTCGGTCCGATGGCAAAAGGGCCATGCCCCGCTGTACGGCCCGCTTTGGCGATATGGTAGAGAGCGGCAGCGAATTGCCTTCGAGCACCAATGTTCCGGCCGATGCTTTAGTAGCCCCGAAAACGAGGTAGGGCACCCGCTCGTAGCCGGAGCCAATAAGGCCAGTCAGCCCCAGAATTTCACCTTCAGCGATTTCAATCTGCGGAACGACAAGATCGGGTTCCTTGATGTCGCTTATGACGACCTTGATACGTCGTGTTGTCTTGCCAGCAATATTCGTGGTCTTGCGGGTAATGCGCCGACCAATAATGCCCTCGACAAAATCGTCATGCGAAGCCTGCTTTGTGATCAAGGTGCCGCTGACCGAGCCGTCCCGCAAAATCGTCGCGCGATCGGTGATCTCGCGGACTTCGTCAATGTCGTGCGAGATGAAAATCACGCTGTCGCCCTGAGATGCAACCTGCCTTACCAGATCGAACAGACGATCAACGCCTTCGCGCGGTAAAAATGGTGTGGGCTCGTCGAGAATGAGGATGCCGCCTCTGCCGCTCTTGCGCTGAGCCACGCGCAGGTCTTCCGACGCGCGCACAATGGCAAGAAGAGCCCGCTCGATCTGTGAAATCGCTCCGGTACGGGCGTCAAGATCAATGCTGATGCCAAAGCGATCGAGCGCGGCCTGTGCCGCGACACGCTCTGCTTTCCAATCGATGAAAGGCTTCATCGACGTGACGGACGCCACCCGCATGTTTTCGAGCACTGAAAGCGAGGGTACCAGACCAAGATGCTGGTGAACAAAGGCCATTTGGTAGTCGCGGAATGCGCCCGCGCGCATGGGTAAATCGAGCGGCTCACCGAATACCGATATGGAGCCCCCTGCGTCCGGGGCATGGAACCCCGAAAGAATTTTTACGAATGTAGACTTTCCCGACCCGTTCTGTCCGAGAAGTCCGTGTACTTCTCCGGGCTTGACGAAGAAGTCAATTCCTTTGAGGGCGCGAGCGCCCCCAAAGGTTTTGGCTATATTTGACACAAGCAGTGCCGCCGGCGCGGCAGAATCCGTGCCGGGGGCATTTGCATGGACGTGATCCTCGTTCATGGCGACTACTTGATCTTCCAGGTCTCGTTGAAGCCCTTTACATATTCGTCGCCATAACCCTTGTTTGGTACTGCCGGCACGCCGGCACTCTCAACATTCGATGCCTCGAAGATATAGTAGGGAACACCGATATCCTTCGGCATAGGCAGACCTGCAAGCTTGCGCATGTAGCCGTCGATCGTCGAGCGGGCGATCCAATCTTGGCTTTCGCCGATATCCATCTCTACCTTGCCTTCACGAATGAAGTCGAGCACGAACGGAGTGCCGTTCGATGTCGCGATCTTGACGGTCTCGCCCTTGCCGGTCAATTCCATCGCCGGTACGACAAACTGGCTCATGCTGTCATAAATCGGAATGACATAATTCGCGGTGGGGTTGGAAATCAATGCGGCCTGAACCGATGGCTGAATCTTGGTGCTCCACTCGGTTATGCCCACGTTGATCTCCTGAAGGATGGTGCATTTCGGGCAATTCTTCGAGAATGCGTCGCGGATGCCCTGAACGAGCGGTCCGGTCGGCGGCACTTCGTCGGATTTCACCACGATAGCGCGGGCATCACCCTTCGTCTTGTAGATCATCCAGTTGCCGAGCAACCAGCCCTGGCCATAGAAGCTGACTGGCAGGTCGCCTTCCAGAAGTGGGCTGGCCGGCTGTGACGGGTCGTAGAAATGTGATGTGAAGACCTTGACGCCCGCATCCTTGGCGGCTTGAAGCTGAGGCTCGACGACGGCCGGATTGACACCTGAGATCAAGTCAACAACATCGATCTTGTTCTGCATCGCATATTCGATGCCCTGCACCCACTGGCTCGGCTGGCCCTGGTTTTCCCATTCGCGAACATCAAGACCGATTTCCTTCCCGATAGCGATCTCGCGTTCGATGATCCCTTTCAGGAACTGGTTGGCGCTAGTGTTGGGGATGGAGATCATCTTCTTACCCTTGGCGGCAGCCTGGATGTCGAAGGCCTCTCCTGCAGGCTTGTAAACCGGAGGCTTGCGATGAGTCTCGATAATTTCGGTCGCACGGGCAACGCCGTCGCTTGCCTCATCAGCATAAGCAGCGGAAGTCACCGAGCCCATTGCAATGGCGACACAGGCCAGCAGCGCGCGATAATCACTTTTCAATAGCATTGTTAGTTCCCCTATTTTTATCCCTCACCACGATGGCCGGGATTTTTCGCATGCGTATTCATCGAATACTCCCGTTGTTGTATTTGAATGTCAACCGGATTTTTGTGCGGAAAAGTTCCTGCCTGATTTTCGGGTGCAGATCGTGCTTGAAGGTTGTGATCCTAGTCGAAAATGCCAGTGTTTTAATGGAATTTATTGGCAAAAGATCGTAGGAAGGCATGCAAACTAGCCCGCGCAAATTCTCACCTGCCGACCCTTGACATGACTTTGGGCAATGACAATGCTGCATGCGTATTCGCAAATCCAATCCGGAGCGTCAGATGGCGAACTACCTTGAACTGGGAATTTTTCTGCCGAGCACTACGGGAGGGCTCGTCATTGCCAAGGGTATGCCGTCGGAACGAGATGCAACTTGGGAACTCAACAAGGAAGTTACGCTTGCTGTAGAAAAGGCCGGAATGGAGTTCGTCCTCTCCCAGGTCAAATGGCGTGGCTACGGAGGCGAGTCCGGCCACTGGGACGGGGCCCTAGAATCGTTCACTCTAATGTCCGGGCTTGCTGCCGTGACTTCCAAGATCCAGCTGATCGCATCCGTGGCCGTTCGCACGATTAATCCGGCAGTAGCCGCGAAAATGGCCGCCACGGTGAACGACATCAGCGGGAATCGATTCACGATCAATATCGTAGCGGGCTGGAACAAGTTTGAATATGCCCAGATGGGGCTTTGGAGCGATGATGACTACTATCTCAACCGGTATGAATATGCCGACGAGTACCTGACCATTCTCAGGAGGTTGTGGATAGAGGAAAGCGTCACATTCAAGGGCAAGCATTTCAATATCGAAGACTGCAGATCGTGGCCCAAGCCGTCAAAACCGCTGCCTATTGTGTGCGCGGGGCAATCCGATGGCGCTCTGGCCTTTGTGGCCGAGCAGGCGGATTACTCGTTCATTGGTCGCATGAATGACACCGCGGAGCAGCTGGGAGTAGTGGCAAAGAAGATTGCCGCCCTTGCTGACGCCAAGGGCCGTTCCGTCACATCCTATTCCCTTTTGAACGTGATTGCTGCTGAAACCGAAGAAGAAGCGCAGGCCGAGAAACAGCGCTATCTGGACAATCGCGACGATGTGGCTATCGAGGAATGGATGCGCGCTTCAGGCATGGACCGCAACCGGGCTGACTACAAGGAGCTTTCGTCCGAAGCGAAGACATTCATGTCGGTGCCTTACATCGTTGGCTCCTACCAGAAGATAGCTGAACATCTGGACGCGCTAGCATCTTATGGTGTGGGTGGGGTTTGCCTGACCTTCCCCGATTTTTCGACTGATGTTCCCGACTTTATCGCGAATGTCATGCCCTTGATGAAATCACGCCAGCGCGGCGCGTAAGCGCGAATATTTGATGCAGGATACATTCGTATGACGCCCAAATTGCCGATCACCCCATCGTTCGATCTGACGGGACGGAGAGCGCTCGTTACGGGCGCCGGACGTGGGATCGGCGCAGCTGCGGCAAGCGCCCTTTCCGGTGCGGGAGCGCATGTGACCCTGGCTGCCCGGACCCCGGACGAGATCGAGGATGTGGTCAGCCAGATCAGAGCGGCAGGCGGCAAGGCTGATTCACTAGTCTTGGATGTCACCGACATTGCCATGGTGGAGGCCGCGATCACGGCGGCCGACCCATTTGAAATACTGGTCAATAATGCGGGTACCAATCGTCCCGGTCCGTTTACCGTCGTGAGTGCAGTCGACTACGACGCCGTCATGGCGATCAATGTTCGGGGGGCATTCTTTGTAGCGCAGGCGGTAGCCAACCGTTTGATCGCGACGGGGAAAGCGGGATCGATCATCCACATGTCATCGCAGATGGGCCATGTTGGAGCTGCCAATCGCAGCATCTATTGTGCATCAAAATGGGCTTTGGAGGGCCTTTCGAAGGCGATGGCCATCGAATTGGCACCTCTTGGTATTCGCAGCAATACACTTTGCCCTACTTTCATCGAGACCCCAATGACGAGGCCTTTTTTTGCAGATGAAGGCTTCAAGGAACGAGTTCTAGCAAAGATCAAGCTTGGCAGACTTGGTCAGCCCGAGGACCTGATGGGGGCGATCGTTTTCCTTGCAAGCGAGGCCTCTTCGCTTATGACCGGTTCTTCGCTGGTTATCGACGGTGGATGGACCGCAGACTAGGGACGTCGGATCCCAGAGGTCGGCATGCTCATGAGGCTGCCCTCCGTCGATGGACGATAAGGCGCAGAGCGGCCGGTATCGGCTCGATAACGGGAATGCCGATCCTGTCCGACAAGTCGCGTGCGGCGTCCGAAAGCGGTCCACCGCCGACCACGATCGCTTGTGCTCCGTCCTCATTGATGGCGCGCCGCGCCGTCGCCTCGAGCGCGTCGAGCAGGCCGCGCGCATCGGCCATCGTGCGGAACACATCGCCATCGGTGATGCGCACTGACAGCAAGCTATCGCCATGACCATAGTGTTCGGCCCGTTTGCGAATGGCGGATGCCAGGTGCGGGGTGGTGGTCACCACCGAAAAAGGTCGGGAATTCAACGCCGCTTCCCTCATCGCCGCCTCGGCAATGCCGACCACGGCGCAGCCTGCGATCTCACGCGCCGCCTCCAGGCCGGGATCGCCGAAAGCCGCGATGATGATCCCGTCCGGTTTCGGCTCGCCGATCGCCTCGACCGAAGCGCGAACGCCATCCGCGGCAATGGCGAGTTCCGTCTCGTTGGTGATCAGGGAGGGGCCGACGGCTGCGGTCAGTCCCGTTATGTCGACGCGGGCGTCGGCTGATTGTCGGGCGATCCGCACCATCATGTCGGTGGTGGCGGAACTTGTGTTGGGGTTGAGGAGGAGCAAGCGAAGCCTCTCGATGCTGCCAAAGGAGGCGGCATCGTCGGCAACAATGGCGCGGGTCATATCAATCAGGCCTCAAGGCCGAGGAGCCGGGCGGGGTTGTGCTTGATCAGCGTCTCGATCTCGTCGACGGAAAATTCGAGATCCAGCAATGCGCTGACGATCAGCCGCATTCCTTCGATCGGCGTCGGTGACGAGCGGATCCCGTAGTCCGTTCCAAGCACGATATTGTCGAGGCCAATCTCCTTGAGTTGTCGAGCCCACGGGCCGACGCCATTGAACTGTGGCGCATTGGCAATGCCGGCGATCTCGTCGGCATATTCCCGTTCGACATAGTAATTGGTCCGCGGCAGCCCGCGGTGGAACAGCCAGTCCGACGCCGCTCCTTCCAGATAAAAGCCGCGCGACACGAGATTCTTCTGTTGTTCCATCGTGAGCAAAGCGCGTGCCGGATGTGCGACGATCAGCTTGGCAATGCCATGCTTCTCAGCGAGATCGGCCAAGCGCATCACTTCAGCCGGAGAGACGTGCCCGGTATTGACGAAGACATCGGGACGCTCGGCAAGCAGGCCGAGGATCTCTTCAAGCTCTCCAGGAATTGGATCCTCGAGGGGAATGCGGATGGCGCGTGTCAGCTCTTCCTGCGCAAATTTCGGATAAAGTTCCTTGAACTTCACCGGCTTGCCGTCGATGAGCGCGCCCTCGTTGCTGGCCATATGATAGGTGCAGTGAGCGCCGAAATGCACGAATTTCGCGCCTGCTCCGTAATTCAGTGCCGTCTTTACCGCACGGGGGTTCATTCCTCCTTGCACGGAGGTCAGGATGATGCCGCCGTAGATATCAATACCCTTGACCACGCGGCTGGCGAGCCATGCTGTCCCGGCGCTGTTGCCGAGCGTATGGTCGTAGAAAACGACGGCACGCATGCCGGCGGCCTTGGCCTGCTCGGCAATCTGGAATGGATCGACGCGGCCAGGACACGACTTCAGCCAGGGGCCACTATGGATATGTGTGTCGATGGAGCCAACCAGCAACTCGTCGGGAAGCTCCATGGAGCGGTTGTAGAATGTCTCTCCTGATATCGTCATGTCGTATCCACTTTTGCCGAGCTCGCCGACTGCGAGGTTAGGGCTGTAAGAAAAATTCATTTCATTCGTTGGCAAATGTAATCATGGTTTCATATGACGCGCAACCATGCATGGCTAAGAAATGTACATTTCTCATGGCCAAGCATAAATGATCAATAAATATGCATAACGACGCCTACAATGCCTGCGCCGTGACGCTTTACGCATAAAAAATAATCATAAAAAATAAATGATGAAAAAAAGCTCATCTCCGATTGATGTTCTTATGAAATCGTGATTTCCCTGTGGTGTCCGATGAAACGATCATTTCTCTTTCGCCTAGGCGGGAAGCGGATCATCGGTCAGCTCGTTCGCTAGGGAAACGCATATGGCCAGCCTTGAGCTTCACGGTGTCGTAAAGGACTTCGCACAGCAAAGGATATTGAAGGGCATCAACTTCAAGATTCGTGATGGCGAATTTCTAAGCCTCGTTGGCCCTTCGGGTTGTGGAAAATCCACGCTTCTCAGGATGATCGCGGGCCTCGACACGATCACCGACGGTGAAATCGAAATCGGTGGAACGGTCGTCAATGGGCTCGCTGCCAAGGATCGGGATATTGCGATGGTGTTCCAGAACTACGCGCTTTATCCGCATATGACGGTTCGCGAAAACATGGCATTTGCCCTGGAAATGCGCGGCGAGGACAAGGCGACGATCGGCGATCGTGTTCGCGAGGCGTCACGCATCCTAGGGCTCGAGCATCTTCTCGAACGGCTTCCCCGCCAGCTTTCCGGCGGGCAGCAACAGCGCGTTGCCATGGGTCGGGCAATCGTGCGGCAGCCTAAGGTTTTCCTCTTTGACGAGCCACTCAGCAACCTCGATGCGCAGCTTCGCGTACAGATGCGCACCGAGATCAAGGATCTTCACGCTCGCCTCGGGGTCACGACGATTTACGTGACGCATGACCAGATCGAGGCAATGACGATGGCGGATCGCATCGTGCTGATGCGTCAGGGGCTGGTCGAGCAGATCGGGCCACCGCTAGAGCTCTACGATCGGCCGAACAATACTTTCGTCGCGACGTTCATCGGTTCACCGTCCATGAATCTCCTGGATGGAGAGATCGTGTGCGGCGACATCACGCGCTTCAAACTGGCCGACGGCCAGGTTCTTGACATATCGGACTACGGGGCCGCGCTGAAAGCGGGTGCGGTACGGCTGGGCATTCGCCCCGAGCATATTGCGATCGACGGTAACGGGGTGAAGGCAATTGCGGTTGTGGTCGAGCCAACCGGTTCGGAAACCCATGTCACTGTCGAACTCGCCGGCCAGCGTCTGGCACTGATCGTCCAGGATCGCCTCGCAATCCGCAGAGGCGAGCAGGTGAGATTGTCGATGCCAGTGTCCAGGTGCCACCTCTTCGATGCAAGCACACAGGCCCGCATCGATCGTCAACCAATGCATTGAGCGGTCTTTCCACGACAGGGCCGGTCCCTGTCGTAGTCTGCGAAATTCGAAATTGCCACTCCAAGCCATCAGGAAAACACCATGACATCCTCCGAGACGCCAAACTTCAAGACAGTGCTTACCCGTCGTCGCCTGCTGCAGGGCGCCGCCCAGATATCCGCGGGCATGGCGATGGTTCCGTTCATGGGAGCCGTATCGGCAACCGCCGGCCCCGGCAGCAATCCCGGGAAATACAAGCTCGATCTCGGCGGTTATATCGGCCCGGAACTAACCGAGGAGACGGTGCAGCTGCGTTTTATGCACCAGGACTATCCGCCGGCCGTCAACGACTTTCTGGGGACGCTCTACAAGAAGTTCAATGCAGCCTATCCTAATATCACCATCGCGGAGGAGCGGGTGCCGTATGGCGACCTGCCGACCAAGGCGCAGGTTTATATCTCTTCCGGCGACGCACCCGACCTGATGATGGGCCGCAGCGATTTCGCGGCAGCGTATGGTGCGGGCGAAATCGCTGCGCCGCTGCAGACATTCTTTTCACAGGATTTCCTGGCCGACATGTCCGCGCCATTGCGTGACTCGGCGACGATCGAAGGCAATCTCGTGTGCATGCCCTGGGAGACCAACCCGGTGCTCATGTACTTCAACCGGGATATTTTCAAAAAGTACGGTGTCCAGACGCCGCCTGAAGTTATCGATGTCAAGGACGGCTGGACAATCGAGCAGTTCGAGGCGGCTCTTGCGGAGCTGACGCAGAAGATCAGGGCGGCTGGTGACAACCAGACCTATGCCCTTGCATCCTCGACTTACGGCAATGGCGGGCCGGGCTCCAACTACACGCAGATGGAAAGCATGTGGATCCGGATGATGGGCGACAGCAAGGCCGATCCGTCGACCAGTAGCTACAGGACCTTCGCCGGTGTCTCCAACGACGGGCTGTCGGTCACCGGTTATATCGATACGCCCGAGGCCGTTGCGGGCATGAAACGCTACCAGTCGTTCTTCCAGAACGGCTTTGCGCCGACAGGCAATGTCGCCAACCAGTTCCTCGGCGGTGCCGCGGCCATCGATTTCGGTTCGATGATCGTCACCTCCTATCTTCGCGCGCATCCCGAAGCTTTCAACTGGGGCGCGTCGCCGGTGCCGCACGGAACCATCTATTACACCTCGTCGGTCTCTGACGCTCCCTTCGTCTGGTCGGGTTCCAGCCACCAGAACGAGACCGCCGCCTTCTTGGCTTTCATGTGCAACGACGAAAACCGGACGGAATTCCACAAGCTGTGGGGCTCCATGCCCGTACGAGCCTCGTTGATTTCCGCATCGCCTCTCTATCAGAGCGCACAGCCGAACAAGCTTGCTGTCTCGACGGCAGCAGCGAGTTTCGGCCCGCCGAAGACGGTCGGCTGGTTCGACTATTTCAATGCCATCAACCCCGCAGTGAAGGATATTGCCCTCGGGGCCGATCCGGAAAAACGCATTCACGAGGCCGCAGCCCAGATCGACGATTTGCTGTCCAAATACAAGTAATCCCCAGTCGCCGTGCGCGCAGGCGTGCGGCGATCCATTTTTGAACCGAGGTGACGACATGCGCCAGGTGAAACTGAAAATAATGCTGTGGCAGTTGACGGGGGCCGGCGATCCCACCCGCCGGGGAGAACCGCTGTTTGGGATCGCCATGATCGTCCCGGCGGTGTGCGGTCTTGCTGTTTTTCAGTTTCTGCCGCTGTTGTCGGCGGCAGTCAGCAGCGTCCGCCGGTTTAACCCCTTTACCAAACGCGCGACCGGGTGGGCGGGCATCGACAATTTTGCCGCCGTGCTCTCCGATCCCAGCTTCCAGTCTGCACTGTTTGTGACGCTGGTCTATGTCATCCTCAGCCTGCTGATCATGCTGCCGCTGTCGCTAGGTCTTGCGTTGCTGCTTGACCGCCGCGTTCCAGGAACATTTCTGGCACGCGCGGCGGTGCTCGGAGCGCTCGCAGCCTCGGAATCCGTCAGTGCTCTGATCTGGAACCAGATGTACCTGCCGAACAATGGGCTGTTTTCAGCGATCCTCAATGCGATTGGATTGTCCGGGCAGCCCTTTCTCACCAGCGCCTGGCAAAGCATTCCCTCGATCATCGCGATTTCCGCCTGGAAAGATATTGGGTTGCCGATGCTTATCTTCCTGGGCGGATTGCAGGCCATACCACCGCATCTCTACGAGGCCGCCGACATCGATGGCGCCTCGGCCTGGCCGGTCGTTCGACGCATAACCCTCCCGATGCTGCGACCGAGCGTCATCCTTGCAGCTTTCATGATCACCGTCGGTGCGGTCAGGTTGTTCACGCCGATCTATCTACTGACCGAGGGAGGCCCGAACGGCGCGACGACGAATGTCGCCTACTTTGCCTATGTGCAGAATTTTCACTTCAGTTCGCCCGGTCATGCATCCGCGAGCGTCATCATCATGCTCCTGGCCCTGGCGGTGATCGGAGGCGTTCAGCTCATCCCCCTCGGGAGCAAAAGGAGGATGGCATCGTGACAACTGTCGAGCGCCTCGACGGCGAAGACGCGGGCAGGTCCATTGTGAAAGTGTCCCGGAAAGGCATCGAGCGCTCCTCAAGGCTGGCGATCATCGTGACCCTTGTCGTCGCCGTGATCTATGCATTTCCGATCGTCTGGGCCGCGCTGTCTTCCTTTAAGTCCACGGCCGACGTGCTGGCGCTACGCTATCCGTTGACCTGGAAGACTTTCGTCCCCGAGCGCTGGACGCTCGAGAATTACGTGATGCTTTTCACGTCCTTCAATTTCCAGCGCAGCCTTTACAATACGGCAGTTGCCAGCTGCGGCCAGGTCGTGCTTGCCGTCATCACGTCAACGCTTGCCGGCTACGCGTTTGCCCGTCTGCGCTTCCCCGGGCGCGATACGCTGTTCGGTGTGCTGCTGCTGACCTCCTTCATCCCGTTGGAAGTCATTCTGGTGCCGCTCTACAACGTAGTGTCCGGCCTCAGGCTGGCATCCACCTATCCGGGATTGTTCCTGCCATTTTCGTGCAGCCCTTTCGGGATCTATCTGATGCGGCAGAGTTTCCGCTCGATCCCGACGGCGCTCGACGATGCCGCGCGCGTCGACGGTGCCAGCACCTGGAAGATATTCTGGCGCATTGCGCTTCCGAATGTGAAGCCTGCGCTCGCGACACTGGTGCTGATCCAATTCATCTGGTCATGGAACAATTATCTCTGGCCACTCGTCATAATGCAGAAGCCGGAGATGCAGATTGCCCAGGTCGCGCTCACCGGCCTGAATGACAGCCAGAACTATCCGCTTGACGGACCGCTTTTCGCTGCGGTGAGCGTCGTAACGCTTCCGCTGGTCCTCCTCGCCATTACACTCCAGCGCTACTATGTGCGCGGCCTGATGACCGCTGGTATCCGTTGATACAGTTGCAACCATCGATGAAAACAAAGGAGACCGAAGGTGCGTGTCGGTACTGATGGCCTGAAACTTCCAGAAGCCGCACAACGCGGTCCGATTGGCGCCCTCGAACTGGCGCACGACCTTGGCGCGGACGGACTGTTTTTCCGCTCGATACTGGATCTGTCGCCAAGCCTCGATCGCGGCGCTCTGCGCGCCGTGCGCCAGCGCGCAGATGAGCTCGGCATGTATCTCGAAGCAGGCGTCGGCAAGACCAATCCCTTTGCCATGCCGGAGGCGCCTGAACTTCGCGCCATTGGCGACGGCGACGTCCTGCTTGGATTTCGCCGCATGATGGAGAGCGCCGCCGGGATTAGCATCTTCGAACTGTGGTCGGCGACGGCCAATCTCAAGCCGCATTTTTTCGGGCGTATGGCTTATGACCGGTTTCGTACCGATGTCGACTGGGCCGATCAACTCGCGGCAACTGAAAAATTTCTGAAGAAACTTGCGCCGATTGCGCGCGATCTTGGTATCCATATTAACCTTGAAACGCATGAGGAGATCACGTCCTTCGAACTCGTGCGCCTGGTTGAAGCGGTCGGCCCTGACGTCACGGGTGTCGTGTTTGACACGCAGAATGTTCTGCAGCGCATTGAACATCCGGCCTGGGCCGCGAGACGCCTGGCGCCGTATGTCCGGCAGACACATTTAAAGGACGGTGTCGCAGCTTACGGGCAGGGAGGGCTTGTCTCGCAGGTTCGCGACTTCGGGACCGGCATGATCGATTTTGCCGAGATCATCCCCATACTTGCGGCGGAAAATCCTCTGCTCAACTTCTCGCTCGAAAACCAGGACATGCGGGACGGCCCTCTCATCGTCCATCCCGTGATCGAAATCGACGACGCTGACTTCTTGGCAGGTCATCCCGACCTGAGCGAGGAAGAGCGGCAGGCGTTCATCGAACTGGTGCGGTCCTTCGAAGCGCTGATCTCCAAGGGCCAACGGCCCAGTATCGAAGAGTTCGCACATGGACCTTTCAACTTTGAAACTGTCTGCGCCAATATTCGCAGCGGGCTTTCGCTTGTGCGACATATCCTCGTGGACGCTGGTTTATCGCCTGTGATAACGCCGCTCGACGAACACGTTGCGCGCGGTTGAGGTGGGACTTAGATTTGGCACACGACAACCTGGAAATCGCAAGGGATCTTGCCGTGCAGCGTGATAAATCCTTCCTCGCTCGGATCCGGGAGGCGTTGCCAGGCATGCACCGTGCCGAACGTAGATTGGGCGAGATGCTTTGCGATTTCCCGGGGGAACTGGCCAGCTATTCCGCAGCGGAGCTTGCGGCTCTGTCCGGCGTCTCCACCGCGACAGTCTCCCGCTTTGTCCGTAAGCTCGGCTACGCCTCCTATGAGGAAGCGAGGGTAAAAGCCCGCGAGGAGCGAGAGATCGGATCTCGCCTCTATCTCGTCACGCCGGAAAGTTCAGAACCCGACCGCCGGTTCCTTGATGTCCACTTCGAGCATTATGCACGTAGTCTGGAGACTACCGCGTCCGGGATCGACGACGAGACGATCGATTCCATTGTGGAAACGATTTTGGCGGCCCGCCGGGTCTGGACGATAGGCTTTCGAGCCAGCCACTCGTTCGCCACATACATGCGCTGGCAACTGCTGCAGGTCCTTGAATTCGTCGATGCGATACCGGGTGGTGGACAGACGATGGGAGAACATATCGTCAGCTTCGCCGATGCCGACGTGGCCATCGTGTATGGTTTGCGGCGTCGGGTTGCAGAGACCGATGCGATCTTGGACGAGATTGCCCGCAAAGGTACTAAAATCGTCTACATTACGGATGAGGGAGCGCCGCTGCGTTCGGACGCGACCTGGCATTTGCGCTGCTCGACATCCTCGCCTGGCCCTCTCTTCAACCATGTGCCGGTCATGGCCCTCAGCCATCTATTGGTCGATCAGGTTATTTCGCGGGCGGCTTCGAGAGGGCGGCTTCGCCTGCGTGAGATTGAGACAATCCACGATGCGCTGAATGAGGTTTAGACAATATAACCAATATGTGCGGTGTAGGACCTGCGGTACTACCAACAGGCACATAACCTGTTGGTTGTGCGTGGCTTCCCTTGAAACATAAGAGGCCATGCGGCAGATGAAGCCGCATGAAAAAAGCATATTATCGAGCAGGAATCCCCGCGTTTTGCCGGGCGGAACCGTCATTCATCATTGATGAGCTAACCTTGGCGCACGGTTTTGTACTGGAACACTTACAGCGCCAAGCCTGGATCGACCAAATCGCGCTCCTTCAAACCGTCCTCGCGAAGTTCACTTCAGGGCATATCCTGTTCGAATTTGTCATCCCCCGGATGGGCAAACGCGCCGATGTGATCCTGATCCTCCCGACTGTTGTGGTTGTAATTGAATTCAAAGTCGGTGCGCGCGAATTCCTGCGGCCCGATATCGACCAAGCCCACGACTACGCCTTGGACCTCAAGAACTTCCACAAGGGCAGTCACGACCTCCCCATCATACCCATTCTTTGCGCGACGGGCGCAGAGCGCTCACGCGCTGCTGATCTCCAGTGGAGCGCCGATGACGTCGCGCAGCCTGTTCTGATCGGCGCAAACGACCTCGCAGGCACGCTGGCGCTAATCGCGGACACCCAAACGAACGCCGCGGTGGATTTTGAGGCTTGGTTCGAAGCTGGATACAAGCCCACCCCCACGATCGTTGAAGCCGCGCAGGCATTGTTTTAGCAGCACGGCGTCGAAAACATCACCCGTTCTGCCGCCGGCGCTCGCAACCTCACGGCAACTACCGCCGCGCTTGAAAAAGTCATTGAGGATGCCAAGCTTGGTTATCACAAGTCGATCTGCTTTGTCACCGGCGTCCCCGGCGCCGGGACTTTCTGCGTAACGCCTACCGGGTGATCATGACCAGAGCCCGCCAGGGCATGGTGATCTTCGTGCCGAAGGGAGATGAGCGCGATCTAACGAGGCCGCCATCTTTTTACGATGAGACCTTTGAATTTCTAAAGCAGTGCGGTCTTTCGTAGATGCGGTCATCCGGGGTCGTTTGCATAACGGCTGCGCGTCGAGATCACCATTCATAAGCTGTCATTCTACCCGCCTCAGCTCAGTCGTTTCCGGCGGGTGCGATATGGTGATCGCAGGTTCAATCTGCCCAGGACGAAGCGGTGTTCACATGAACCTTGGGGTGACATCGGGCGGGGTTTGGCGCGGGCCTTCTGCCGAGATAATTTGTCCGGTTTGCCTCAACGCCGCTGGCTGGAGGTCCCTTCGCGGCTCGGCATGCCCTTCAGCGACGACTGCACGAAACCCGACGTTTATGTCAGTGTGAGCCAATTTCATTCTCCCACGGTTGAGGTTGCGACTGAAAGTCTGCCACCGCTGTGCCAAGTGGCATCCGGATGACAAATCATCTTCCGCCATGCTACGAAAATGCCAACGAGGGGGGATCGGATGAGGCTCAAACTTGTCGCCGTGGCTGTTGCCGCGCTCGCTCCCGTCGTCGCGATGCTCGGCTATAACGAGTTCGCGATGCGGAGCCAGCGCAACGAAGAGGTGCGCGCACAGGCAGCGCAGGCGGCGCGCCAGGCCTCCTCGGAGGTCGAGCGGATTGTCGAGGGACTTCATTCGCTGTTGATCTCCGTCCGGTCCATGCCGGCCGTACGGGAGCTCGACGCGGCGGTCTGCAGCGAATCCCTTCGATCCGTGGCGTCCAGCGTGCCGAACATACGCATGATCTTCGTCGTCGACCTTGAGGGCAGGCCCGTCTGCGGCAGCGTCGAAACGCCGGTGGGTGTCACCTTTGGGGACCGCGACTACTTCCAGGCCGCAATCGGAGGCGAGGACTTCGTGGTCGGCACCTACACAAAGAGCCGGATGTCGGACAGTCCCGTGCTGCCGGTCGCAATGCCGGTCATCGTCGACGGTAAGGCGAAGGCGGTCGTCGTCAGCGGTGTCAAGCTCGACTGGCTCCAAAACCGCATCGCCTAGCGCGGTGTCGCTCCCGGCAACGCCGTGACGATCGCCGACAGCGGCGGCACCATTCTGGCCCGCGTGCCCCTTCCGGAACGCTTCGTTGGAACCGTCATCCCGGACGATTTTCAGAGACTCATCCACGCCGACCAGCCGGGCGTGCTGGAGGTCACAAGTCAGGACGGAACCGACCGGGTTCTCGGTTATCGGCCGATTGCTCCAGGGGGCAGCCCTCTCTATGTGAGCGCCGGCTTCTCCAAGGCGGAAGCGTTTGCGCCGATCAACCGGGCGACGATCATGAACGTCGCGGCGATCGCCGGGGGCGCTCTTGTCGCCTTCCTCGCGGCGCTCTTCATCGGTAACCGCTTTCTCCTCTCGCCGATCGCGTCTATCGCAAACGTCATGGATCGCTGGCGCGCCGGCGAGCTGTCGGCCCGCACGAAAATGAAACCCTCCGACGAGGTGCATGCCGTCGGCGCTTCGCTCGACGCCCTTCTCGACGAGCTGGACTGCCGCCGGGCCCAGAACGTGCGTGCCGACGAGGAGCGCACGCTTCTGGTTCGGGAGCTGGCTCACCGCGTCAAGAACGGCTTCGCCCTCGTGCAGGCGATCGCCCGGCAGAGCTTTGCGAAAGCAGATCCCGGGGCCTACCATTCGTTTGCCGAGCGGCTTTCGTCCCTCGCATCGACCTACGACCTGCTGCTGTCCAAGGACGCCACCGCGTCGACTGTGAGAGAAGTCGTCGCTACCGCCCTGCATGCCCACTCCGGCGCGGACGGGGAACGCATCCATATCGAAGGCCCGGAGGTTGTCCTTCCCGCGGATCTGGCGCTGCCGCTTTCGCTGGTCGTCCATGAGCTGGCCACAAACGCCACGAAATACGGAAGCCTTGGGAGCGAGCTAGGGCTCGTCTCGATCGACTGGACCAAGGACGGAGATCGCGTGATCGTCACGTGGAAGGAGACAGGTGGGCCCTTGGTGTCTCCTCCCACGCGCAAAGGGTTTGGGAGCGTGCTGATCGAGCGGGCTTTCCCGTCGAAGGCGCTTGGCCGGTTCAAGTCCGACTACCGGCCAGAGGGGCTTGTGTTCGAGATCGGATTTTCTGTGGAACAAGGTGCCCAAGGTGCAGGTTTTACAGCGGTCAAGGAGATCACGTGACCGCAAGAATGACCAAAATACTTGTCGTGGAGGACGAACCGCTTCTTCTCATGATGGCGGTCGACGTGGTGGAAGAGGCCGGCTTCGAAGCCATCGAAGCCCGCGACGCGGATGAGGCGATCAGGCTCCTGGGAAGCATGGCCGACATCTCGATCCTGTGGACCGACATCGACATGCCGGGTTCCATGGACGGCCTTCGCCTTGCAGCCGCCGTCAGGGACCGCTGGCCCCCCATCGAGATTCTCATTGTTTCAGGAATGAAGAAGCCCTCCGCTGCCGAAATCCCCGACCGGTGTGTGTTTCTGGCGAAACCCTACGATAGTCGCAAAGTGACGGAAATGCTGGTCCGGATGGCGGCTTAGGCTGCCTCGGCTGGTACCTGCCGAAAGTCAGTCGAAAGATTGTTGTCTCCGGGCTTGCCTCCAACGCGCCTCCGTGCGCCTTGGCAATCTCGCTCGCGATGGAAAGTCCGAGGCCCAATTTAGGCCAGGCGTCCGTCTGCAGCCGCCCCCGCGAAAAGTTCGAACCGGCGTGCGATGGCTCGCGGCGGAATCGGCCTACCCGCATTTTCCACCGACAATTCGAGACCCGTCCCAACGGACCGGGCGGCGAGCGTTACGGGGCCGTCCGCCGGTCCCTTGGCAGACCATCCGACTGGGCGCGCTGCTCGACCGCAAGCATGTGGGCATCCATAGAAGCGGTCATCGCCGCCGATACTAGGGTCAACTGCACGAATCTGACTTGTCGATGAAGGGGCACGTGATCTTGGCAGGCTCCGCCGCCAGGCGCGCTGACGAGGCGATCGCAAAGGAACTCGCCCGCTCCATCGCGACTGCTCGTACGCCCCGCCACCTAAGGGCAGGCCAGAGGAGGGGGCTGCGCGACCCGTCCAACTCACATCGGTTGGGCGCCCTCTTTGCAGAGCTGCACGAGATCCGCTGTCGAGGCCGATGGCAGATTCATAAGCAGGTCGACGGCCTGCCAAGTTTCGCCTGCATCCGCGCGGACTCCTAGCGCGTCCGTGGCTTTCGTGCGATGCCGGAGCTGTCTTTAGAGGACACCGGTGACGACAAGAGCAACGACCAGGCTTAACATCGCGGCAACGATTGACCACAGGACGGCCTTGATGCGGGGGTTGGTTCGAATCTGCGTGGGAATGTCCGGTGAGGGCGGTTTTCCGCCTGGGGAGCGGGTATCGAGGTATCTGGCCATACTGGTCTCCTGGTTGCTCTTGTAACGTCCCATCGAGTACGCTGTTCCAAAGAAGGTCCGTCCGAAGGGGTGACGGGAACGGCACTGTTCCGGAGTTAGAGATTTCGATAGCGTCGGAGAAGTCATTCCAGCGCCCAAGCTCGGGGGAGATAAAGGTCGCGATGGCCTTAGCTCGATGCGCCTTCGGCTCAGCGACAAACTTTCGGACGACTGTGACGAGCCCGCGGCTTCCGCTCCGATAGCTTCTGGCTGCAGTCTTGACAAAAGGCTGTCATCGAGAGCTTTCGCGTCATCAAGAATGGGCGCGACCTTGCAGGCAGCGTGATAGTCAGCGGGCCGCTCCAAGTTGGTCACGGCTGTGTGCGGTCGCGAAAATCGATAGTCGGCCGCGATGCCCGGCCTGCCGCGCTGTCGAAACGCTGTGGCTGGAAATACTACCCGACGCGGGCAGATCGTCTGCGACTGTTATCGCAAGCGGAAAGATGCCAGCGACTTCGATGAGGATGGTTGCCGCCGAGTAACTCCTGAAGAGCGGCGGCGGCGTTCGGATCGGCCGCTTTGGGCGGGGGCAGTTCCGCCTGTAGTTAATCTACGCGCATGAACATGGCAGGCTCCTCGTGGTTGGTTGCAGCCCTCGAACCTCGATTTGTTACATTTGTTCCTCAAGAAGTGTGCTCGTGTGAGCGGACGGCTAAATCTGCGGATTTCGTTCCCGATTTCGCCTGTCGAGGTGTAACCGCCTGAATAGAACGCCACTTCATGATTGTCGGAAAAATCAGCGATGGCTGTCACGGCGTGGTTGCCCGGCCGAGCGGTCACGCTCCCGCGGTTTGCGTCCAGGCGATATCCGGCCAGATCGGCACTTCCGATTTCCCGACTCCTTCCTCTGAATCGAAAGCAGACGTTTCGTCTGGCGAGATCAGCTCGAGGGGAGGTAGCGAGTCGTTATCTCTAATGCGATCTCCCGAAAAGCGGGAAGCCGGACCGGGAAATCAGGCTCATCCTTGAGGAGATCCAAAAGAGTGTCCTTGTCCTCGCAAATTGCCACGCCGCCGGAACAGAGACGACCGAGCCACGTTAGCTGGGCAGGAGGACTTACGCAGATGACACTGAAATCACCCAAACCCGGTGCGCCCGGCACCACAGATCAATCGCCTCGCTGGGAAGGCGCTCAGGAAAACCGGCCTCGCGGCTACCTACCAGCAAAAGACGATCCGGACACGGCTCGCGATGCAAACGGCGAAAGCGAGGGAAACCCGGAGAAGAAGAAAATCTCCGACGCATTCAAACAAAGGGGCGAGAGATGACCCGAAATCCAAGGAATGATGCGAAAGGGCAGTTCGCGAAGTCTCAGGGAGATCGCACGGCGAGCGGAGTACCTAGTGCCAAGCCGACCGTGATAACGGGTTCGGAGGACGCGAGGGCTTATCGCACGCCCCCCGGACAAAAGCCCGTGAAGGATTGGGACGTCAATTTCGACCCAACGAGCACCCGCGAATGAAGCAACCGCTCGTAAACGCCGCGGTCGAGGTCGCGACATCGTACAAGACTGATATCGAGTAAATATCGGATTCTCGTGATCCGGAGCCTTCAACCCCGGCGAACCAGATGGTCATGGAAATTGACCCGCTCGCGAACCGCTCCGAACCCATCGCCTCGTCGTCGACGACGAGCTTCTGATCTTTATGGACACCTGCGAGATCATCCGAGACGCCGGCTATTGCGTCGTGGAGGCGACTTCGGCCGACGAGGCGTTCGCGTTCCTCCAGAAGCACAACTCTCTAGAACTTCTGGTCCTGACATTCAAACCGGAGGCTCCCTCGACGGTCTGGAGCTTTCTCAAAAGGTTGCCGACCGCGGGGCCCACATCGAGGTTATCGTCGCGTCGGGGGCGAGGGTGCCCGCCGAGGGTGAACTCCTTGGAACGCAAGCTTCGTCCCGAAGCCGTTCACCGTGGAGACTCTCCTCGAAGTGTTGCGGGAACACTTCCCAGACGGAGCGTGAGTCCGGGCTTGATCTCAATGCCCTCCTCCTGTCACAGTCGAGGAGTGCCTCCGGCTGGCTTGGGTTCGAAACCCACACGCCTTTGTCGAAGATAGGCTGTTCGTCGGCAACGCCCGCGCCGTAGCCGGAATGGACAATGAACGGGAACAAAGTTGGGATCAACTACGTGGCAGCACAAGCTCCCACTAAACCGGTCACAACCGCCATCGAGCTTTTGAGCAGCCTCGATGGCAATCCGCTTCACAGTGGTGCGTCGAGGGTTCTGCAAAGGGGGTGCCCGCGCCCGATTTCAGTCCTGCCACGGGTCGATTACGATCACGCCGGTATCATCGAAATCCTGAACATTACGGGTGACTACAGTTAAACCGTGAACAAGCGCGGTTGCGGCAATCAAAGTATCAGCCTCGTTGCGGCGGTCTGGAATATGTAAATGGGCACAACGCGTCGCTATCGCGTCATCAACTGGCAGAACTCGCTCGGCGAATTCAGGGCAAACACGGCTATCCATCCATCCCCGCAAGCGAGCGCCCTGGGAGGCGTCGCGACGCCGGATGGTCAATATCCCGCACTCAATTTCCAGTATCGTAATCGCGGAAATGAACAAGTCATTGGAATCTTGCGCACCGACCCACTTTGTCACATTGGCGTCTGCTTTACCGTCTCCAACTTTGCGCAACTCGGAAACGACGTTTGTATCCAGCAGGTATTTCAAAACAGATCAACCTCGCGGGGTGCAATTTCGGCTCTCGGTGGGTCCAATTCGATCGTCGACAAACCAGGCATTGTAAGAGCATCAAGGAGATTCCGGCGCTTGCCGGTCAGGCGCTCGAATTCGCTGTACGTAATCAACACATGGGATGGCTTCCCGCGATCTGTAATAACTACAGGTCCTCTTTTGGCAGCCTTCTTTGCCCTACTGACGTCGTGGTTCAACTCCCTGCTAGACAAACTTGTGATGATCATAGAACGCCTCCATGTAGGAACATACCTACATAAAATATTATTGACTGCGGATCAAAATCCAAGATAGCCGCTTGAGGAGATCTCACCTGCCGATCGCACAGCGCCAGCGGGGTTCGGCAGCGAAGATCAATCATTTTCATGACTTGGAATTCAAAGCACCCACTGCAGGAAATCCTGCCGTCTCGACGCGCTGCGGATAGCTCCTCAGGCGTTCCGAGCTCATGGATTAGGCCTTGCGGAAAGCCATCCGATCGACAACCCTCGCGGGCGAACCGCATTTCATGCGTCACGACGAACATGGTCATCCCTTCCTGCGACAGCATCCGCAGGGTGCCCAACACTTCACCGACCAGCTGCGGATCCCGGAGCGGATGTGACCTCGTCAACCGCAGGGCGCACCACGTGGCTCGAGGCGTCGCAGGTCGTCCATCTGCGCACACGCGTGCTGCCGGCGTTCCGGACGAAGATCGCCCGCAAGTATCCGGATGTGCGCATCCATATTTCCAGCGGCAATACCAGCGATATCATGCGCAGCCTGGAAAGCGGCCAGATCAATCTCGGCTTCATCCGACCGGTCGAAAACATCGGCTCGCTGCGGTTCTTCTCGATGGCCCAAACCGGCGACGGGACAATTGCTGCTGAGAAAGCTAAAGCCGAAGGGGTGCATCCCACCCGCCCACGCTCCGCCCTTTCAACCCGGCCCAGCCCGTCGGATCGGGGGTGACCGGCAGAGCAAGCAGGGTGCAAGTGTCGCGTTCTAACGGCCAGCAACCGTCGCAGCCCGATTCTGCTTTGACATCATCATACTGAAGATGACTACAGATAGCATCTGGCGGCGCCAAGCCGCCGTACTGAAGTTAGTCGCCTTCGTAAAGGCTCGGGTGAAATGGCTCTGATCGGCGAAGCCGCAAGCCAAGGCGATCTCGCTGATGGACATCCGGCCATCGCCAAGAAGATCCCCGGCCGCGGAGCGTGTCCTGCAGCAGGCTTGTGCCATGATATCGCAATTTAAGGCTGTCTATCCTCATCGTGTTCTCAGTCGGTCAGTCCATTGAAGCGCGGTGCTAAGCGGATCCAATTCTCACGCTTCGGCGGCATCCAAGGCGAGCTTTGACGCGTTGGCACAGCTTCGAAGGCGGTGCAAATTTTTTTCTGCCACAGATCTTGAATCATAAATTCGGCAAAACCAAATCGATTGCCGCCAGTCGCTGGTGAAGGGCTGGCATCACCGAGATGCGCCGCTTTTGGCGCTATCTACCCATGTTGCTTCAAGGAGGATATGGCTATGGCAACATCTTACGACTACGCACCTCTGTTCCGCTCGAGCGTTGGCTTTGACCGGGTCTTCAATCTTTTGGAAAACGCCCAGCGCGCCCGCTCGATCAGCGATTGGCCGCCCTATGATATCGTCAAGACCGATGACGACACTTACCGGATCTCAATTGCAGTGGCGGGCTTTGGTCAGGACGATCTCGACATCACCTTTCAATCCAACCTTCTGACCGTCACCGGCAAGAAACAGGAAGCTTCTGCCGATGGTTACCTGCATCGCGGCATTGCCGGGCGGCCGTTCGAACACCGGTTCGAACTTGCAGACCATGTCAGGGTGAACGGAGCGGATCTCAGCAACGGTCTCCTGTCGATCGAGCTCGTTCGTGAGATCCCCGAGACATTGAAGCCCCGGAAGATTTCGATCCAGAGCACGCCGGCGCTGACGTCGGCCGCTCCGGCCCAGATCGAAGCGCAAAGGGCCGGTTGACCACTAAGTTCGTTCTATTGAACCGGGGCGCCGTCGCGGCGGCGCCCGTCAACATTCCGGGTTGGGAAGGAGAGAGCGATGAAACCCGATATGTTCAGAAGACCTGTCACCATTCTTGTCGGCTTGGGCTTCCCTGCGGAAGTTCGCAGCGTCATGGACGCCTACCGACACCTTGTCGAGTGGCCGGCCTCGTCTGGAGACACGGCACACTCTATTGCCCTGAAAGCATGTCAGGCGGCGCTCCGCGGCGAGATCGAAGCGGAGACGGCGCGCGGCCTGTTCGCAGCATTCGCGGAAAAGCATGAAATTCTTGCGCCTGAAAGGCCCGCATCTCGCATGCCAAGCGAGAATGATCCCCACGTGCAATGAGGTCGTTTCATGAAAGACATCATGTTACAGCGGGTGGTCGATAGTGCGGTGGCCTTGGGGCCGACTGTTCTAGTGCGAGGCATGCAGGTTCGGCGGCCGAACGATGTGGTGAAGGCGCCATCCCTGTCGATCGATGACAAACGGACGATACTTGCCGCATGGGCATCCGATTTCTACGCGGTCGAGTCTAAACCGACGCTTCGCCAACTAGCTCAGTCGGCGGGATCAAATTATTGCGGATCGACTGCGGGTAGAGGCACGAACACTTGGACGCGAAATCATTGAATCAGACGGATCGAAGCCGATCCATGAGCTCATGGTGGCTATCGGCCTGCGTTTCCGGCTGTAGGATTGATGAGTGATGAACGATCAGGACAAACATCTACGCAATGTTCTGGCTGACGAAGGTCGCGGTCGGCGATCATCATCGCGACGTCGGAGCAGGCCTATGATCCGTCTGAAGACCTGGTCGACTACGCGATGACGAAGGCTGCCGAATGAGTTTCACGAAGTCCATCGCCAAGCAGCTCGGGCCGGAGGCATCCGGATCTCCGATCTTGACGCCTCTGCAGGTAGCCGGCGGAGCGACGATGGATGCCGATGGGCCCTCCAGTCGGTCTTGCGACAGCAATCGCGAGCTTCTTAAACAGATGAGGAGGGGGCGGCGGGTGGAGGTATGATATCGAGAAATTGGTAGGTCAGTTCTTCTTGATGATGCTGATCGCACCGCTGACCTCGAGGATCGCGAACTTGATTTCTTTGACCGACTCTATGCCTTCCTGAGTGCGGGCGGCCTCCATGACGTCCTCCCGATCCAACCGGCAGCCCCGCATGGCATTGCTGTCGTAGACGCCGTCGACGACCAGGATCGTCGGCACGCCGTCGATCACGTGGCCAGCCCGCGGCCACCATCGCTTCAAATAGGACAGTCCGATGTCGATCGTGAATAGCGTGAGGATGCGTCATTTGTGCGAGGGTCCGTCGACCCGAAAGCCGAATGATGATCAGAAGTACGAAGTAGATTGCGAGCCCGCGAACAACGGCGTCCATGGAATCTCCTAGGGCAGGATCAATGTAGAGTGCTCGGCTACGTCATCCTCGATGCCGAGTAGGAACGTGCGAAGGCCAGGCTGCTCCGTCTGTAGGCGAAACACGATCCTCGCCGAAGCGGTCGGGTCCGAGCCGAATACGTAGCCGATCCGACCATCCTTATGGATCGTTCCCTTTTGAGGTGGGTCCACTCCGTCGATCGAGAAGGCTTCCAGAAAACGCGGATCCACAAACACTGTCTGATCCCTGTCGCTGGCAGGAAGGCTCACCCAAATCTCATCAGGGGCGTTCCAGCATGAAATTGCCGGCATCTCGATGGTTCCGCCCGAGGATTTGAAGGTCTTCATCGCGAACATTCCGCTGCGGCCGAGCAGACCTAGCAGACAGGCGAGGAGGATCAACGCGAAGACGGCCCATGCTACCCGTTGCACAGCCCAGAATTTCCGTTGGAACGCGCCGTGATCCTCGACGCCTTCAGGGAGTGCGGGCCGCGAGGATAGTTTCCTGCTCTTCGCACCGCTTGCCATTAGACGGGTCCCGAAAACGCGTCGCATGACGAGAGCTGCCCGCTCTCGAATCCTCGCTTGAACCATTTTACGCGCTGAGCGGAAGTCCCATGATTGAAGCTGTCGGGAACAACGTAGCCTTGCGTCCGCTTTTGAAGCGTATCGTCGCCAATCTGCTGCGCGGCGTTCAACGCTTCTTCCAGATCGCCGGCGTCGAGAATACCTTTCTGCTGGGTATACTTCCCCCAGATCCCGGCGAAGCAGTCCGCCTGCAGCTCGACGCGGATCGACATCTTGTTGGCGTCAGCCTCGCTCATCCGCTGTCTTTCTTCATTGAATTTCGGAAGAATGCCGAGTTGATTCTGGACGTGGTGTCCGACCTCGTGGGCGACAACGTACGCCTCGGCGAAGTCGCCGCTTGCTCCGAAACGATTGCTAAGCTCGTCGAAAAACGTGGTGTCGAGATAGACCTTGTGATCCTCTGGGCAATAAAACGGACCGGATGCCGCCGAAGCCGAGCCGCACGCGGATCTCGTCTGACCGCGGAATAGAACGAGCGTCGGTTCCTCGTAGGATCTGCCCTGAGACTGGAATATGCCCTGCCAGGTATCCTCCGTCTCGGCAAGGACGGTCTTCACGAATACAGTCATCTGGTCGCCCGAGGCAGTCTGACTTCCGGTGTCCTGCCGCTCGCTCTGCCCGTAACCGGAACCGTCCATGTTCCCGCCCTCCATGACTTGCATGAGGTCGATGCCCATCGCCTTGAAAATCAAGTAGATCACGACTAGGAAAATGATAGTGCCGATACTGAGTCCGCCTCCGCGACGTCCGATGGGAAGGGTGAGCCCACCACCGCGACCGAACGGATTGCCTCCTAACCCTCCGCTTTCACCCTGGCGATCCTCGACGTTTTCCGACTGCCGTCTGCCTTGCCATTCCATAGCCCGCTCCCGTTCGTTGCTTGAAGGTAGGGCGTTAACACGCCGCGGAAGAGGTTGTTCCGGCCGGCTGGGGTGAGCCACGCGGACGATCATTGAATTCGCCGGAACTGTTTGGCGTCCCCGAAGTTTGCTGGGCGAGACCACTGAGGTCTCTCAAATGGAGGAGTACATCACATGGCATCCACTGGTACATCCCAGTCCAAGGGCGGCTCGAAGTCGAGCGGCAGAAAAAGCGCCTCGTCGGGAAAGAGCGCAAGCTCATCTGGTAAGCAAGGCGGCTCGCACGAGCAACACGTCAAGGCTGGCGAGCAGAGCCACAAGAACTCCAAGTAGGAAGCAGGGGGTCGAAGGAGCTCTCGCAGATCCTGCAACTTAACGGGCGCGGATTGCTCCGCGCCCGAACTTCGTCATACGATCGGCGGCGACGCCTTGCCAAGCTTTACGGACGGTTCGCGTCCCCAGACGCGGAGCTTGCCTAGCTCTTCGACAAATCCGCCCAAATCTTTTGCACTCGACAGGGCGATCGAGCCCTCGTCGAGCGCGGTCGAGATACCAGCCTTGTCGAGGAGCGTCAGCGCCGACTGATCGGAACCGATGTAGTTGCAGTGCTGGAAGGCGTCGGCGACGAAGTCGCGGGCCGTCTCCTCCTTGACGATTTCTTCGATTGCCTGGTGGGACGGCACAGGGCGACCGCGTCAAAGAGCACCGACGGGCCACCGTCGATCATATGGTGTGCCTCCAGCCAGCTTCCGTCGCACGCCGTCACGCCGCCGACCTCGGAGCACTGAGTTCGAAGACCGCCTTCTCTTTGGTGATCGCGGCGGTCAGGCCCTTGAGCAGTTTGGCGTCGACGCCGCCAGTGACGAGTATCCCGAGTTTACGTCCCTCGAAACGCCCCGGTCCGCGTTCAACGATACTCAGTGCTGGCGGCGGTTCAAGATCCTGATGCGTCGGCATAGCCGCATCGGCAGCCCTTGGCATGGACTGGAAGCCAAGGTTCTGGGCCACCGTCGTGGCCAAGGTCTCGTCGATGTTCATCAGGTGCGAGACCATTCGTTCGCGTATCGCCGGTGTTTCGACCTTGCTGAGTTCGAAGGTCAAGGCCGATGCAATATGTTGATTGATGCAGACACGAAAAGGCCGCCACGGGGACGGCCTTTTGTCGACGCCTGCCGCTTATGCTGCCTGCGCGCCCTTGGCGTTCGCCTGGGATTGGGCGAGCTTCGTCAACTTCTGGTCGGTGGCGTCGTCCCGGTTGGGGAGATCGCGGAAGCAATGCGGACGAAGGGCTTTTGTTCCAGTCGGTTTTCTCACGGGAACTTAATTGGATGTCGAGCTTTACTGCGCATGCAAGAGGAGGCTTCGATGCAGCTCACAGATACACACGTCGGCAACAAGGACGGCTTGATAACGGTCGATTTCCAGGGCGAGGGCGGCGATCTTGTTTCCGTCAGAATGGCGGCGGGAGACGTTGAGGGAGTCGCCGCGATCAGTCACGCCAAGGCCATCATGGTCCAGCTCACAACCTTCGCGGAGGATCGCGATCCCTCTCAGGACGATTGGAGCCGTTCCAGCGATAGTAGCGAAGAGCAGGGCGGCGGCACCGTGGAGACGAAGCCGGATCTACCTCGCGTCTCGTCTTTCAGCAACTCGCCCTGTTCGGCCGGTTCAACCGTCTGAGTTCAGATGCCTGGAAGCTGGATCCATTTATGCATCGACATGCAGTCGATGTTCGCGGAGGACACACCCTGGCATGTGCCGTGGATGGCAAGCGTATCCACTGCTGTCCTGGAAGTGACGGGCCGCCACCCGGAAAAGACCGTCTTCACGCGTTTCGTGCCCCCGACCGCTCCCGCCGAGGCAACAGGCATGTGGAAGGACTATTACCGAAAATGGGAGTCCATGACGCTCGGGACTATGGATCGCCGGCTCGTGGAAGTCGTGCCGGACCTTGCACGTTTCGTCCCGCCCGCCCGGACCTTCGACAAGATGACGTATTCGCCGTGGGTCGACGGACGGCTGCATCGAATCTTTCAAGCCGAGGGGATCGGCACGCTGGCCATCACGGGCGGCGAAACGGACGTCTGCGTCCTTGCGGCGGTGCTTGGAGCGATCGACCTCGGTTACGCGGTGAAGCTGCTGAGCGATGCCGTCTGCAGCGGCACGGACGAAACGCACGACGCAACCTTGCAGATCCTTGGGGATCGGTTTTCGGTGCAGGTGGAGGTGAAGACGACCGAGGAATTCTTGGGAGGTTTCTAGGGGCTTCACACGGCCGCCCAGGTGTTGACGACGAACGCAGTCTCTCTAGCTTTTTTTCAAATGGAGGAGCCGATGAAGAAAGAGCCTGATTTCCGAGCGTGTCCGAGCCGTACAGCACTGGTACCGTTTCTACCAAATCCCACCAAGGCGCAAACCGGATCGGGAGGCCCCCCGATCAGAATCGCGGGCCGGCCTTTGCGCCGCCCATGTCAAGGCACCTTGTCCGGTTTCTGACATTTGTCGCAGGTGCAGCCAATGCCGGTGGCTTTCTGGCGGTCCAGCAATACACGTCTCATATGTCACGCATAGTTTCATCAATGGCCGACAATCTGGCGCTCGGTGATGTCGGGCTGGTGCTGTCCGGGCTAGGTTGGCCTGTTGTCATTTGTCGCAGGAGCGGCCTGTTCGGCGGTGCTTGTTAACTGGGGGCGGCGTCAACGTCTGCAAAGCGAGTATGCGTTTCCACTCGTCCTGGAAGCCGGCCTGTTGATCTGCTTCGGCCTGCTCGGTGGCGCCCTTGCTCGTCAGGAAGGATTATTTGTGCCAATGACCGTGGTGCTCTTGTGTTTTATTATGGGTTTGCAAAACGCCATTATCACCAAACTGTCCCAAGCCAGGATCCGGACGACGCACATCACTGGCCTGGTTACCGACATGGGCATCGAACTCGGCAAGTTATTCTACTGGAACGCATCGCAGCATAGCCAAGAGCGACCATTCGTTCAGGCAGACCGCAAGAAGTTGAAACTGCTGGCGTCGCTGGTCATGCTGTTTTTCGTCGGAGGTGTCGTCGGGGCGATGAGTTTCAAATACATCGGCTTCGCAGCAACGCTGCCTTTGGCAGTCATTTTGTTAATGCTCGCTGCCGTGCCGGGTCTGGACGATGTGTCTGTTCGCGTGAGGCGGGCTCGGCAATAATCGGCAGCGGAAGCGACAGGGCAAAGGCATACCCGGTTCAGCTATCCGGCGGGCAGGATATCGCGATCGATCGCGCGACCGGGAGTGCAGTCGAGGAGGGATTCCACGCAGCCCCCTGATCGACCGCGCACGCAATCCCATCTCGCGCACGGCGTTTCTGGACGAGGGCTTCGCCGACATCTCGGGTGTGATCTGGTCACGCGTTAACCGCCCGTGCTCCCTCGACAACGGATACATGCCAAGTTGGCGAAGAGGCTGAGTTCTACCCATCACTCCCATCTCGAACACTCAAGCCGCGAAGCCCTTTGTTGGGCGGAGTATTGTTCCCAAAACAAAAGTCGATGATCTCGATCAGGGTCGACTTTCCGAGCGCATTTGTCGTATCCTTGTTGCCGGCCGATTTTGATCGATCAACTAGAATGAGATTGGCACCGGTTTGGAAGTGTGGAAACCCTTTTGCTGGCGCGAACGGACCGGGTCATGGCACCGTCCTCCCGATCAAGCCGTTCTCCATGGCGCCGATCATATAGAGAAGGTTCAATGCGAGCACCAAGCGCTCGAACGTCCCTAAATTGGGCTCAGAGATCGGCGGTATATATTTTGGGGTGAAATGTGAGTTGGTCTCGGGGTTTCTTTCGTGGATGGATTGCAGTAACGGCGATTTGGCTCCTCTTCGTCGGCCTGTTGTTCTACAACTCGATAAAGAGCCCTTACATTAGCTGGGGTGGATACTTATACAGCCAAGACATCTCGCAGCCCCCAAACTTCATGCTGGAATATTCTCAGGAATTTCATGAAGCCGAACACCGTAGGTCAGCTGGCGAACTACAGGGTTACGAGATCACGAGTGAGACCCTGCCTAAGTCAACCACCTACTTCTTCCCGACAGCAATGTCGGAGGCCGACCAATTTAGGCTAATGAAAGCCAATCATGAGCAAGCTCAAGCTGCACAATTGAAGTTGATCAGCGAAAAGCGTTGGGAGAGATTCATAGACGCAATCAAAGTTGCGCTGTCGCCTCCAATCATCCTTCTGCTGATCGGATTGGCAATCCGCTGCGTGATCGCGGGCTTCCGCAGACAAGCGCCACCAGAGCCCTGACACTCAACACCCCACCCGCCACGCTAGAACTCGACAGGGGCCCAAACGCCGTCCCGTCGTCCTGACATCAAACAGCGTCTTTGGCCATTCGAACGGTAAGCTTCCCAAAGTCCGTCCCCCCAAGAGGCCGATGAACGCATCGGGAGCCCGCTCCAGGCCGGCAACGATGTGGTGCCGATCCCCGAGCCGGAAGTCTAACAGAAGCGGGCGCAAGCGCTCGCATGACAGTCCGCCGAGGCCCTGAGGCCCCGGCGATTGTTCACGCACTTACTGACGCGAAGTCACGTCGTCGGGCAGTTCGGCATTGTGGTACTTGCGATAGATGTCGCGCAGCACCTTGTTGTCGAAGTTGGTCTTGACCCATCCGTCGAGCCAGCCTTTCAGCGCCGTTTCGCCCTTCGGAATGCCGATGCCGAGATTGGTTTCCTTCTGGGTAAACTTCACCTGCAAAGGATTGCTCGTCATCTTCTTGTTGATGCCGTTGATGACCGCCGACTGGCTGGACAGGRTATCGACCTGGCCGGAGACGACCGAGGTGATCAGCGTCGCGTCGTCTTCGAAGCGKACGATATCGGCGCCYTTKGCCTTTGCCGTGATGTCCTGGTCGTTGGTCGTCGCGCGGGTCACGCCGATGCGCTTGCCSTCGAGATCGGCATAGTCCTTGATCGCGACRTCAGCCGGACCGGCAACGACGAGAGWGAGCGTCGCGTAGGGAACMGAATAGTCGATCGCCTTCTTGCGTTCCTCGGTGATGCCGAGCGACGAGACGACCATGTCGGCCTTGCCCGTCTGTACCGAGGGAACGCGGGCAGCATTGGTGATTTCCACCAGCTCCAGTTCGACGCCCAGATCCTTKGCGATSAGCTTGGCGGTTTCGACATCCGAACCTGTTGGCTTCAGGTTTTCGTCGACGAAGGAATATTCGGGGATGCCCATCGCCACKGCGATGCGTACCTTGCCCGCCYTCTTGATATTMTCAAGCACATCGGCATTGGCGGTAGATGCGAAGGCCAGCAGGCCAACKCCGGCGATAAGTGCCAGTTTCGAWATCATTCTTGTCGGCATATGAGACTCCTCTCTCGTTTACCTGATCCTGCGCCTGGCGCAGGCACTCCTCCATGAATTCAGAGCTCTTCGGCCATGAACTCCTTCAATTCCGGCGTCTGCGGATTGGAGAGGATGTCTGCCCCTCCCATCTCCCAGACCTTGCCGGTATGCATGTAGATGACGCGGTTTGCGGCGCGCTTGGCAAAGCCCATCTCGTGTGTGACGACGATCATCGTCATGCCGCCCCGGGCAAGATCTTCCATGACGCGCAGCACCTCGCCCGTCAGTTTCGGATCAAGCGCCGAGGTCACTTCGTCGAACAGCATCACCTTCGGCTGCATGGCGAGAGAACGGGCGATCGCCACGCGCTGCTGCTGGCCGCCCGAAAGCTGTTCCGGATAGTTGTCGATCTTCTCAGACAGGCCGACCTTCGCGAGAACCTGCCTGGCGATCTCGAARGCCTCGTCCTTGCGCATCGACTTGACSCGGCGCAGCGCCAGCATGATGTTYTCGGCGACCGTCATGTGCGGAAAGAGATTGTAGCTCTGGAACACCATGCCGATGTCGCGGCGCAGCGTCCTGAGATCGAGCTTCGGATCTTCGACGCGATGGCCGCARACCTCGATCGTCCCGTCCTGGATCGTCTCCAGCCGGTTGATGCAGCGAAGCGCCGTGCTCTTGCCGGATCCGGACTGGCCGATCAGCGCGACCACCTCGCCGGTGTTGATCTCGAAGGAGACGCCTTTCAGCACCTCCAGKGCACCGAAGCGCTTGACGACATTTTTSAGTTTAACGRCGGCCGGCATTGAGTTTCCTCTCAAGCGAACGGCTCCAGACCGACAGCGGATAGCAGACGCAGAAGTAGAAGAGCGCTGCGACGCCGAAGACCAGGAACGGCTGGAACAGGGAGTTGTTKATGACCTGCGCCGCACGCGTCAGCTCCAGGAAGCCGACGACSGATGCGAGCGAGGTGTTCTTGACGAGCTGCACGAGGAAACCGACCGTCGGCGGCGTGGCGATCTTCAGCGCCTGCGGCAGGATGACGTCCCGCAGTGCCTGCCAGCGCGTCAGCCCCAGGCATTCGGCRGCTTCAAACTGGGTYTTGGCGATGGATTCTACCGAGCCGCGCCAGATCTCGCCGAGATATGARCTCGAATAGACCATCATGCCGAGACCGGCKGCGACCAGCGGCGGCACTGAGATGCCGAACACGCCAAGCCCGAAATAGAGCAGGAACATCTGGATCAGAAGCGGCGTGCCCTGCACGATCTGGATATAGATGAGCGCCGTGCGCCGCAGCCAGCGAAAGTGCGAGATTCGCGCCAGCATGACGAAGAAGCCGGCAATGCCACCAAGAATGAAGGCGAGCGCGGAGAGCACGACCGTCCAGAGCAGGCCGTCGAGCAGGTAGAAGAGGTGATTGGTCGAGAAAGCGCCGAGCATCGTCACCTCACACGCCGAGCCCGAGCCGGCGGCGGCGCGGGAATGCGATGASGCTGAGCCCGAAGAAGGCGGCACGTAAYAGGTAGGTGATGGCGATGTAGAGAAGCGCCACGACGAAATAAGTTTCCAGCGAGCGGAAGGTGTTCGACTGGATGTTGTTGGCAACGCCCGTCAGCTCCTCCGCCGAGATCTGCGAGCAGATCGAGGTCGACAGCATCATCAGGATGAACTGGCTCGAGAGTGCGGGGTAGACGCGCTCGATCGCCGGTAGAAGGATGATGTCGCGGTAGATCTGGAACTTCGAAAGACCGAGCGCTTCGGCCGCCTCGATCTGGCTCGGATGGATCGAATCCATTCCGGCGCGAACGATCTCGGCGGTGTAGGCCCCGACATTGATGACCATCGCGAATACCGAGGCCGCAATGATGGGCAACCGGARACCGATCGACGACAGGCCGAAGAAGATGAAGAAGATTTGGACGATGAACGGCGTGTTGCGGACCGTCTCGATATAGACRCTGACGATGCCGCGCAGGATGGCGGAGTTCGAACGGCGGCCGATGGCGCAGGCGACACCGATCGCCATGCCGATGATCACCGAAAACAAAGTGATCTCGATCGTCGTCAGCGCACCCGACAGGAAGTCCTGCCAGTAGGGCAAGAGTGCCCCGAAATCGAACTGATACTGCATAACTCCTCCGTGCGCGGCAGGTTAGGCCGGCGCCAGTGCCTTATCGTGCAAGCCAGCCGCCATCGACCGGGATGACGGTGCCGTGGACGTAGTCGGACGCCGCCGACGCTAGGAAGACCGCTGCCCCGCCAAGTTCTGCGGGCGTKCCCCAGCGTCCGGCCGGGATGCGCGCCAGGATGGCCGCATTGCGATCCGGATCCTCGCGAAGCGCGGTGGTGTTGTTGGTGCTGAAATAGCCGGGSGCGATGGCGTTGACGTTCACGCCCTTKCCGGCCCATTCGCAGGCAAGCAGGCGCGTGATGCCGGCAAGGCCGCTCTTCGAGGCCGTATAGGACGGAATGCGGATGCCACCCTGGAAAGAAAGCAGCGAGGCGATGTTGACAATCTTGCCACTGCCGCGCTCRATCATGTGACGGCCGGCTGCCTGCGACAGGAAGAAGGCGGTCTTCAGATTGGTATCGATGACAGCGTCCCAATCKTCCTCGGTGAAATCCACCGCGTCGGCGCGGCGGATRATCCCGGCATTGTTGACGAGGATATCGAGGCTGCCGAAGACGGATACCGTCTCCGAGACGATATCCTTGACCGGCGCGATGCTGCCAAGATCAGCCTTGATGGCGTGGAAGCGGACACCCGCCTTGCTGACCAGAGCCTCGGTCTCGTCCATCGACGACCGACCGGCGGCGACGATCGAGGCACCGGCTTGAGCAAGAGCCAGCGCAATGCCCTGTCCGATGCCCGTATTGGCGCCGGTGACGACGGCAGTGCGGCCCGAGAGATCGAAGGGATTGGCCATCGTCCTACCTCAGATCCGCAATGGCGATATGGTCCATGTCGGTGAAGCTCTTGTTGTCACCGGCCATTGCCCAGATGAAGCTGTAGTTCTTGGTGCCGGCACCCGAATGGATAGACCAGGGCGGCGAGATGATAGCCTGCTCGTTGGCGACCAGCATGTGGCGGGTCTGCTGCGGCTCGCCCATGAAGTGAAAGACACGCTGATCCGCTTCCAGGTCGAAATACAGATAGGCCTCCATGCGCCGGTCATGGGTGTGCGCTGGCATGGTGTTCCAGACGCTGCCTGGCTCGATCATGGTGAATCCCATGGTCAGCTGGCAGGACTGGCAGACTTGCGGGTGGATGAACTGGTAGATCGAGCGCTTGTTGGCAGTCGCCGCCTCGCCAGGCGTCAGATGGCGGGCCTTGTCGCGGGTCAGGAGCACGGCGGGATGCACCTGGTGGGCAGGTGTTGACACAAGGTAGAACTTCGCCGGATTGGCGGCATCCGCGCTTTCGAAGCTGACGTTCACGGCGCCCTTGCCGACAT
>NZ_JBFUAL010000027.1:0-58247 GCF_056406295.1 Rhizobium sp. P1_C7
ACTGAGCGGCATCGTCAAAGCGGTGCGTGAGGCATGATCGCCTCCGGTGTCGTGGTTTACGTGTCCTGTCAGCCGGTCGACTTCCGCAAGGGGCCGGCATCGCTGATGGTTTTGGTACGGGATGGCGGCCTCGACCCGTTCAGTGGTGCGCTTCATGTATTCCGCTCGAAACGAGCAGACCGGATCCGCATTGTCTGGTGGGATGGCAGCGGAGTATGTCTCTATTCAAAAATTCTCGAGGAGAATGGTGGCGGCGGAACTTGGAGACATGATCGGGATCATCACCCTGCACCCACCGGAGACGCGCGCGGTATCGCTGCTGACGTCGTCCTTCACCATCTGGGTCACCAACGTTCTCACCTTTTCGCTGCTCTACTGGCAGGTCGATGCCGGTGGTCCGTCGCGCATCGCACGTGGGATAGCAAGGAGACCCGACTGGCTCTTTCCTCAGGCGTCGGCTCCCGAATTCGCATCGCCCGATTGGCGGCCGCTCTACATTGATTATCTGGCACTGGCATTCAATACGGCAACTGCCTTCAGTCCTGCCGACGTGCTGCCGCTCACCCCACGTGCGAAGGTGCTCATGATGCTCGAAAGTGCCATTTCGCTCCTCACACTCGTCCTCGTTGCCGCGCGTGCAGTCAATGTCATTCCGTAGCCCCGCGGTCATCTATTCGTGCCGTACACCCGATCCGGAGGTGCTTGAATGTCAGTCTACGACAATCGTTAGTAGTAGCTTTGAACAAGTGACGCCGCTACAAGGAACTGGTATAATCAGTCATCGTCGGGGGGAGGCTGATGAGCTCGGGATGCCATTGGTCGGGTCGATTGCATCGCGCCGCCTGGTTGGTGCTGCTGCTCTCAATAGGGGTCTTTAGACCCTATGCCTTCGCATTCGGCGCGTCGACCGAGATTGGTCGCGTCCCTCGAATACTCGTTCTCTATCCTTATGATGAGAGGATCGCCGCAACGACGGCGGCTGGAGAAGCGTTGCGAAAGCGTTTGCTGGAAACGACGGATGGCAAGATCGACCTGTTTTCGGAGTTCCTGGATCTGTCGAGGTTCCCCGAGGCCGAGCATGTGGCACGCATGGCCCGATATCTCGCCGACAAATACGCCGCCCATCGTCCCGATGTGGTCGTCGCATTGGGCAAGGAGTCTGCCAGCTTCGTCTCGGAGAACCGCAACTTGATCGCGCCCACCGCCAAAATAATCGCCGCCGGCTTCGGCAACTCCACCGCCGAGAACATAGACCTGCCTGACGACGTAACCGGGGCGTTCACGACGTTCGATATTCTGAAGACGGCTGAAATGGCTCGCGATCTCCAGCCCAACGCTCGTCACCTCTATATCATCGGCGGATCGTCGGACTTCGACAAGGGATGGCTGGCGACGGCGCGCGCCGATCTCAGCGAGTTTTCCAAATCATATGAAACGACGTATCTTGAAGGTCTGTCGATCGACGAATTCATTGAACGGGTGTCGGATGTCCCATCGGACAGCATCATCCTGGCATTGACAATTTTTAAGGATGGAGCAGGGCGCAATTTTATCCCGCGGGAAGCGCTGAGGCAAATCGCGGCAACCGCCAGCGCCCCTATCTATGGTCCCTATCAAACCTATATCGACTACGGCGTCGTCGGCGGAAATACCGTCACCTTCGACACCTTGGGCAGGACCGTTGGCGATCTTGTCCTCGATGCGATCGCCGGCAAGCAGGTGGCAGATCTTCAGGCACCCCAGACATATATCGCAGATGCCCGAGAACTCCGACGTTGGGGCCTGGCGGAGAAGAACCTGCCTCAGGGTACCATCCAGATGTACCGAGAAAAGAGCCTGTGGGACCAACACTGGTTGGCAGTGACGGGAGCATTTGGTGTTGTCTTGACGCAGGCCGGTGTGATCGCACTCCTCCTGCTCGAGCGACGTCGCCGTCAGGATGCAGAGAGCCGGTCACGGCTTCACCTGCTCGAAGCTGTCCACCTCAACCAGTCGGCAACGGCTGGGGCCCTGTCGTCGTCGATCGCCCACGAACTGAACCAGCCGCTATCTGCCATTCGAAACAATGCCGAGGCGGCGTCCCAACTGCTTCGAGGCGCGAAGCCAGATCTGGAGTTGATTCAGCAGATACTACTCGACATCCAGGAGGACGACCAACGTGCCGGGGATATCATTGGCCGGATGAGAGGGCTGCTCAAGAAGAGAAGCGAGATCGATTGGCAGGAATTCGACCTGAACGACGTTACGTCCAGCGCGGTCCATATCATTCACGGCGAGGCAGAACGCAGAGGGATTACGCTCACGACAAATCGGCCGACGACCGCGCTGCTGGTACGGGCAGACAAAGTTCATGTGCAGCAGGTCGTCCTCAATCTTGCGACCAATGCGATGGACGCCATGAATGACGCCGCCTCTCACAGGAGAATCCTGACGTTCGCGACAGGATTTGAGAAGGAGAAGGCTGAACTCTGTGTGGCCGACACTGGCAACGGTATACCGGAGGAGCGCCTGTCCAGCATATTTGAGCCGTTCTATACCACCAAGCAGGCAGGAACCGGGCTGGGCCTTTCCATCGCGCGCGCCATTGTCGAGACCTATGGCGGCACCATCTCTGCGGACAACCAGCCCGAAGGCGGCGCCATCTTTCGCATGGTGCTGCCTCTCGCCCGACGCGGGGAGCGAGGCTGATGAAACCGGTCATCCATGTCGTCGACGACGACAGATCCTACCGAACAGCGACTGCAAGGTTGCTCACCGCCTATGGCCTCAAAGTCGAAGCCTATGAATCTGCAGACCAGTTTCTCGACCGCCTTCCCGATTGCGAGCCCGGCTGCGTTCTTCTCGACTTGCTGATGCCCGGCCTATCTGGACTCCAACTTCAACAACGGCTGTCCGAGCTGGCACCTCTCATGCCGATCGTTTTCCTAACGGGAGAGGGGGACATCAAGGCTGGAGTCGAGGCAATGAAGGCGGGCGCAAAAGATTTCCTGGAAAAGCCCACCTCGGCGGCGGTGCTGATAGAGACGATAGAGCGAGCGTTGGCTCAATATGAAAGGCGACGGGTCGAGCATGAGCGTCTTCATGAACAGCGCACGTTGGTCGCAAGCTTGAGCGTGCGCGAGACCGAAGTCTTTAAGTTAATCATTCGGGGCCAGCTCAACAAACAGATCGCTCACGCACTTGGCATATCGGAGCGAACGGTCAAGGTGCACCGTCATCGGGTGATGGAGAAGCTCGGCGTACGGTCGCTGGCCGAGGCGGTGTCTATAGCCGCAAGTATCGATCTCACTGACCGGGGCACACTACCGCCTGGGATTTGATCGGGCGACCTTCCCCTTAGGACAATATCAATCGAAACCTACCAGGCCTACTGTGGCAAGGAACCACGAATTCACGGGGGACCTAAGGTGGGCGACCTGCGCCGCACGATCGCAGTCATCGACGATGACGCAAGCCTACGTCGAAGCGTCGGCCGACTGGTCAACGCCTACGGGTTCGCGGCCGTCGAGTATGCATCCGCGCAAGCCTTCCTCGTTCGCGATCCGGGGGTGGCGATCGACTGCCTTGTCCTGGACATCGATCTCGGTGGCATGAGCGGCATCGAATTGCAGCGCAGACTGAAAAACGCCGCGGTGAACCTGCCGGTGATTTTCATCACGGCGCTCGAAGACGACCGACTGAGAACGGAGGCAGAGCGTGCAGGGTGCATCGCCTATCTGCGAAAGCCCTTCGCGGGAGCCGTGCTCGTCATGGCGATCAACAAGGCGCTCGGATTGGGAAGCTGACAAAAACGGAGAGACTGCAGTACTGCTGGGGAGGCTGAGCAAGGAATGGCTTAGACGATGGCGTCCGACGGCCGAGGCGCTGGTGTTTGCCTCGTGCTTCACTGTTCACCCGGTACGGGCCCCAGCGGCGCTGTGCCGAAATGCGCCGCCGGCCGGTTCCGCTCCGCGTTTCGGGACGAGGCTCCGAGAAAGGCGCAATGCTGTTGCGCCCTGCGCGCAAACTGCTAGAATCGTTGCAGATATTCGATCCGGTGTCTGTGTTTCTTGCGCGTTGATACTGTCAGGCGGGCCCCAATGAAGGCGATCAATACCTCGACGGCAAGCTATGGTGCGGAGCCAGGACTTCGTTTTGCGCTGTTGCTGGACGGCCATGGCGGTGGCAGACAGATCGACATGGCAGGTGTATGCGCGTGGAAGCCGGAGGACGGTGCGATATGGTTGCATTTCGAGCGCGATCATCCGGCTGCCGCTGAATGGGTGAACAAGCAAGGGCGCTTCGACCCCTTCGTGGCCGACGCACTGCTTGAGGAAGAGACGCGGCCACGCGTCGAGCCTGTCGATGCCGGATTGCTGATCATTCTGCGGGGCGTGTGCGCCACGTCGCCCGACGAAGCCGATGAGCCGCACCCCGATATCGATCTTGTGCCGCTTCATCTCTGGGTCGATGGCAACCGGGTCGTGTCGCTCCGCGACAGTGGTCACTACATCACGGCGTTGCGCGACATTCGGTCGGCGTTCGACAAAGGCAAGGGGCCGCAGCGCACCGGCGACCTGTTGGCTCTGATCGGCGAAAAGCTGGTGCGGGACCTCGAGCCGGTCCTCGATTCGATGGATGAAGAGGTCGATGAGCTCGATGAGATGATCTTTCATGGGGACGCGAGCCAAGTGCGGGAACGGCTGAAACTGCTGAGGCGCCGCTCGGTGCAGCTTCGCCGCTATCTGGCGCCGCAGCGCGACGCCTTGAACAGGATAGAACATGACGACGCGCCGTGGCTTATCGAGAGGGACAAGCTGCGGCTGCGCGAGGTGATCGACAAACTTATGCGCTTCATCGAGTATCTCGACGCCATACGCGACCGGACGGGCATCCTCCATGACGACCTTTCCACGGTGATCAGCGAGCGCATCGCACGCAATTCAAACCGGCTGGCGGCACTCGCCGCCCTGCTTCTGCCGCCAAGCGTCGTGGCAGGGCTCTTCGGAATGAACGTGGGCGGGATACCCGGTGTCAACGACACCTGGGCATTCGTCGTCATCGTTGCGTTCGTGACAATCACCTCGATCGCGACGCTGTGGGCCCTGCGGCGAATCGGCTGGCTGTAGCTGACTAGGAAGGCAACGGCGTCCGCGTTACGAGTATTTCTTCCATCAGGCAACCGTGATTTTAGTTCGCCTTTCTTGACAACCGAATTTAAGCGGAAATATCTGCATATGCAGATGTCACAGACCCGTTGGGCGCGACGCGCCGATGGATCGCGTTAAAGTAAGGCCGGGATAGGCATGATCGATACTCGCTTTTCGACCGCGATGCAGATTGTCATAAGCGTCGCGGTAAACGAGGAGGCTGATGTCCGCACGACCAGCCAGTCTCTTGCGAAGGGGCTCGACACCAATGCAAGCTTCGTCCGGAAATTGCTTCTGCCTTTGAGCGAAAGCGGCATTCTGGCCGCTTCGGCCGGTGGCAATGGCGGTATTCGCCTGGCGCGCCCGCGCAATGAGATTCTGCTGAGCGAGATTTATTCATCCGTCACGGGCGACAAGAAGCTCTGGGCCACGCGGCACGAGATTCCGCACGAGGGTCTCGTGGGCCAGAATATCGGCGATCTGTCAGAATATCTCTGCGATCGGGCGGAGAAGGCCGTCGTCGACATGCTCGGATCGGTTACCATAGAAGACAGCGTTGCCGAACTTCGCCGTCTCGACTTGGAGAAACACAACGCCGCCGCGGTCGATGGGCGTCACGCTGCCGAGTAAGCCGGTCATGGCAAAAGAGGGGCGGTCCGGCAGGGAACCCAAGCCACCCCCCTAACTGATCGGAGGTCAATCTGATCAGAAACATTGTGCTCGAGCGCCGCCGTAGCCTTGYGCCGGCCCCATGGGGAGCAGCGCTTGGCATCGAGCGGCCCTCGACTGTCGATTAGAACGCGCGCTGGAGGCGGAAGAAGCCGCTCGTGACCTCTGAGCCCTGGTCCGGATCCAGATAATTTACGGTCGCCTTGGCGTAGAAATTGTCGACGAACTGGTAGTCAACCGTCAAACCGACCTTCCAGGCATCGTTGTTGTCGTTGAAGTCGCCTGCGACGATGCCGTAGTTGCCGTAGTACTGAACGCCGGGAGTGATCTTCAGCTTGTCAGTTGCCTTGATCGCGTATTCCGCAGCGATCGCCCATTCAGCTGCCTGGTAGTAGGAGTTCGGACCGCTGGAATAGACGCCTGCGAGGCCGAGCGTACCCGGGCCGATAGCAACCGTACCCATAGCGCGGACGGCGCCTTCCTCGTTGTCCGTGTCGTAACCGGCAGTGACCTGGTAGGTGAATGCGCCGGCCTTGCCGCCGACAGCGGCGGCGATGCCGATGTTGTTCGGCTTTTCTCCGGCGGCGTGGTAGCCGTCTTCCAGCTCGTCGGCGCTGAGGCCAGCGTAGAAGCTGTCGGTCTCGTACTGATAACGGAACGAGTTGTGCAGGGTTACCTTGCTGCCGATGTCATCGGTTTCGCCCGAGAGGCCATCGTCCCACCAGCTGTAGAACAGACCGGCGCGGAAGCCGGCGATGTCAATGTAAGCGGAGTCGAGCTTCGAGATCTGCGCGCTCGCATTGTCGGCATTCGTCTGTAGAACGATAACGCCCGTCAGCGCACCGTATTCGGTGTCGCTCTTGGCCGTGAACTGAAGCTGGCCGCGGGTGACGGCATCCCAGTCAGACGTGCCGGCGGTTGATGCGCCGCCGGTGACAGCGTTCGGACCACCGTTGACCTGGACACGAATGTAGCCGTTGATCTTCAGGCAGGTCTCAGTGCCCGGAATGTAGAAGTAGCCGGTGCCGTAGGCATCGCAGACGCGGACATACTCGACCGCTTCCGGCTCAGCAGCGACAATGGCATCCGCTGCGTGAGCGCCGGAGATGGCGCTGAGAGCCGCTGCGGAGCTGATGAGCATAATTTTAATATTCATAGTTTTGTCCAATCGTTTGTGGATCGGGCACAGGTCATCATTGCCGAAAACTGCCCTACCTACCCCAATTTTCATACAAGCGCTCACGGGAGACGTGGTGTTTCCCGCGCCGCCAAATTACATTTTGGCCTTAATGTATCAATTATAGATGCAGTCATAATCGGGGTATTTTGCAATGCAAAATCTTGGTGTTGCAGAATGGCAACTGTTGCCTTTCACGCAACAAGGCGCATCAAGAGAAGGGCAAAAAGCCAGCCATTCTCAATGCATTATCGCCGCATCTGTCGCCTTCCATCGATGCCGCGTCGCAGCATTTCGATGGCCCGCGGGCTTTCGGAGGGAACTGGTTACGAGGCGATTCGGGCTCCCGTTGCCTGCCAGCCGAGCAACCGATCGATGATCGGATCGTGGCGATCCAGCCGAAGGCGCCTGTCGTCTCCGATCAGGCGTTCCAGCACAGCCCGAACGCCTTTGCCAAGCAACCGACTGGCCTCTTTAGCTTCATGGCTGGCGAAAGTGGTCGATCCGAGTATGCGAACACCGCTTGCCGTCACGACTTGCTCGGCTCTCGTCAGGGAGCAATTACCTCCTCTCGACGCGGCGAGGTCGATCACGACCGTTCCCGCTGCCAACGTCGATACTGTCTCCTCATCGAGGAGAAGCGGCGCTGGCCGGATGGAATCGCCGACGCTTGTGACGATCAGCTGCGTCTGAGCCAGATGGCCGGCCAGTTGCCGACGGAGCGCTGCCTGTTCGGCCGGTGACTGCCCCCGGCCCGCCGGAACGAAGGCTGGGAATGTTGCAAGGCACTTTGCCCCGAGCTTTTCTATCTTGTGCCGTTCCTCGTCGGTGAATGCGAACGCGTGGGTGAGTGCGCCCAGCCGCCGTGCGGTGGCGATCGCCTGAAGGCTTGCCGCGTCGGCGCCGACAGCTGCCATCCTGATCGGCCGGACGAAGCTTCCGTCGATCATCAGCATCGGGTGTCCGACGCCGAGTTGGCGGGCGCCTTCCAAGACGGCTGCGTGTCCGCTGATCGTCGCCTGTGTCGTCGCCGCATCCATGCAGCCTGCGTCATGCAGGCCCTCAAGCCTGGCAAGATCGAGTTCCAGCGGTTCGCCATCAGCACGCAAGCCGTCCGCAGATGCGGCATGTGTTCCGAGGAAGACAAGGACGGCAGCCTTGCGGAATGTGGCAGCGGCCTGCGATTGTCGGACGCTCACTATGATTTCGCACCTTGCCGCGATGTCGCCGAGACCGGCAGGCCGTCCGCCGGCGGCGACATAGGCTTCGTCGTCATGGCCAGCCGCGGTTCCACAGCCCGGCTCGAAGCTGACCGCCATGCACTGCGACAACCGGCCCACATCCTCCGGCGTCAACCCAACGCGGCGCTCACCGGGATAGGTTTCCCGAAGCAGTCCTGCATGGGCGTGGGCAAGGTTGGACATTCATCGCTCTGTCAGAGGGCATTCGAAGGGGCGCGGGAGCGATATAGGATGTCTGTCCCATAGTTTTATGACGATTTAGCAATTTTTCGCCGACAGCCACGGCATGTTTTTCAAGGCTTTAACTTCAGGTAAGCTTCTGCTGGAAAAGACTGTCCGAAAGCTCTCATCGACCACCGTGTTCGAAACGCCATCTTGAAGCGAGATCCGGTTTTGCGCCGGCGCATTTGGATGTAATGGTTGGTGTCGAAGCGCTTGGCAGCTGGAGGCATTTGTGAATTTCTATTCAGCTTATGATCAGGGATTTGTCCGCGTTGCGGCTTGCACGCCGATCTGCGAGATTGGCGACCCGGATTTCAATGCGAACGCCACACTGGAGCTTGCCCGTCAGGGCCACGCGCAGGGCGTAGGCCTGATGGTGTTTCCGGAGCTCGGTATTTCAGGCTATTCGATCGACGATCTGCTGGGGCAGGATGCGTTGCTGAAATCGGTTGACGCCGCCATCGCCGAAATTGTTCGGGCCAGCCGGGATCTGACGCCGGTGCTGCTCGTTGGTGCCCCGCTGCAGAGCGAAGGCCGCCTTTATAACTGCGCTGTCGCAGTTCACGCGGGCCGGATTCTCGGCGTCGTTCCGAAGATGCATCTGCCGAACTATCGGGAATTCTACGAAAAACGTTGGTTTGCGTCGGGGCGGAACGTTCGCGGAAAGAGTATCCGTGTCGGCGCCGAGGTCGTTCCTTTCGGCACGGATGTGATCTTTGCAGCGGAAAATATCGAGGATTTCGTGTTTCATATCGAGATCTGCGAGGACCTTTGGGCGCCGGCGCCGCCAAGCGATTTCGGCGCGCTGGCCGGTGCGCTGATCCTTGCCAATCTTTCGGCAAGCAACGTCACCGTCGGCAAGGCCGACATCCGCAAGCTGCTATGCTCGGCGCAGTCGGCGCGCAGCCTCTCGGCCTATATCTATTCGGCCGCTGGACCTGGTGAATCGACGACCGATCTGGCATGGGACGGCCAGGCCTGCGTCTACGAGCTCGGCGGCCTGCTGGGGGAGACGGAGCGTTTTCCGACCTCCTCGCAGATGTGCGTTGCCGATATCGACGTCGAACGCCTGCGGCTGGAGCGGTTGAGAACGGGTACGTTCAACGACGCGGCGACGCTCAATCTGACCGCCGACCGCGAATTCCGGCGGGTCTCGTTCCAGTTCGCCAAGCCGGAGGGTGATATAGGCCTTCAGCGCGACATTGCGCGCTTTCCGTTCGTTCCCGCCGACGAGAGCAGGCTTGATCAGGACTGCTACGAGACCTTCAACATCCAGGTGCAGGGCCTGATGAAGCGGCTGCGCACGACAGGGATCAAGCGGCTTTGCCTGGGCATTTCGGGCGGGCTCGATTCGACCCATGCGTTGCTTGTCGCGGCGCGGGCTTTTGATCGCCTGGGCTGGCCACACACCGACATTCTTTGCTTCACGATGCCGGGATTTGCGACCGGCAACGAGACGAAGGCGAATGCCTGGGCGCTGATGCGGAGCATGGGCGTCACCGCCGAGGAGGTGGATATACGGCCGCTTGCCCTACAACTGCTGAGGGATTTGAAGCACCCATTTGCCGGCGGCAAACCGGTCTACGACACGACCTTCGAAAACGTGCAGGCAGGGTTGCGAACCGACTTCCTGTTCCGGGCCGCCAACCAGCGCAACGCGCTTGTACTCGGTACGGGAGATTTGTCGGAGATCGGCCTTGGGTGGTCCACCTACGGCGTCGGCGACCAGATGAGCCACTACAACGTCAACGCCTCGGTGCCGAAGACGCTGATCCAGCATCTGATCCGCTGGGTTATCCGCACCGGCGATTTCGACGGAGAGACGAAGGGGACCCTGGAGCGCATTCTCGGCACCTTGATCTCGCCGGAACTCGTCCCCGCCGATGAGAATGGCGTCATGCAGAGCACCGAGGACAAGATCGGCCCTTATGATCTGCACGACTTTTCGCTCTATTATACGACGCGCTTCGGGCTGCGTCCGTCGAAGGTCGCCTTCCTTGCATACATTGCGTGGAAAGACGCTGACGCGGGGGAGTGGCCTCCGCATTTTCCCGACGACAAGCGCCGGAGCTTCGATCTTCCTGCCATCAAGCACTGGATGGAAGTGTTCCTGTTCCGCTTCTTCACGATCAGCCAGTTCAAACGGTCCGCGTCGCCAAATGGGCCAAAGGTCACCTCCGGCGGCTCGCTTTCGCCACGCGGGGACTGGCGGGCTCCCTCCGATGGAAATGCCCGGATCTGGATCAAGGAGCTGAAGGCAAACGTGCCTGACGGCGATAACTGACAGGATCGTCACGCCTGTCCTTGCCGAAAAGAGCCTTTGCCGCAGATAGTCTACCAAGGAGCTCAGGAGGAACCTGCCGATGATACGCGAATGTTCCGAGGATCTTCCCCGTTATGAAATCCGCCCGGAGGCGACGGGTCGCTGGACCGTCGTCGACATGCTGACGTTGCTTCCCGCGGCGACCGACGGAAGGGATTTCATCGGTCTCGCCAAGGAAGACGCGCGAGACATCGCCGACGAGTTGAACCGAAGCTTTGCGGAGGGACGCGACCCGCTGATCTGACCTCATTAAACGGACCGAGTAAGATCGGCTTTTCCATCGCTGGAGATTGGAGCATGAGTGAAGACGATGACGGCGCGAACGAGCGAGCCGTCGAGAGGAAGATCGACTACGGGGCAGAAGAAGAGCACATGCTCAGCGAGGGTCGGAGGCTTCTGTTTGGGCAGTGATCGGCGCCATGGTCTTCGTGACAGGAATGGTGGCACTCGCGTTCGGCGTCTGGACAAGCGGCGGTCCAAATCCCACCCTCGCCGATCCTTCAGGTGAGGCGGCCACGACCATACGGCGGTAAACGCGGTGGGGCCGGCGCAGTTTGTGCGGATCAGCCGAGGCTCCCGGCGAAGCGCTGCGCCAGCCCGTCTTTCTGAAAGCGTTCCGTGATGAAGTCGACAAAGGCTCGGGTCTTTGCGGGAAGCAGCGTGCGGTTGGCATAGTAGACCGATATGGGTCCGGCATCGGCATACCAGTGCGGGACCAGGCGGAGCAGTTCGCCGGTCTCCAGATAGGGCAACGCATCAGGCAGCGCGATCAGTGCGACGCCGAGGCCGTGCATGGCGGCGGCGCGCATGGCGGCGGGATCGTTGACGACGATCCTCTCCGGCAGTTCTGCAGGCATGTCGTCGCCTGCGGAATTGCGCATGATCCACTGGCGGATCCGGCCGGTACTGCTTGATCGCATGACGATCCCGTCCAGCGCAGCAAGCCCTGACGGATTGAATGGCGGAAGCCGGTGCTGCATGTAGCCGGGCGAGGCGACCGCGACGAGATGCGCCGGGGCGAGCGCGCGTGCGATCACGCCCCGGGGTCAATTCAAAGCCGCCGCCGACGGCAGCGTCGTATCCTTCTGCTATCAAGTCGACCTGGCGGTTCTCGAACATCCATTCCGGGCGAATGAGCGGGTACCGCCGCAGAAACTCGGGAAGCAGGGGGAGCAGGTAGCCGATGCCGATCGTCGGGCTCATGCTGACCCTGAGCAAGCCGGAAGGTTCGCCACGATCCGTCGTGACAGAGGCTATCGCATCCTGCAGGTTTTCGAGATTGTTGCCGATCGCGAGGAGAAAGCGTTCGCCGGCCTCGGTCAATGTGAGTTTGCGCGTACTGCGTTGAAAGAGGCGCACGCCGAGATTCGTTTCGAGCGTCGCGACATTGCGGCTCACCGCCGCGGGCGTCAGCGCCAGCCGTCGGGCTGCAGCCGAGAACCCGCCAAGCTCGGCACTGCGGACGAAAGACTCAAGATTGCTCAGAGTTTCCATGTCAATTTCAATGCCTGCTTGAATAGAGGGGAAAATTATTGCGCCAGCCAACCGCAAGCAAGATCAGAAATTCCGATCGTCGGGCTAAACGTGAACATAAACTATATAAATGCTAGCTATTAGTTGTCTGTCCATGGTTTTGGCGCTATTTGCTGATTGATAGGGGACGGAAACTTAGGGGCTGCAAGGCGATCGAAAATGCTGACGAAAAAAGGGAAATACGGCCTGAAGGCACTGGTGGATCTCGCGCGGCTTGCGCCAGGCGAAACGGCCTTCATCAATGACGTTGCCGCACGCAACAACATTCCGAAGAAGTTCCTGGACACGATCCTGCTGGAACTGCGCAACGTCGGCATCCTTCGATCGAAGAAAGGTCCCGGGGGCGGCTACTCCCTATCTCGCGCGGCCTCTGAAATCCGCATCGGTCACGTCATCCGCACGCTCGATGGACCGTTGGCGCCGATCCGCTGCGCCAGCCGCACGGCGTTCGAGGCTTGCGACGACTGTTCCGACCCCGAAACCTGTCAGGTCCGGCGCTCGATGACAGAGGTAAGGGACGCGATAGCCGATATTCTTGACAACATGACGCTTGAGCAGTTCGTTGCTTCCGGCAACAAGCTCGACGAGGCCGACGAAACCCTACCGATGTCAGCCGCGAAGTGAACCATCAGCGGCTCCCGCCAAAGTGGTGGGCAGCCGCCTTCCGGTAAAGATCGTCCGCTTCCGTACCTACCCCGCGCAAGCGAGCATTGCGCCAGTGCCGGTCAAGGTTCCGGCCGATGCTTGTCGTGTTGCTCCCGGATAGCTCGAACAGCGCGTTGGCGGTTTCCACGGCTGCAGCGCTTGCAGTGATCATTGCGGCGGACGCGGAAAAGAAGGCAATTTCGATCGATCGCGCGGAGGGATTGACCTGCGCGAAGTCCAGCTTGCCGCCGGCGCGCTCAATAAGGGCTGCGGCAGTTTCGACATCGACGGCAAGCTTGCCGACATGGGACGTATATGGCGCTCCGTGAAGGTTTGCGAGCGCCGCGCGGGCGATGCCGAGGTCGGTGCCGGCGTGCAACAATGCGCCCAGTGCCGAGGCGGTCGAGGGATCGCGCTGCGGGCCGATCACTGCGGAGCCTGACGCTAGCGGAACTTGGCTTGCGATGAGCGTGCCGGTACCATTGGTTCGCTGTCCGAAGCCATCCCAATCGTCAACGAATTGCAGACCCTCGGTTTCGCGCGGCAGGTAGAGCGTGATCCCAGCCCCTTCCGTGGCATTGCCGTCGACGGCGACCCAGTCGGCAAACAGAATGCCGGACGAGGGCGCGCTCCTGCCATCCAGCCGGTAGCCAAGGCCGGAGGCGGCGATTGCGCCGGGTGCGGCAAAGCTCGCAGTTGCGAACCGTTCGCCGGCGAGCGCACGGGCAAAGAGGATGCTCTTCAGCTCCTCGCTCGGCTGAACGCGAAGCTGTTCCAGCACGCGAAAGTGAAGCTCGAGGCATTCCGCTATCGACGAATCGCCTTCGGCAATGATCGCGACGATCTCGCCAAGAAGCGCATTGGCGACGTCGAGGCCTTCATGTTCGGGCGGGACCGTAATTGCGGTCAGCCCGGATTGCGACAGGGCATCTAGCTCGGCATGGGGAAGAATACGGTTGATATCGCGCTCACTCGATTGAACGGCGAAGGCTGCAGAAAGGCTGCGCGCAGTTGCAATCGCTTCTTCTTCGCTTCCTATCCGCCGCGCTGCAGGCCTTGTACTGTCGTGAAACTGCGATACGGTTCCCATCGGCTGCTCTCATTTTATGACAGCTATAGGAGTGATCGATCGAAGGTGCGATGATAAGGCGTGTTTTTCCAGAAATGCAGGCACTACTGAAATTTTATTACACGCTTGATTGTGGCAAAGAGCGGGGTAGTTATGGTTTTCTTGCCTGTCGGGCTCGTCCCGGCGGCTGAACATGTAGTGGAGGGTAAGGTCCCATATGCCATCGGCCGGCCGCAAGCGGCTTACACTCGATCCCGGCGACATGCCGATCTATGCGATCGGCGACATACACGGCAGGTTTGATCTGCTGCAACAAGCAGAGCAGGCAATCGTCGATGATGCCTCGCGGTTGCCGGGCCGCAAACTGATGATCACGCTCGGCGACTACGTTGACCGTGGCCCATCGTCGGCGCAGGTCATCTCGCACCTCATGGCACCCCCGCCAGAGCATTTCGACCGCATCTGCCTGACGGGAAACCATGAGATCGTCATGCTCGACTATGTCGACGGACGGATTTCCTTTTCCGACTGGATGCCGATGGGGGCGGATGCGCTGCTTCGCTCCTACGGACTGGATGTAGAGCAACTACCGCTGATCTTTCCAGCGGCGACCAAGCTTGACGCGTTCATCCGGCAATCGCTGCCCAAGCCGCACATCGAATTCCTGCGCTCACTGCCGATCCTAGTCGATACGCCCGACGTGCTCTTCGTGCATGCAGGCATCGATCCGCTGCGGTCCATCGAAAATCAGAACGATGACGACCTGGTCTACATCCGCCACCGCTTCTTCGAAAGCCTGGTGCCGCTGCCGAAACTGATCGTTCATGGCCATACGCCCGTCGATCGACCCGAGACGAAGCCGACCAGGCTGAATATCGATACCGGCGCCTTCCACAGCGACAGGCTGACCGTGGCGCGGTTGTGGCAAGGGCGCGTGCATCTCTTCTCGACCTGATCAGGCGCCGGCGTCCGCCGGCTCGCGTACCTTCGGCGTTTCGTCGGTATAGTAGCTCACATATTTCTGGCGATAGCGCTCGGCACCGCCGAAATTGGTGAACTTGCCGAGTTCGGTCATATCGGTCTTGTTGAGGATCACGCCCAGAATCTTCGACTTGATCTGGGGCTCGGCATTGAGGATGTCGCGCACGACATTGGTCGGCGTCGAACCCCATTCCGCGACGAACAGGAAACCGTCTACCTGCGAGGCGAACGCCTTGGCATCGATGACCGGACCGAGCGGCGCAAGGTCGACCACGATGTAGTCGAACATCTTGCGGGCATTTTCCATGAGGTTGAACATGCCCTGCGAGGCCAGAAGCTCGCTGGTGTGCATGAGGTGATCGTTCGGCAGAACCGGCAGGATGGCAAGCTTCGTTACCGGATCAACCTTGACCGCACTCGCCCAAGGAACGTCACCAAGAACGGCCTCAACGAGACCGTACTGCGGCGGCGTCTTCAGCATGCGCGTCAGGCCCGGGTTGCGAAGGTCGGCGTCGATCAGAAGCGTTCGCTTGCCGCTCGAGGCGAGTAGGGCGGCGAAGTTTGCCGCCGTGGTCGACTTGCCTTCGCCCGGCATTGCGGAGACCACACCGATGACGCGGTCGGATTTGCCCTGGAACATCACATCGCTTGCAAGCTTGGCATTGCGCAGGGTCTCCGCGAAGACAGAACGCGGTGCCTCAAGGACGACACGCATGATGCGCTGGAACGTCGCACCGCTGTCTGGGGCGGGATCGGCCGGCTGGGCTGCCGGCTGGGTGCGAGGGCGGAAGATCTTCTTTTCCCGGGGTCCCTTGCCGACCAGCGGCAGATAGCCGAGGAACTTCAGGCCGAGGATCGTGCGGACATCGCCCTCCACGCGGAAGAAGCGCTCACGAAACTCCTGAAATGCCGTCAGCGCGCCGCCGGCCATGAGGCCGAGCACGATGGCAAGTCCGAGCGTCATCGTCTTTTTCGGACTGGACGGCGAGACCGGCACGCCGGCTTCGGAGATCACGCGCGCCTTGGCGATCGGGAAAGATTGCTGCTGCGAGGCTTCCTCGTACTTGCCGAGGTAGGACTCGTAGAGCCTTTTCAGCGCGGCGGCGCGCTGTTCCAGATCGTTCAGCCGGACCACAGACCTGTCGGACTCGGAGTTCTTGCCCGTCAGGTGCTCGATGTTCTGGCGCAGCGATGCCTCACGAGACCGGGCGACTTCGAACTCGTTGCGGTAGCTCGACGTCAGCTGCTGCAACTCCTGGTAGATCTGGCGCGTCAAGTCCTGCTTTTCGTTGCGCAATGCGACCGCTTGCGGGTGGTCCTCGCCGAAGTTGGTCGATACCTCCTGCTCACGCTTGCTGACCGAGATGTAGCGCGTGCGCAAGTCCTGGATGACCGTCTTGTCGGTCTGGCCGGACGAGATGGCGGCGTTGTTGACCGCACTATCAGGCCCGAGTTCGACGATGGACTTGAACTGGTTGTAGCGGGCCGACGCGCTGGCGCTATCTGCCTGGGCGACGATCAACTGCTTGTTGAGGTCGGCGAGCTGCTGCTCCGACATCAGTTCTCCGTTGGCCGATGTCAGGCCATTATCGGACTTGAACTTGGCAACATCAAGCGCCGCCTGCTGCGAGCGTTCCCTGAGATCGGTCAGACGCTGCTGGAGCCAGACGGAAGCGCTTTCCGTTGCGTCGAAGTTGGCGTTCAGCTGATCGCTGAGGTAGGCCGTGGCATAGGCCTTGGTGATGCGCGCGGCGAGAAGCCGGTCGGTGGAGCGGAAGGAAACGGCAAGAACCGCGCTGCGGTTGACGCGGGACACCGTCAGGGCGTCCTGCAGCAGGGCGGCTGCCTTCTGGCGGCGTCCGTTGCGGGCATCGTCCTCCTTGGCCGGCGGCCTGCCCGGAAGCAGCGCGCTAGCGATCAGCTTGACGCCCGACTTGACGAGAGCGACGGGCGATAGTGGCGGATCGAGGATCGTACCGTTGTCCTGCAGCTGCTCCGCGTCGACGACACGCAGTGCCAGCTCGTTCGATTTCAGGATTTCGACAGCGCTGGCCATCTGCATGTCCACCTGCTGGGAATTCGCCACAGGAGGCGCGTCCTGCGCATATTTCGTCATGCTGTCATCGAGCAGAATCTGTGTCATCGAGGTGTACTGGGCCGTGGAGAACAGCAGAAAGACCAGTGCAAGCGCCACCATTGCGCCCACGCACAGCGCAACCGAGCCGGCGCGGCGTATCACGATTGCGATCAGGCGGTCGATGTCGATGAAGGAATCGGAGTCGTCGGCCGCTTTGGGAAGAGTGCTGTGCAAGGTGATGTTCCGTTGGTTCATGGCTCTATCCTTTGCGGGAGCGGGTCGCGCCATCGATGGCTGTGAGGTCGGCCTGCTGGCCAATCAGTTTGCGGAGCGGCGCGATCACGCGTCTCATCCGTGCGGCGATTGGCATGCTGAGATGCGCCACCGCCGACGGGTTGCCCCAGGCTGTTCTGATCGCTCCGAAGACCGACCTGTCTTTGATGTTCTGAACGAGGACGAGGAACGCATGTCCCCGGCGCAGGCTTCGTGTCCTGAATTCCTGCGCGGCCGCCGCCTCTGCATCCAGCGTGTGATTTCGAAGGAAGGCCTTATCGCCTTCGATCATGGCATCGATGTGATGAAGGGCGAGAACGCGTGAAATGGAACCGTCCCGGATATGATAGTCGTAGCCGGCGACCGGCTCCATGACGCAGCGTCCGCCGAGTGCCATTGCCGCCGCCAGGAACAGATAGTCCTCGCCGATCTTCAAGGCTTCGTTGAAGCGAAGTGCATGTTTGTCGATGAAGGCGCGCTGAAAGATTGGTTTGAGATAGCCGAAATTATGCGTGGTTTGAAAAAGGGCGTTGGAGCGAATGAACGCCGGCAGCGTCAGCTCCGGGGTCTGCGACAGCGATCGCTCGGCGAACATCGTTTCAGGCGGCGTGCCATCGGTTCTGACGACACGCAGGTTGTCGACCGCGATCTGCGCTCCGGCTTTCTCGGCACGCGCGATCATGCGCTGCAGCCTGTCCGGCTCCACCGTATCGTCGGAATCGAGAACCGCAAGCCAGCGGCCGCTGGCGTTCGCAATCGCTGTGTTGCGAGCGACGGAGGGGCCGCCGTTGCGCGAAAGCACCAACAGGCGGACATTGTGTGCGCCATAACTCTCCGCCACCGCTCTCGTTTCGTCCGTCGAGCAATCATCAGCCACGATCACCTCGACCGACACGCCGCGCTGGGCAAGGGCGCTGTCGATCGCCTTGGCAAGCGTCCCGGCCGCGTTGTAGGCGGCAATGATGAAACTGACGTCCGGCTGGGTTTGCGTCATACAGCCTCCGCCGTTCCGTACTGACGGATTTCTCGGACCCCCAGCAGGCCGCTGACGACGCCTGAGTGCATGACGCCGCGAAGCGCATAGCGATAGCGCGGAACAGTCGAGAAAATGCAGCCGATGGCGGCCGCATAGCAGAACAGCGCTTTTGCCGAGGCAAGGCCGAGCTGCCTTAGCCGGGTGAAGCCCGGGCTCTTCTCCTGGAGCAGTCGCCCATGCGTCTGTCCGAAGCGGAAGCGGCGCTTGGCGAGCCAGCCCAGACCGGCGCGGCTTTCCGTCACCGGCTCGTAGACATAGGCTTTCTCGGCAAATGCGATCTTGCCGCCGTCGCCATGCATATGGCTGAAGAACTCCGTGTCCTCGCCGCCGGTGCGCCCGAGCGCGAGGTTGAAGCGGCGGCCGGCGACAGGTGGGGAGGCAAGGCGCAAAAGGACATTGCAGGTGTAGCCGGTGCGAATCTCGCCGTCGACCCAGACCGGTAGCGTCGAGTGGAAATCACCCTCACGCATCCAGTCAGGGGCGGTCGACGAATAGACGCTGCGAACAGGGCCGAGGACGGCATCCGCCCTGGTGGTCTCGGCTGTGGCGAGGAGCTCGATCAGCCATTCCTCGCTGGCATCCTCGTCGTCGTCGATGAATGCCAGGAAATCGCCGGTGGCGTTGTCGAGGCAGGCATTGCGGGCGATCGAAATGTTTGCGGCCGGGCAATGGACGTAGGCGATCTCGTGCGGAATCGTGGGACGCAGCGCATCGACGCGTTCTCTCGCGGTTGCCACCTTGTCGTTATCGGCGACGATGATGCGCAGTTTCGTGTCCGCCGGAACTGCAAGGACCGCAAGCGAAAGCAGCGCTTCATCAAGTGAAGCGCGGCGATAGGTGCAAATGCCGATATCGATCTGGATGGATCTGTCTTTGATCATTGGGAGACCTTTCGTCCGCGAAAGCTCAGAAGCTCCATCCAGAAGCCGGCCGACCAGGCAAAGTGCATGACCATGGCGGAGAGCGCTGCCAGCGGCCCGTAGGGATTGCGCTGCCCGACGGCCATCCAGAAGCCGTAGCCGACGCAGGCAACCGCCCAGAGGCTGAAGGGGATGACTGCCGCCCAGTTCAACACGGCGAGGAAGGCGCCGATGAAAACCGGTACGACGAGAAGAGGTAGCATCTGACGCAGATTGGGCATGCTGCCGTGCTTCAGGATGTTTTTTGCCCGGCCGCGGCCGTAGCCGAGATATTGGCGAAAGAGTTTGCCGACGCTCGCGCGCGGATAATAGACCATCCGGGTCTTGTCGGTCATCCAGATGCCAAAGCCGGCCTTCTTCAGGCGGTAGTCGAGTTCTGCATCCTCGTTGTGGCTGAAGGTCTCGTCGTAACCGCCGACGGCATCGAAGGCCGCGATGCGCATCAAGGCATGATGGCCATGGTTGGTCCAGTGGCCCTCGGCACCCTCGCGGTGCTTGGAGCCGCCGTTGCCCAATTTCGAGTTCTGGGCGACTGCCGTCGCCTTCTGGAATGTACCGAAGCCGACCGTCTCCATTGCCACGACGACGGAATCGGCCTGCGTCGACACAGCCTCCTCAACCAGTTTTCGGCAGTAGTCGTCGGGGTAGTCGCCGTGCGCGTCAATGCGGATCATGTAGTCATGATCGCGGCCGAAGGTTGCAACGGCCAGATTGACGGCGGCGCTCTGAATCCGACGCGGATTGTCCAGCAGGAGGGTGCGCGGATCGGTGGTGCTGACGCGGGCCACGATCTCGCGCGTTGCATCCTTGCTGCCGCCATCGGCGACGACGATCGTCGCGTTCATGTGGTCGATCTCCTTGCTCAGCTTTGCAAGCAGGGGCTCGATATGTTTCTCTTCGTTCAGGCAGGGGATGATGATGAGACTGGAGACGCTTTTACAAACATCAGGCTTCATGGTGGTCCACCCTTCTTGAGATATTGTTTGGAGACTGGTTGTTTCGGCTTCACGCTGATCTGCGAAAGCCGGAACAAGACGGGAAAGGCTTGCCACGAGCGCTTCGCAGTCGCTGCGGTCGGCGAGCCAGGTTTTACGGTCGTGGGCAGCAACGGCCTCGCTCAAGGCGCGGTATTGCTCTCCCGTCAGGCCTTCGAACAGTGCTTCCAGCCCCGATGGGCTTGCCTCTGGCAGAACAAGGCCGATGCCCCTTTCGCTCAGGAAGCGCGCGGTCTGCGTACCCTCGAGCGCGACCGGGACTGTGCCGTAGAGGCAACCCTCGTACAGCCGGTTGGGCAGCAGCCAGCTCGAATTGAGGCCTTCTTCGAAGAAATCGATCGCCCAGGCGAAATCGACATCGTCGTAGATCGCCTGCAGATCCTCCGGGTTGCGATAGGGACCTTCGAAGCTGACATAGGGTTCGTCGCGGACGAAGGCGTCGAAATTCTCGAATTCTGAATAGGCAGGGCGACCGCGCAGCACGATCTCTACGCGACCCTCCAAGCGGCGAGAGAAGGCGGCGAGCAGGCCAAGCGACTTGCGGCAGCGAAGGGCGCCGTACCAGCCGATTTTCCAGGGTTGGCCGGGTTGTCGGAGCGGGCGGGCGATCGACTGGGTGATCGTGGCTTCATCGAGCGCGATGACCTTGTTTTCGACGAGAAGGCTGGCTGCGCGGATGCCGGAACGCCTGGCGAAGTGGTTTTCGACAAATGCGGGCGAACTTGTGATCACGAGTTTGGCGTCCTGGCCGAAATACGCCTCGGCTCGGCGCATCGCCTGGCCGACGATATCGTCGCGCGACAGAAGGCGGTGAATGTCGAGGCACTCGTAGACAACAGGGACGTTGCCCCCGAAAAGCTTGTTGGCCCGATGTGCGACTGCCAGTGCCTCGAGATTGCGCCCGATGATGACGTCGGGCTTGTCGACGCCATTCAGCAGGGTCTTGAGTGCTGCCATCGCCTTTGCGACGGCTGCCATGCGCTGGGGGAATTTTGCGTCGGCTGTGCGCCCGAGTTCGATCGGCGTCACCCCATGCACCTCGGCCAGGCGGTTTTCTCCCCGTCGGAAGCCGGCGAGCACCACGTCGGCACCGCCCTCGCGCAGCATCAGCACCCGGCGCCGGACGGCGGGGTCGGCCAGATCGTGCACGAGATAGAGGACTTTGAGCATCAATATTCCTTACGAGCTGATGGCTTCGATTAGTTGAGCGCGCACGCAACCGATTCGGGAAACTGGCATTTGTCGCCGACGGCCGTGTAGGCAACGCGCTCGACCTCAAGCGTCGTCGGCTTTGTATAGGCAAAGTGGCCCATCCAGTCGGTCAACGTGTCGGAACCCCAGAGGCTGAAGAAGATCTTCTGCGGGCTGCTCGGTATCTTCGATGGGTCGGTGACATCCTGGACGAGCTTGCCGTTCAGGTAATAGCGCAGCCGGCCCGGCTCCCAGACGAAGGCGTAATCGTTGAATTCCCCGTCGGCCCTGCTGCCGATGGGAACGAGCTTTTCGTTGCCGCCCTTCGCCTTGACGTACTGATTGACCTGTACCTGGCTGGCGTTCTTGCCCAGAACCTCGAAGTCGATCTCGTCCTGCTGCTGTTTGTCGGCGGGGCCGATGTAGGTGAAGAATGCGGAGTTCAGGCCCGAGCCCGTGCCGGCCTTCATGCGCGCTTCATAGGTTCCATATCCGTAGCGTTTCTTGGTCTGGATCTCGCCGCAGAGATAGTTGCGATCCTTGGATTTTCCGTCCGCAAATGACAGTCGAAGCGATCCTCCATCGACCTTCACCTGGTTCTTCGACCATGTGCAGTTCTGATGCGCGCCATTGTTCCAGCCGTCGGATATGTACCAAATGCCGCGGTCGAGCTTGTCGAAGTTTTCGACGAAAGAGGTGCTGCCGGCCTGCTGGGCAATCGCTGACGAGGCGCCGAGCAACAGGGCGCCGAACAGGCTGAGGGTCGGGCAAGGTTTTCGCGCATGGGCGATTTTTGTCGTCATGTGTCACCTTTGCTGTGAGATGAGTTCGGAGGAGATGTTCTTGGCGGATACGGGGCGTTCGGGCTGTTTCCTGGTGCGCCCGCCCGTCAGCACCGCGTATAGGCGCGGGGCCGCTTTGCGGCAGAGGCTGTTGGTGAGGGTCAGGAATGGAAACAGCAGAGCCAGCGAGAGCACAAAGAACAATGGATAGTTGGTTGCGCCCGTCTTGCCCCAGACGATCCAGAGGAGGATCAGGAGCGGGTAGTGAGCGCAGAAGATCCAGAAACTGAGGCTCCCGGTTTTCGATAGGCGTTGGCCGATCTGCGTTTTGATCAGCGGCGCCGAGAGCAGCCAGAAGCCGAGCGCGCCGGCGATCGCCAGCGTGTTTCGGAACAGCTGCACCCAGTCCGGCATGACCGGTCCCGTGGTGTAGATCGCCGTTGCCAGAAGCGCCGAGCTGGCAATCAAAAGCGCCCCGCCGACCGGCGCGAAGCGATCGAGCGCCTTCAGATCAACCTTGTAGAGGCCAATATAGATGCCGAGGCTGAAGCTGAAGAGGATCGAGCGTTTGAGAACCACATAGAGCGGCATCTCCGGGATCAACGCCAGCACCAGCAAGACTGATAGTGTGAGCAGGGGCACACGAAGGATAAGCCACGCCAGGACAGGCGACAGCAGGACGCAGGCGAAAAGATCGCGCAGGAAATAGAGCGGAACATTGACCGGGAAATCCTCTACTGCAAACAGTTGCGTCATCAGATCGCGGGCGGATGCGTGCCAGGGATCCGGTACGTAGCCATTGCCGAGATCCATGCCGAGCGCGACAAGGACCACCAGAAAAAACGCACAGTTCCAAAGCAGGAATGGCAAGAGAACCGTCTGCGATTTCGTGCGGACGGTTTTCAGATAGCTGAAGTTCTCCAGTCCGCCGCGAAACAGCAGATAGCCGGAGATCACGCTAAGGCATGGCACGCCGACTCGAAACAGCGCTTCCGTCAGAAACACCCTGATCCAGTCAAAGGTACCGTAGGTCCCATTGAACGGACTGCTCGCGACATCGAATGGTATATGAACGAACACAATGCCCGAAATGAGCACGATCCGCATCAGGTTGATCCGTGAGGATACGTTGGCATCAACATTCACGTTATCAGTCACCCCTTTTGGGCCGCACCTCCCCTTGCGACCGTTTCAATCAGAGCAGACTCGAGCCCGCAGCCCAGAAGCTAGGGCTAATTCACGGAAGAAAATATGGCACCGCAGCAAAAAGTGATCGTCGGTCCCGCTTTGAAACGATCCCGGCCCGCCGTTACGGCAGCTCAATCGGTGGTCTGCAGAGCGTCGTGAGGCGGCGTTAAAGCCAGCGTCAGCAGTGCATTCAAGAAAATGATTATATTCACTGACTTAGCCGTTTCCGACCCGCTGGCGAACACGAAAGTTTTTGCGCGTTGGTGAAGAATGTTACAATCGCGGCTGGCGCACGACGCGCCTTTTGTGGCCGGAATGGGGCAATCGGGGGTGTCGATGCTCCATTTTGGAGCAGGGACCGGCTTTGGTGCTGTTTGCAGGCTTTGACAAATTTCGGACGAAATGACCCTGATGATTGTGCAGTGCAGCAGCTTGCCGCCGACCTCTTGGCCGCTAGATGCCCGGCTGAAGCACCAATTCGAACCTCTCAAGGAGAGAGTATGGCGACGTTTACGATCATCATTCCGTTCTATCAGCGGGATGACGGTATTCTCCGGCGCGCGCTTGCGTCGGCTTTCCAACAGACCTTCCAGGATTTCGAGGTCATTGTCGTCGACGATCAGTCGCCGTATTCGCCTGCAGACGAGCTGGCGCCTTTGACGGACGAGGAGCGCGCGCGCATTACAGTCGTGAGCCAGCGGAACGCCGGACCGGGCGGGGCCCGCAACACTGGTCTTGACCATGTTCCGGCCGAGACGACGTATGTGGCCTTTCTCGATTCCGACGATATCTGGACGCCCGATCACCTGGCGAACGCCTTCACCGCGATGCGGACGCTCGACGGCGATTGCTACTGGGCGTCGATCGAGGGTGGTGAGGAATTCGACTACCATTTCGGCATTGCCGCGCTGGGCCAGATCGAGGGCGCAAGACGGCTGATGGAAAAGCCGCTGGTCCTGGACGTTCCCGACATCGCTGGCGTGATGGTCAACAACTGGGCCTTCCTCCACATGTCGTGCATGGTCATCGCAAGGCCACTGATCGAGACCGTGCGCTTCGACGCAGCCCTGCGGCTGGCCGCCGAAGACGTGCTGTTTTTCTGCGATTGCATGCTGGCGGCTCGCCACGTCCTGCTTTGCGCCGATTCAGGTGCGCTGCGCGGGGAGGGCATCAACATCTTCCACGGCGTCGACAACACCTCTCCGGAATTCCTGAAGCAGCAGTTCATCACCTGGATGGCGCTCGATCGGCTCGAAAGCCGGTTCTCGGCGAGGCCGCGTGAGATCGCCACCATCAAGGCGCACAAGAGCCAGGCTCGAAAGCAGGCGCTATGGAGCCAGATTGGCCTGCTGCGCCTGCGCCGTCGCCCCGATTTCGCCTTGCTTGCGCGCTGGTGTTTTCAGGATCCGCTCCTGCTGCAGAGCGCTCTGCAGCTTGCGGCGGGAAAGCTCGTGAAGTAGCCGGGCTACTTCGCCGGAGCGTCCAGGAGGTATCTCAGCCGGTCGCCTCGCGAGGTGACCGATACGCCAGCCGGATTGCGCCAGCGTTCGGTCTTGTCCGACAGGATGCCTTTTGCGATTGCCGGAAGGGCCGAAGGGTGTGCTGCGACATAGGCGATAGCGGCCGATCGTCCTGATTTGGCCTTTATGTCGAGAAACCGGCGCAGCTCGTATTTACCGCGGACATGCCGCTCGTGTCGCCGCACCGCTTCGGCGGCTTGCGGCGGAAGTTTGAAAGCCTTGAGCAACGCCCGGTCAGCTTCGTACAGTCGACCGAGATCTTCGGTACGGTGGCTGCCACTCAGGGAATCGCCGCGCACGACGGCGCCGTAGCCGCAGCTATGGATGACCTTGTAGCGCGCGCCGTGAGCCAGCGCGCGGATGTAGAGGTCGTAGTCTTCACCAAGGCGCATGTCTTCCCGGTAGCGGAGCGCGTGCTTGTCGAGAAAGCTCCGCAACATGACCGGCTTCAGAAAGCCGATCTCGCCGCGCCGGACGCCGCGCTTGGAGATGTTTCCGTCCACGAAGGTCGCAAGGTCGAGAACAAGCGGGTCTTCCGCGAACTGGTCGAGTCGCTCAGGTGCCTGTGCCACGGTCTCGGCGTCCACGAAGGCGATGTTGTCGGCAACAAACTCCCAGTCGTCCTGCGCGAGCATACGACGGAAGCGCCCGGCGAAGAAGAAATCGTCGGCATCGAGAATTGCGATCAGGGGGGCAGAGGAGATGTCGATTGCGTGGTTGCGGGCGGCCGACGGCCCCTTGTTCCTTTCGAACCTGACGATTGTCAGCCTGCCGCTGGCGTCGTCGGCGCGCCTTGCCACTTCGGCAGTGCCGTCATCGGATCCATCGTCGACGACCACAACCTCGGCTACTTCAGGCTCGAGGAGAGCGGATTTTACAGCGGTCTGGATCGTCTCGGCCGCGTTCTTTGCGGCGATGATCACACATATGCTAGCCGTTTGAGCCACGCTTTACCTCCGTTGTTTCGTCCCAGAACTAGGCCGTCGGAGCGCAGCACACAACGCATGCCGGTTCACATGATGTTACGGGAAAGGGCGCCGGGGCTGAAGGCGGCGGATAATATTCGCCTGGCAGAGGGCTCAGCGATTGAAAGGTTCGGAGCCGTTGAAGGGCGTGACGTGCAGCTTTTCAGGCTCTTCGCTTCGGCTGGGAGCAGCCTGGTTGACGTTGCGGCTCCTGGATTCTTTCCAGACGAGATACAAGACGCCGCCGAAATAACCCGCCTGCAGGAGAATCGCACAAATCAGCGTCTTGATAAGGGTGCCGGACACGGAACCGCTCAGGAAATAGGTCGCGACAGCAAAAACGCCCAGTGCGCCGAGCATGCTGACAAAAACGCGAGGTGCATACATTGTGTTGCCTCCCCATCGGGGCCTCGTTCAATGAACATCCATTGAATACGACCGCTCCCCCAGGACCCTTGTGTAGATATGTTTACAGGACTTCGCCGTATAACAGAAGCTCTGGAGACGTTTTTTGCGTCCGCGGTCCGGTAGTACTGGAACCATCTTAAATGTTTGTTCCGGCGATTGGTAAAAATGCCACTTATCGGTGCCGAACTGCCCGAAACGCGCAACATCATTAAAGTTACGTTATACGCAAAGGTTGCGTCGAATTTGGCAATGCACGTTCTTGTTCGTGCCACAATTCCCTCTCCCGGGGCGGCGTAGACGTCGTTGTGCGTTCAACTTTTATTACAAAGTTTTAATTTCAAACGATTTGTGAGTGCGGCGCAAAATTAATGCTGCGATGCAATAGAAATCGTCGTGGCAAGATCAAATCTGCGACTGGTGCAGAAGCCATTCGTGCAAACGATGACTTTGCGCCGATGCGCCGCAACGACCTAGACTTCAGTAGTTTTGGACGCGGAAGCAATGAGGGCAAGTTCTATTTCAACGCATGAAGGTTATTTCAAAGAAGTCTATCGGATGTAGATCTGTTTAAGTGATTTCTGAAAAACAAAAAGTTGAACAAACGTTGCCAAAACCCTTCGAAAACAATTGGTTTTAAAAATGTGGCTTAAAAAAACAAAATCCGCTCATACACTCCGAACTCGTCAGCGCTAGCTAAGCGTCCTGAGCCACCGACCAAACGGCAAACATAAGTGGAGTTACCTCTATGAAGTCTGCGACGAGATCGGACAGTTCGCCATTTTATGGCGTAGTTCACGAAAGCGCGTTTCCGCCCACGGGCGGTTTCGCAAAACGGGCATTCGATGTGTCCGCTGCCTTCCTCGGGCTTGTCTTTCTAAGCCCGATATTTTTGATGGTGATGTTGCTTGTGAAGCTCTCGGACAAAGGTCCGGCCTTCTATGGGCATCGCCGTATCGGCCATAACGGCCAGGAGTTCCGTTGCCTGAAATTCCGGACAATGGTCACCGAAGGGGACAAGGTCTTGCAGGAGTACCTGCGAAACAATCCCCAAGCCATGGAAGAATGGCGTGCAACGCGCAAACTGCAGCATGACCCCCGGGTGACTGCTGTCGGAGCCGTGTTGCGCAAGTTGAGCCTTGATGAGCTGCCGCAGCTCTTCAACATCCTGCGCGGCGAAATGAGCATCGTCGGTCCCCGTCCCGTCGTGCAAGACGAACTTGAAATGTACGAACATGCGGCCGTCTACTATCTGCAATCGCGCCCGGGCCTGACCGGCCTCTGGCAGGTGAGCGGACGCAACGATGTCTCCTATGCAGCCCGCGTTGCTTTCGACACCCACTATGTCGAAAACTGGTCGCTGGTCCGGGATGTCGTGATCATCGCACGCACCATCCCCGCGGTTTGCGCCCAACGCGGCAGCTACTGAGCCGCGCATTCAAAGCTCAACGAGAAACTGCGCGGCAACGCTTAGGCTTTGTCGTGCCGAAATACGGGTAAAGTTATGGAAAAACGCTTCATTGATGGCAAGGCCGGGGATGACAAGGCAGGGCGAACCCGTGTTCTGCAATCCGGTATCGCAGTTGCGGCCGGGTTGGGTGCCTTTCTGCTATCCGCTTGCATTGTCAGCGCGGATGAGTACCGCCTTGGGGTGATGGACAAGCTCGCTATTCGCGTAGCCGAGTGGCAGACGGCCGATGGAACGATCCGCGACTGGTCTGTCATCAGCGGGGACTACACGGTGGGGCCATCCGGAAGCATTTCCTTGCCGTTCGTCGGCGACATGCCGGCCTCGGGCAAGACGACCGATGCGATTGCCAAGGAGATCGGTTCGGCTCTGCAGAAGCAATTCGCTCTGAAGGATCGACCGTCTGCATCCGTCGAGCTGTCGCAGTTCCGGCCGGTTTATCTATCCGGTGATATCGAAAAGCCAGGCGAATATCCGTTTGCCCCGAACCTCACGGTCGTCAAGGCGGTGAGTATCGCCGGCGGGCTACGCCGCGCAGAGGCCGGCCAGCGGTTCGCCCGCGACTTCATCAACGCCAAGGGCGATGCCGTCGTTTACATGGCGGACCGGGCGCGGCTTTTGGTGAAGCAGGCCCGGCTGCGCGCCGAAGCCGCAAACCAGGATTCCTTCGATATGCCGAAGGAGCTTCAGGACAAGCCCGAGGCAAAGGCGTTGTTCGGAAGCGAGTCAGCGCTCATGACCTCGCGCAAGAAGCGGCTGACGCTACAGCTTCAGGCGCTCGATGACCTGCGGGCTTTGCTGCAGAGCGAAGTCGAGACGCTGGCCAAGAAGACCGAGACGCAGAGCCGCCAGCTTCAGCTTGCGACAGAAGACCGCGACAAGGTCGAGGATCTGGCGGAGAAGGGCCTGGCTCTCAGCGCCCGCAAGATAGCAGCCGAACAGCGTGCCGCCGATATCGAGGCGACGCTTCTCGATATCGATACCAATTCGTTGAAGGCCAAGCAGGACATCAGCAAGGCCAACCAGGACGAGATCACGCTTCGAAACGATCGGGATGCCCAGATTGCGCAGGAGCTCCAGAATGCCGATGCCCAGCTTGACGAACTCAACCTCAAGCTTGCGACCAGCAATTCGTTGATGTCCGAGGCTCTCACGCAGTCGACCGATGCGGCGCGTTTCGACAATACGAGCGGTGCTGCGAGCATCGCCTATTCGATCATTCGCGAAGTCGACGGACAGCCGAAGGAAATTCCGGTGCAGGAGAACACCGCACTGCAGCCCGGCGACCTGATCAAGGTGACTGCCGGACTGTACATGAGGTAACGGGGCGGCATGCGTATCGCAAAGTCGGCGCTCATTCAGCCCGGCGGGAATCAAGCCTATGCCGTTCCCGCCGTGGCGCTATCGCTTTTCTGCTTTGCCTATTCGATCAAGTTCGGGCAGGTGGCGATACTGCTGTACTATGCGCTCTGGCTGCCGCTGATAGTGGTCGACTATCGGACCGTGCTCGGGAACTATAACAGATACCTCTGGCTCTTTGCCTTCGCCGCGCTGGCGTTCCTGTCGGTCTTCTGGTCCGCGGTTCCCGGTATTTCGATGCGTGCCAGTATCCAGTATCTGACGCAGGTGATCTGCGCACTGGTTGCGGTCAGGGTCCTCGATGTGCGGACGCTGACGGTCGGCATGATCGCGGGCGTCGGCATCGTACTCATCTACTCGCTGTTGTTCGGCTATTACGAGTATGACCCGCTCGATGGCACGTTCAGTTTCGTCGGTGCCTTCGCATCCAAGAACCAGCTTGGTTTCTATGCGTCGCTTGGTCTGATCGTCTGCGTTGCCGCAGTTTTCATCTTCGGCGAACGGCGACTTTGGATGGCGGCTGCGGGCGTTGTCGGACTGCTGTCGGCCTATTGTCTGCTTGCCTGCCAGTCGGCGACATCGGTGCTGACGACGGTTGTCGTCATTGCGCTGATGTTGGGACTTCGGGTCGTCCTGTCTTTGTCGCCCGATCAGCGAAAGCTGCTGGTCGTGGGCGGAGGCGTGGCCGTCGTCGTGCTGGCGGTCGCGGGCGTCTATCTCGGTGCGGTCGACGCCGTGCTCGGCATCTTCGGCAAGGATTCGACGCTGACAGGGCGTACCTATCTCTGGCAGCAGGGCATCGAGGCGGCAACGCAGAACCCGATTTTCGGTGTCGGATACCAGGCCTACTGGGTGCAGGGCTTTTCCGAACCAGAGCGCCTGTGGGAAGAGTTCTTTATCGGCTCACGCAGCGGTTTCCACTTCCACAACACCTACATCGAGACGGCCGTCGAGCTTGGGTTGGCCGGGGTGCTGATCCTTGCGGTGACGCTCCTGAAGATCCTGTGGGGGCATCTTCGCCGCCTGATCGAGGACGTCAGGAACGACGAGTCGCATCTGCTGTTCTCGATTGCAGTGCTGCTCACGATCCGCTCCTTCGTCGAGATCGACATTCTGACGCCCTATAACGTCGGCACGTTCCTCTTCTATTTCGCGGGTGGGAAATTGGCGGTCTCGCGTCGCCAGCCCGTTGCCGGGACATGGCGGCGCGAGAGGCCGCAACAACCCGCCATATCATAACGACATTTGCATTTTTGAACCGGCTCTGACCGGTTATTCGAGGGAACCGGATGAAGACTCTTTACGGCATCCAATATTTGCGCGCCTTTGCGGCGCTTGCCGTCGTCGTCTTTCACGCGGCGGAAAAGTCGGGCGAGCACTTTGCGATCGGTGCTGCAGGCGTCGATGTGTTCTTCGTCATCAGCGGCTTCATCATGTGGGTGATCAGCGATCGCCGGCCGATGACGCCGCAGGGTTTTTTGCTCGACCGCATTCGGCGCATCGCCCCCTCCTACTGGCTGGTGACCGCCGTGATGATCGTCGGTGCCGTCACGGGGCTCTTTCCGAACCTGCAGCTGACGGGCGCGCATGTTCTCGGCTCGCTGTTCTTCATGCCGATGCGTTCGCCGAGCAACGGCGAGATCTGGCCCGTTCTCGTGCAGGGATGGACGCTGAATTTCGAAATCTTCTTCTATGTGCTCTTTGCGGGCGCGCTCTTTCTGCCACGACACTGGAGGCTGATTTTCCTGTCGGCTGCCTTCGGCGGCTTCTTCCTGATCGGGCTGATCGTCCAACCGGCGTCGCCAGCCCTCTATACCTACACCCGGCCGATCATCCTCGAGTTTCTTGGGGGTGTGTTCCTGGCGGAACTCTGGCTGCGCCGGTGGATTGCCGGGACAAGTCTGGGGCTGGCCTGCATCGGCGCGTCGCTCTCCGGCTTTGCCGCCATCTTCCTGATCGGAGCCGAGTTCGATGAGGCGATCTGCGGCCCGCTGGCGATGGCCCTCGTCTACGGCATGGTGTCGCTCGAAACCGATGGAAGCATCGGTCGCGTTCCGGTTCTGACCTATCTCGGCGATGCGTCCTACTCGATCTATCTTTGGCACACGCTGGCAATCTCGGTGATCGTCAAGGCGGCTGGCGTGGTCGGCCTCTCGACGGCCGCCACCGTCGTTGCCGCCGTCATCGGCGGTACGATCCTTGGCGCCGCGGCCTTCGAACTTGTAGAGAAGCCGTTGAGAAAGCTGTTTTCCCGCACCGGACCGAAGCAGGGCGCACTCGCGCGGCGCCCCTTATGACGAGGGTTCGACCGCCGGTTCTTCGGCGGCGGACGTTTCGGCTCCGGCGGTCGGGGCAGACTTCCGCCAGCGTGCACGCAGTACGACATAGAAAACGGGTGTCAGGAACAGGCCGAAGATCGTTACGCCAAGCATCCCGGAGAAAACGGCCGTCCCCAGTGATTGGCGCATTTCGGCGCCGGGGCCGGTGGCGAGCATCAGCGGCACGACGCCGAAGATAAAAGCAAAGGCCGTCATCAGGATCGGACGCAGACGCAGGTGGCTGGCCTCGATGGCGGCTTCGACGGCCGACTTTCCTTCGTCCTGCGCCTGCCTTGCAAACTCGACGATCAGGATCGCGTTCTTCGCCGCCAGACCGATCAGCACGATCAGGCCGATCTGCGTGAGGATATTGTTGTCCATCCCTCGCAGGTGCACGCCGATCAGCGCGGCAAGGATGGCGAGGGGGACGATCAGAATGATTGCGAGCGGCAGAACCCAGCTTTCATACTGTGCCGACAGCGCCAGGAACACGAAGACCACCGAGAGCGCGAAGATGTAGATCGCGGTATTGCCGGTGTTTCGTTCCTGAAAGGCGATCTCTGTCCATTCGAATGTCGTTCCCGCCGGCAGGATCTCTTTGGCGAGGCCCTCCATCGTGTCGAGCGCGCTTCCGGTGGAAACGCCCCGCGCGGCGTTACCCTGCACCGGCACCGAAACGTACATATTGTAGTGCTGGACGAGCGAGGGGCCGCTGGTGTCGAGAATGTCTATCAGTGTTCCGAGCGGCACGAGGGCGCCGGTGGCCGAGCGCACCTTGAGCGCCAGGATATCGTCGCGCTCGACGCGGTACTGCTGGTCGGCCTGCGCGCGCACCTGGTAGACGCGGCCAAAGGCGTTGAAGTCGTTGACATAGGACGTGCCGAGGTTGATCGAGAGCGTGTCGAAGATATTTGGGATCGGAACGTTCAGCGCGCGCGCCTTGTCGCGGTCTATCTGGAGAAAATACTGCGGGCTGCTGGCGGAGAAGGTGGTGAAGACGCCGGTGAGCCCAGCCGTCTTGTTCGCGGTTCCCATAAGCTGGTAGGCGGCGCCAAGCACGCGACGCATGTCGGATCCTTCGCGGTCCACCAGCTGCATCTTGAAGCCGCCGGCGTTGCCGATGCCGGAAATCGGCGGTGGCGGAATGGCGATGATGAAGGCTTCCTGGATCGCCTGCAGGCTGCCGTAGAGCTGTCCGATGATCTTGTTGGCGGTCTGCCCGTGTTCAAGCCGGTTTTCGAACGTGTCGAAGGCGGCAAAGACGACGCCCGCATTGGAAGCGTTGGTGAAGGTTGCGCCGCTGAAGCCAGAAAATGCGACGGCATTCTTGACGCCCGGTGTGTTTCTGATGATCTCAGAGGCACGTTCGATGACCGCGTCGGTGCGCGATAGGGCAGCGCCATCGGGCAGTTGCACGACGACGATGGCGTAGCCCTGGTCCATGACAGGTACGAAGCCACTCGGGACGATCCGGCTCATGTAATACGTGGCGCCGAGCAGGCAGGCGAAGGCGAGCAGGGCGATACAGCGGCCCGCAACGGTCCGGACCGTGTGCCGAACGATCCAGGAATAGCCCGCGCTGACCTTGTCGAAGCCCGTGTTGAAACCATCCGCCAACGCGCCGCCGAAGCGGGAAATGACGTTGCGGTGTTTGTGATTTTCTTCATGCGGCTTGAGAACGAGAGCTGCGAGCGCCGGCGACAGGGTCAGCGAATTGAGAGCCGAAATCGCCGTTGCCACCGAAATGGTCACCGCGAACTGTCGGTAGAATTGTCCGGAGAGGCCGGGGATGAAGGCCGTCGGCACGAAGACGGCGATAAGCACCAGCGAGATTGCGATAACGGCTGTGCCGACTTCATCCATTGTGACATGGGCGGCCTGGCGGGGCGTCATGCCCTTTGCAAGGTTGCGCTCCACATTCTCCACGACGACGATGGCGTCGTCCACAACGATGCCGATCGCCAGCACGAGGCCGAAGAGGGTCAGCATGTTCAACGAAAACCCAAAGGCGAGCAGGAAAGCGAAGGTCCCGATCAGCGAGACCGGGATGGCGACGATCGGAATGATCGCGGTGCGCCAGGACTGCAGGAAGACGAGAACGACGATGGCGACGAGGATCGCGGCTTCGGCGATCGTCTTGTAGACTTCGTGGATCGACTCCGCGATAAACTCCGTGGGATTATAGACGATGTCGTAGGACAGGCCCTGCGGGAAATCATGCGAGACGGAGTCCATTGTCTTCCTGATCGAGGCGGCTGCGTCGAGGGCATTGGTGCCGGGACGGGCGAATATGCCAAGCGCGACCGCCGGCTTGCCGTTGAGATAGCTGTTGGTGACGTAGTCCTTGGCGCCGAGCTCGATGCGGGCGATATCCTGCAGCTGAACGAGACGGCCATCGGGCGTTGCCTTCACGATGACGTAGCGGAACTGCCTGGCATCGGAGAAGCGGCCTTCCGTCGTGACCGTGTACTGGAACGCGTTGGTACCTGATGTCGGCGGTCCGCCGATGGAACCGCCGGAGACCTGTACGTTCTGATCGCGCAATGCCTGCACGACGTCGGCCGACGTCATCCCATAGGCGGAAAGCTTCTGCGGGTCGAGCCAGATGCGCAGCGAATATTCGCGCTCCCCGAACAGAATGACGTCTCCGACGCCATCGAGGCGAACGAGCGTGTCGCGAATGCGGGTGCGCGCGTAGTTGGATACGTAGAGCTGATCGTAACGCTCGTTCGGCGAGAGCAGGTGCACGACCATCATCAGGTCAGGTGAGCTTTTCGCCGTCGTGATGCCGATGCGCCGGACTTCTTCGGGCAGGCGTGGTTCCGCGATTGCCACGCGGTTCTGAACCAGGACCTGCGCCTTGTCGAGATCGGTGCCGAGCTTGAAGGTGACCGTGAGCGCCATGGAGCCGTCCGCGGTCGAATAGGAAGACATGTAGAGCATGTCCTCGACGCCGTTCACTTCCTGCTCGATCGGCGTTGCGACCGTATTGGCGATCGTTTCGGCATCGGCGCCGGGATAGGCCGTGCGGATGACAATGGTTGGGGGTGCGATTTCCGGATATTGGGCGACCGGGAGCTGGAAATAGGCGATGCCGCCGACGATGAGCAGCACGATGGAGAGAACCGAGGCGAAGATCGGCCGATCGACAAAGAAGTGTGCAAACCTCATCGGCTGAGCTCCATGCCTGCCGCTTCCGGCGGCATGTCGTCGCGGCTCTGTGGCAGCTCGATCAGCTGCGGCGTGATCTTGCTGCCGGGGCGGGCGCGCATCAGGCCGTTGATGACGAGCGTTTCATTTCCATCCAGCCCCTCGCGGATAACGCGGTAGCCATAAAGCCGTGGGCCGGGCCGCACCGGCTTTGCCGACACTGTTCCGTCATCCCCGACGATATAGACGACCCGTTGGCTCTGGTCGGAGCCGATCGCTTCGTCCGGTATGAGAATGGCCTTGTACGTATTCGATGCCTCGACGGAGACGCGGCCGAAAAGGCCCGGCTGAAGAATGTAGTCCGGGTTGTCGAAGCGGGCGCGGATGCGGATCGTGCCGGTTTGAGTGTCGATGCGGTTTTCGGCGAAGTCCATCTTGCCCTCGAACGGATGCTCGCTCGAGTCGGCAATCTTCACTTTGACGTCGACGCCGCCGCCGCCCTGCTGCAGGTCGCTGCCGCGTTCGCGCGCCGTCTGTGCAAAATTTAGCAGCCGCCGTTCGTCGACATCGAAGTAGAAGTCGATCGGATCGAGCGAAACGATTGTCGTCAGGATGGACTGATCCGCCTGGACGAGATTGCCCGTGGAGATCAGCCGCCGGTCGATGCGTCCGCTGAGCGGAGCCGTTATCTTGGTATATTCAAGGTCGAGCGACGCGCGGTCAGCGGTTGCCTGGGCGCCGCGCACGTTGGCTTGGGCGGAGACCCATTCGCGGCGACGGTCATCCAGTATGGAAACCGACTGGCTGCCGCTGGTGGCCAGGCTTTCCGCCCGCTTGAACTGTGCTTCGGCATAGACCAGCGTGGATTTGGCGACTTCCAGGGCTGCATTTGCCTCATTCAAGGCCGTGACAAATGGCCTTTGGTCAATGACGAAGAGAAGATCGCCCTTTTTGACCAGAGTGCCATCGGTAAAGTGCACCTCCTGCAGATAACCGCCGACACGCGAGCGAACGGCCACCTCGTCCACGGCCTGGAACCGGCCGATGAACTCGTCCTTGTCGATGACATCGCGAACCACGGGTTTGGCAACGGTGACCGGCGGAGGAGGCGGCGCGTCCTGGGCTGCCGCGTTCGCAATCGGCAGCACAATTAGGCTGCTCAGCAGAAGCGCGTGTCTGAGCGAGAAAGGCATAGCAGTCCCCCGGTTGAGGCGGCTGGCCGGCACCGCCCGTTATGTCGATGAGATAATGCGTGTCATGTCTTGCTGCATTCGGACGAAAATGCTTCGCCCGCATTTTGACTGCTGTCTAGAGCGTCCGCGATGATGCTCGTGGGTACCTGCCGTGCTCGAAATCAGTGCGCGCAGGCCAGGGGCATGCGGCTAAGTATCTGTGCAGGGTATATAAACGGCCTGAAGAGGAAATAGCAAATGCCAACCGGTTGCAATTTCGAGTGAGCGTCATAATCGCAGCGTGTGGCGATTATCGTTTCATTGTTTCTGGGCAGCTTCCGCCACTGGATCGTTTTGCTGTGGGTATGCCGGTGCGGCATTTTGGTCGCGGCGGCCGAATCTGTAGTCGGCGCACTTGTGCGCCGTACACGCTTAATATATCTGAGCACATTATAAGTGTGCTTATGATTGGTGCAGACATCAATGAACGGCAATCCGACCCTCGGCTTTCTCATGCATGATATCGCTCGCCTGCTGGGCAAGCGGTTCGAGCAGCGTGCCAAATGCCTGGGATTGACGCGGTCGCAGTGGCAGACGCTGGCGTATCTCTCGAACAACGAGGGAATCCACCAAGGCGGGCTCGCCGAGATCCTTGAAATAGAGCCGATCACACTTGTGCGTAGCTTGGACAAGCTCGCCGAGCGTGGGCTTGTCGAGCGACGCCAGCATCCGACCGATCGCCGGATCTGGCTTCTCTACATGAGAGACGAAGCCCGCCCGCTTTTGGCGGCGATGCGCGAGATCGGAGATTTGACGCGCGGGGAAGCATTGGACGGCGTGTCGCCTAAACAGCGCGACGCGCTGTTCCAGATCCTGTCCCTGATGAAAACCAACCTAGTGCAGGCCTGCCGGACCCCCCTGGCCGAAAATGAGACCAACCATGGCTGACAAACACTCCCTGCGCGTCGTTACCGACGCAAATGCCAAGACCAAGACCCCAGCTGAAGAAATCGACGTTTCCGAACGCAAGGAAACGGTAGCCGAGGCGCCTTCATCCAATTCAGCGCCCGCTACTGCCGTGGCTGCGCCCGGCGGCACAAAGGTCCGCCGCCGGCGCAGCCTCTCACGGCCCGTTCTTTTTGCCTTGTTGCCGGTCGCGCTCGTCGTTGGCGGATACTACTACGTCAACGGCGGTCAGATCATGTCGACGGACAACGCCTATATTCAGGCTGACATGGTTGGCCTGACGACCGATGTTTCCGGTATCGTCGACCAGATCAACGTTCATGAAAACGAGGCGGTCAAGAAGGGGGAGGTCCTCTTCAGCCTGCGGCAGGATTCCTTCAAGATCGCTCTCGATGGCGCTGAGGCTCAGCTCGGGGCGGTGCGCAACCAGATCCTGAATCTGAAGGCAAGCTATCAGCAGTCGCTTGCCGAGATCACCCAGGCCGAAGCCGATATTCCTTATTATCAGAGCGAGTTCGATCGCCAGCAGAACCTCATCAACAGCGCGGCTGCAACGCGTGCCGCCTTCGATCAGGCCAAGCACAATCTCGATGCCGGCCACCAGAAGGTCGCCGTCGCCAAGGCGGACGCCGCGGCAACGCTGGCGCAGCTCGGCGGCAACGCCGATCAGCCTGTCGAGCAGAACCCGCTCTACCTCGAGGCAAAGGCCAAGGTCGACGATGCCCAGCGCGAACTCGACCACAGCGTTGTCAAGGCGCCGTTCGACGGTATCGCGACCAATGTGAACTCTCTTCAGCCGGGCTCCTACCTGCAGGCGTCGTCGCAGGCCTTTGCGCTGGTGTCGACGAGCAACCTCTGGATTGCGGCAAGCCCGAAGGAAACGGAACTGACATACGTAAAGCCCGGCCAGGCGGTCAGCATCTATGTCGATACGTATCCGGGCGTCGAGTGGAAGGGCAAGGTGGAGAGCATCAGCCCCGCGTCGGGGTCCAGCTTCTCGCTGCTGCCGGCGCAGAATACCACAGGCAACTGGGTCAAGGTCGTGCAGCGCATTCCGATGCGCGTCAGCATCGAGGACACGACAGGCAAGCCGCCGCTTCGCGTTGGCATGAGCACCGTCGTCGATGTCGACACCGGCCGTGCCCGCGGTCTTCCGGATTTTGTCTCCAAGCTTTTGGGCCGCGCCGGCGGCAAGGATCATGAGTAGCGTCGCGTCTTCTCCGGTCGCCCCGGTTGCCAACCGAGGCGCGATCACGGCCTGCGTCATCCTGGCCGTCATCATGCAGGCGCTGGACACGACGATCGCCAACGTGGCGCTGCCCTATATTCAGGGCAGCGTGTCGGCGAGCGCCGACCAGATCAACTGGGTGCTGACCTCCTATATCGTCGCGGCCGCCATCATGACGCCGCCGTCGGGTTTCCTGGCTGCCAAGTTCGGGCGCAAGCGCGTGCTGCTGACCGCGATTGTCGGCTTCGTCGTTGCGTCTGTTCTTTGCGGTCTTGCGCAGTCCCTCAACCAGATCGTCGCATTCCGTCTCCTCCAGGGGCTGTTCGGCGCTTCGCTGGTTCCCCTGTCTCAGGGCATCCTCCTCGACATCTATACCGTCGAGGAGCGCGGCTCGGCCATGGCCCTATTCGGCGTCTCGGTCATGGTCGGGCCGGTCCTCGGGCCAGTCATCGGCGGCTGGCTGACCGACAACATCAGCTGGCGCTGGGTCTTCTACATCAACGTGCCGATCGGTGCGCTGGCGTTCGCGGGCATCGTCATCTATGTCACGGAGACGAAGCGTGACATGCTGGCCAAGCTGGACTGGTTCGGTTTCGGGATGATGAGTCTCGGGATCGCGTCGCTGCAGCTGTTTCTCGACCGCGGCGAGCAGCTCAACTGGTTCGCGTCGGGCGAAATCATGATCGAGGCGATCGTCTGCGCAGCGGCCTTCTATCTGTTGATCGTGCACACGCTGACGACCGAGAAATCCTTCGTCAATCCGAAGCTGTTTCTGGACCGGAACTTCAGCGTCAGCATGATCTTCATCTTCGTCATCGGGATCACCTATCTTGCATCGCTGGCGCTGATGACGCCCTATCTGCAGACGCTGATGGGCTACCCTGTGATCACCGCCGGCATCGTCATGGGGCCGCGCGGACTGGGGACCATGCTCTGCATGTTCATCGTCGGCAGGCTGATCGGCAAGGTGGACACCCGCCTCCTCCTCGTGCTCGGGCTCAGCCTGACGGCATGGGCGATGTACGACATGACCGGCTGGACGCCCGACGTGTCGCAGTGGACCATCGTATCGGTCGGCTTCGTCCAGGGCGCTGGGCTCGGCTTCCTGTTCGTGCCTTTGACGACGATCGCGTTCTCGACGCTGCCCGCGCACCTGCGCGGTGAAGGAACGGGTCTCTACAATTTGTCGCGAAACATCGGCTCCAGCGTCGGCATCTCGATCGTTTCCGCTCTGTTGGTCGAAAACGCGCAGGTGAACCACGAGACGATTGCGGCCTATGTGACGCCGTTCAACCGGGCATTCGAGACAACAGCTGCACATGGGTTGAGCCCGCTGACTGCGGCCGGACGAGCATCGCTGAACGAGCTGATCACGCTGCAATCCACCATCATCGCCTATATGGACGACTTCAAGCTGCTGATGATCATGTCGCTTGCGGTCATTCCGCTGGCGCTCTTGCTGCGCAAGCCGAAGGTGGCGCCTGTGATGGACCACAGTGCCGTCATGGAATGATCACCGAAACGGCTTGCTGAGATAGCGCGACCCCAAAATGCCGAAGCGCCACGGTACTTCGGCATTTTTCGTTATGCCGATGCGCTTGCCGGAGACGATCTCCGCAGGCCGCGCGGACGGCGCGATCGAAAAGGGATCGCGGTCGAGCAGCCGGTCATTCAGGGTGATGTCGATGCCGAGCGCCTGGCAGAGCTTGCCCGGGCCGCTGCAAAGTTGCGTCGGAACATCGGTGCCGCGGCGCGCGATCATTCCGGCAAGCCCGATCTCCGGTTCCATTGCCCGAATGAGCACTGCCGAGCCCGGGGTGCAGACAAAGTTCAGGCACCAATGCACTCCGTAGATGCGGTAGATGTAGACGTTGCCGGGGCGACCGAACATTGCACCGTTTCGCGGTGTCGGACCGCGAAAGGCATGAGAGGCTTCGTCGCCGGGGAAGTACGCCTCCGTCTCCGCGATACGGCCGCCGGCATTGCCCACGAGGAGATGGCAGCCCAGCAGATCCCGCGCGACGGTGATCGCGTCGCGCTCGAAGAAGCTCTGAAGCTCGTGGCCGGTGAGGGGGGCGGTGCCGATTGCACCAAGCGCTTGCGTCATCTGTCCTTCGGATTTTGGCACGATGTTCTGCCGCGACCGCGGCCGAGACGATTCGGAACCGTGGCGTTCTGTTGATTGGCTTGGCTATTGGCCGGCTTTGGAGTGAGCGATAGACGACCCGGTCACCGAAACCGGATCGCTTGCCGGGAACGTATCTTCAAGGCCTTCCTCCAGCTCCTCTTCCAGAAGCGCTCGATCCTTGCCGCGCGGGCCATCCGTCTGCGAGCTCTGGAGCGCGGTCGCGAGCAGCGCCCTGGCGCGCGTGATGGCGTTGTCGCTCGTCAGTCCCGGAGAGGCTGCGGTATAGAGGGTGACTGCTATACCGTTTCCCGACTGATCTCCGAAGGCAACGACGAAGCCGCCGTCCTTCGGGTGGACTGTGACATCTGTGATGGCCATGGACGTGTCTCCCGGTTCGGACAATTGCGGGAAGTGAAGCGCTTTTTGCTAGGATTGTCGAGCGAAGACCTTCATCAGCCAGTCGATGAAGACGCGTACGCGCGGCGAGAGCTGCCTGTTGCGGGGATAGAGCAGCGAGACCGGCGTCCGCGTCAGCGGGAAATCCGACAAGACGTGCACGAGCGCGCCGGATGCCAGATCCTTTTCCGCATGATAGCGCGGCACCTGGATCAGGCCGAGGCCGAGGCGTGCGGCAGAGACGAAGCTCTCGGCTGCATTCACGGTCACGATGGCAGGCAGCGCGATGTTGCGGACGGCGCCGTCAACAATGAACTCGAGCGGCAGAACGCCTCCTGTCGCCGTCGATCGGAAGCCGACCATGCGGTGCCCGTCCAGCTTTTCCGGATGCTCCGGCATGCCGTATTTCTCGACATAGCTGGGCGAGGCGAGCGTGACTTCCTCCAGCATGGCAACACGCCTGGCCACCATGTCGCTGTCCTGCGGGGTGCCGACGCGCAGCACGCAGTCGATGCCTTCGCGCACGAGGTCCACCAGCCGGTCTCCCTCGCTCATATAGAATTCGATGTCTGGGTAGGTCTCCAGAAAGGAGGGCAGGCTGGGCAGAACGAAATGCCGGGCGAGCGTGCCATGCACATCGACCCGCAACATGCCCTTCGGCTTGGCGCCGGCAAAGGCACCCTCAGCATCCTCGATATCGGATAGGATCGTCAGGCAGCGTTGGTAGTAGGCTTGCCCGTCGAGCGTCGGGCTCACATGGCGCGTCGTCCGCTGCAGCAGGCGGACGCCAAGGCGGGCTTCCAGCCGTTTGACGGCATCGGTCACGGTCGAGCGCGGCAGGCCTGTATCTTCGGCGGCGGCGGTAAAACTGCGGCGCTCCACGACACGGGAGAACACCCGCATGGCATCGAATCTGTCCATCTTATTTGTTCGTATTTCCCGGATAGTGATGCTGAATTATGGATGATTATCCGTGTAAAGAAAAGCGTCATCTTCTGCACATCGAAAACGCGCTGCGGCGCAAACGACTGAAGGAGAAAGACAATGGCCACATCAGGAAACAAAGTTGCACTGGTTACCGGCGCTTCCAGAGGCATCGGTGCAGCGATCGCGGAACGTCTGGCCAAGGACGGGTTCACCGTCGTCATCAACTACTCCGGCAATTCAGCTCCGGCCGAGGAACTGGCAGCGAAGATCGAAAGGAACGGCGGCAAGGCACTGACGGCAAAGGCCGATGTGAGCGACGCCGAAGCGGTTCGCCGCATGTTCGATGCAGCCGAAGCAGCTTTCGGCGGGATTGATGTCCTCGTCAACAATGCCGGCATCATGGTGCTGTCCTCGATCGCCGACGCCGACGATGCCAACTTCGACCGACAGATCAGCGTCAACCTGAAGGGTACGTTCAATACGCTGCGCGAAGCTGGCAAGCGTCTGAGGGACGGCGGCCGGATCGTCAACTTCTCGACCTCGGTTGTCGGCGCCAAGCTTGAGACCTATGGCGTCTATGCCGCCACCAAGGCCGCCGTAGAAACGTTGACGGCGATCATGTCGAAGGAAATGCGCGGCCGCGACATCACCGTCAACGCCGTCGCACCAGGCCCGACCGCCACCGATCTCTTCCTGAACGGCAAGTCCGACGAACTCGTTGCCCGCATGTCGAAGATGAACCCGCTCGAACGCTTGGGGACACCGCAGGATATTGCGGCATCAGTCTCCTTCCTGGCAGGTCCCGACGGTTCGTGGATCAACGGCCAGGTGCTGCGCGCCAACGGCGGCATGGTCTGATCCTTCAACAACCGGCGGCGGGTATCGCGCCGCCGACCCCAAACGAGCCGATCAGCAAGCCCCCCATCACGAAGAAGGAACACGACAATGAGCAAGCAAGTTATCGTCATCACCGGTGCATCCAGCGGCTTCGGCGCTCTCACCGCCCGCGCTCTCGCCAGCGAAGGTCATATCGTCTACGCCGGCATGCGCGCCACGGAAGGTCGCAACGCCACGGCGGTGGCCGATGCCGCAGCCTTCGCCAAGGAGAACGGCGTGGACCTGCGCTCGGTAGAACTCGATGTTGCCTCGGACGCCTCCGTCGAAGAAGGCATCGCCAAGATCATCGCCGAGGCCGGCCGCCTCGACGTCGTCATCCACAATGCCGGCCATATGTCGTTCGGCCCGGCGGAAGCGTTCACACCGGAACAGTTTGCCGAACTTTTCGACATCAACGTGCTCTCCACGCAGCGGGTGAACCGTGCAGCACTTCCCTACCTGCGCAAGCAGGGTAGGGGCCTGGTCGTCTGGGTCTCTTACTCCAGCACCCGCGGCGGAACGCCTCCCTATCTCTCGCCCTACTTCGCAGCCAAGGCAGCGATGGATTCGCTGGCCGTTTCCTACGCTGCCGAGCTGACCCGGTGGGGCATCGAGACGTCGATCATCGTTCCCGGCGCTTTCACCAAGGGTACCAACCATTTCGCCCATGCAGGCTCGCCGGCCGACACGGCGCGGACCGCCGAATACAACGAGGGCCCCTACAAGGGCGTGCCGGAACAGGCATTGCAAGGTCTGGCTGCCCTTGAGCCAGAGGATGCCGACGCAGGCTCCGTCGCGGTTGCCATCGTCGATGTCGTCGCCATGCCGTTCGGCAAGCGCCCCTTCCGCGTCCACGTCGATCCGTCTCAGGATGGCGCCGAGATTGTCAACGGCGTTGCTGACCGTGTCCGGGCGGAGATGTTCCGCAATATAGGTCTCGGCGATCTGCTGAAGCCGGCGACTATCGGTTGAGACCATGCAAGCCCCCCGCGCCGGCTTTCAGGATCGAAAGCTGGCCCTCCTGGCCGGCATTGTTCACTTCCGCGAATGATCGAGCGAGACAATGGGCTCTTACATTTGTATTCGTATTGTCTATATTAGCGGAGTAGGGGCAGCCGGGACGCCTCCAATCCCGGATCTCCGGCCTCAAATACCTGCTGGGCCATTTCCCCTGGTGACGCGGCAGGCCATGCAAGAATAAAATAAAAATCAGACAGTTGCGGCCCGTCGAAGGAATTCCCTTCCGGGCCGCACTTCTGTCAGGTCTCGTTTAGCTTGGCTTCCACCAAGAGCTTGACCAACCAATCCACGAAGACGCGTACCTTGTTGCTTAGGTGTCGGTTGGGCGGATAAACGATGTAGAGCGCGAGCGGTTCGCGGTTCCATTCCGGCAGCACCTGCACCAGTTCTCCCTTTGCCAACGCCTCGCGGATCATGAAGCGAGGCAGCTGCGCAATACCGAGGCCGGTCATTGCTGCGGTCACGAAGGTTCTGCTGTCGTTGACCGACACCATGTAACGCGGGCTGATCTCCAGTTGTTCGTTATCCTTGCGGAACTCGAACGGAAGCGTCCGGTTGGTCTGTGCGCGAAAATAGCTCACGGAATAATGATCGTTTTCAAGATCTTCCGGCCGCTCCGGCCTGCCGAATTTCTCGAGGTAGAGCGGCGAAGCGCAGGTGATCAGATCGACTTCCGAGACGCGTCTTGCGATCAGGGACTGGTCGGCCGGCGTGCCGGCGCGCAGCGCGCAGTCCACGTTCTCCGCGAGATAGTCCACAGTCCGGTCCCCGACGCCGAGATCGATGCGGATATCAGGATATTTCTGGTAGAAATCGCAGAGCGCAGGCACGACGATCCAGTCCGCAAAGGCGCCGGCCATCTCGACGCGCAGGCGTCCGCTCGGAAGGCCCTGCGAGTTCGTCAGGCTTCCGTCCAGCTCTTCGAGTTCGGAAACGATTTGTGCCGCTCGTTCGTAATAGAGCGCGCCGTCTGTCGTTACCATGACGCGTCGGGTGGTGCGGTTGAGAAGCTTGGTGTGCAGATGCGCCTCAAGCCCTTGAATAAGATTGGTCACCGTCGCCTTGGGCATGGCGAGCGTGTCGGCGGCCCGTGTGAAATTGCCCGTCTCTACGACGCGAATGAAGGCGCGCATTGCCGAGAGCTGGTCCATCGGAAAACACCTAAGAAGGTTGCACTGCGGTATTGTTCGAAATTCGGAACAGTGTAATCGCGATGGCGCTTCTTATTCCGAGACTGGAATAACAATATCTTTTTTTCAGAAATTGCAAGCCGTGGCGGCAAGCAATACGTTACACCGATGAAGCGAAAGCCGGAGCGATGGCGGTGCAGGTGAAAGACATGGTGTTTGAAAAGGTGGCCATCGGCCCCGTTTCTGCACGCGTCTATCAGGGCGCCGAATATGGCAAGGGTTCGCCCATTGTGCTGTTTTTCCACGGTGGCGCGTTTCAGCAGTCTGGCGTCAAGGACAGCCCCGTTGCTGAAACTATTGCAAGCACCGGTGCGATCGTCGTCGTCGCAGATTATAACGCGCCGCTCGGCAATGTCTTCCCGAAGCCACTGGAAGTCGGCTATTCGCTGTTTTCCTACATGGCAAACAAGCGCGCGTCGGGTCTCGGCGATCGCAATTCGCTCCTGTTGGTTGCCGGCGAGGAAGCGGGCGGCAACATTGCGGCCGGTGTCGCGTTCAAGGCGCGCGACCATTATGCCGACGCGCTCGACGGTCAGATCCTGATTTCGCCGCTGCTTGATCCCTTCATGGGAACGTCGTCCATTCGAAAGGCCGACGGCATCGGCATGCGTCAGCGCTGGGCCGAAGGCTGGAGCCATTATCTCAGCGGTGGCGGCTGCCATCCCTATGCGGCACCGTGTCTGTGTTCGCGTATTTCGGGCGTTGCGCCTGCACTGGTTTTTTCGGCTGAAGACGATCCGCTCCGCGACGAGGCGCTCGGCTATGCCGATCGCCTCAAGCAGGCAGGCGTCGGAGTTCGTCAGCATGTCCTTCCCGCCGGGACAGGCTGGCCATCTATTTATGGCGGGACGTCCGAAGAGGCTTCCACCTGGCAGGAAACTGTCAGCAGCGAGTTCGCAAGCTTCGTCAAGACCCTTAGCGTTCAACCCATTGCATTGAAGACGAACTGATCATTTCCGGCCGTGAGGGCCGTAAGGAGAGTACCAATGACGTCCAGTAAGAAGCGCTGGGCCCTTGTGGGCGCCGGCTTGGGCCTTGCTGCGTCCGTTTCGGCCGCAGCCATCTTTTTCGAACTGCCGATGAGCGCGACCGCCACGGCCGCTTCCGCTCCAGCACAGGCTCCCGCTGTGCCGGTAACGGTTGCCGTCGTCGCCAGCCGCGACATCACCAACTGGGAAGAATTCTCGGGCCGGCTTGAAGCCGTCGACCGCGTACAGATCCGTTCGCGCGTTGCCGGTGCCGTCCAGTCGGTTCACTTCCGCGAAGGGGCGCTGGTAAAGGCGGGCGATCTGCTCTTCACCATCGATCCTTCGCCATACCAGGCCGCCGTCTCGCAGGCGGAAGGGCAGCTGGCTTCCGCCGAAGCAAAGGTCAATCTCTCGCAGATCGAGCTTGAACGCGGCCGCAGGCTTTCCGAAAACAAGACCATTTCGCAAAGCGACATGGACCAGCGCCAGAATGCGTTTACCGAAGCGCAGGCTGGGCAACGTACTGCCCAGGCCGCCCTTCAATCGGCTCAGCTGGAGCTTGGCTACACAGAAGTCCGCGCACCGGTCGCGGGGCGCGTTGGCAAGTTCGAGATCACCGTCGGCAACCTGGTTGCGGCAGGATCGACCTCGCCGGCACTTACGACGCTCGTCTCCGTCGATCCCATCTACGCCAGCTTCAATGCCAGCGAAGAGATGGTCGCCAAGGCGCTCGCGCAGCTTCCTGCCGGCGACGGTGCAGTGCCCGCCCTCGAACAGGTTCCCGTCGAAGTCGGCACGCTTGCCGATCAGGGTACGCCGATCAAGGGCAAGCTGCAGCTGATCGACAACCAGGTCGATGCCGCAAGCGGTACGATCGGTGTTCGCGCCGTCTTCGACAATCCGGGCGGCAAACTGATCCCCGGCCAGTTCGTCCGCGTCCGGATGGGCCAGCCCAAGGCTGAGAACAAGGTGCTGATCAGCGAGCGCGCCATCGGCACCGACCAGGACAAGAAATTCGTCTTCGTCGTCGATGGCGAGAACAAGGTGAGCTACCGGCCGGTACAGCTCGGCATAGCTGCCGAGGGTGAGCGCGTTGTCGAAAGCGGCCTTGCGGTCGGCGACAAGATTGTCGTCAACGGCTTGCAGCGCATTCGTCCCGGCGCGGTCGTGGCGCCGCAGATGGAAGAGAAAGTCGCGGCCGCTCAGTAGGCCGCTTGTTGGATCTCCCTTCTCCTCGGCGGAGAAAGGGATTTCACTCGAAATGACCTGACCCACCGGCGGCATCCCAACCGCCGGAGAGGGCCGTTGCATCCCAATTTCATCCCGGAGAGGGCTTTGAAATGAACATCTCAAGATTCTTTGTCGACCGCCCTGTGTTCGCCGGGGTTCTGTCGGTCCTCATCGTCGTCGCCGGCCTCATCGGCATGCGATCGCTGCCGATATCCGAATATCCGGAAGTCGTCCCGCCGTCGATCGTCGTGCGCGCCACCTATCCCGGAGCCAACCCGAAGGTGATCGCCGAAACCGTCGCCACGCCGCTCGAAGAGCAGATCAATGGCGTCGAGGGCATGCTTTACATGTCCAGCCAGGCGACATCGGACGGCGTGATGACGCTCACCGTCACCTTCAAGCTCGGCACCGACCCCGATCAGGCACAGCAGCTCGTCCAGAACCGCGTCTCGCAGGCAGAACCCCGCCTTCCGGAAGAGGTGAAGAGCATCGGCGTCACCACGGTCAAGAGTTCGCCTGACCTGATGATGGTCGTGAACCTGACCTCGCCTGACAACCGTTACGACATCACCTATCTGCGCAACTACGGTGTCTTGAACGTGAAGGATCGGCTGGCACGCATCCAGGGCGTTGGCCAGGTGCAGATCTTCGGTTCGGGCGATTACTCGATGCGCGTCTGGATCGATCCGCAGAAGGCGGCCGAACATGGCCTTGCCGCAAGCGACATCACCAACGCCATCCGCCAGCAGAACGTCCAAGCGGCCGCCGGTACCATCGGCGCATCGCCGAGCCTGCGGGGCATCGACGTCCAGCTGAACGTCAACGCGCAGGGCCGTCTTCAGACACCGGAAGAGTTCGGCAACATCATCGTCAAGAGCGGCGCAAATGGCGAGATCACCCGCCTGCGCGATGTCGCCCGCGTCGAGCTTGGTGCCGCCGATTACTCGCTGCGTTCGCTGCTCGACAGCAAGGCGGCGGTCGCCATCCCGGTCTTCCAGGCGCCGGGCTCCAACGCCATCACCATCTCGGACGAGGTCGTCAAGACCATGAACGAGCTGCAGCTGGCGATGCCTGAGGGCGTGAAGTACGAGATCGTCTACGATACGACGAAGTTCGTCCGTGCCTCGATCGAGAAGGTGGTTGACACGCTATTGGAAGCGATCGCGCTGGTCGTCATCGTCGTCATTCTCTTCCTGCAGACGTGGCGCGCGTCGATCATTCCGCTGATTGCGGTTCCGGTATCGATCATCGGTACGTTCGCAGTCATGTATGTCTTCGGCTTCTCGATCAACGCGCTTAGTCTCTTTGGGCTCGTGCTGGCTATCGGCATCGTCGTGGACGACGCTATCGTCGTCGTGGAAAACGTCGAACGCAATATCGAAAACGGGCTCAGTCCGCGTGAGGCGACCTATCGCGCAATGAAGGAAGTGTCCGGCCCGATCGTTGCGATCGCGCTGGTTCTGGTGGCCGTCTTCGTGCCGCTGGCCTTCATCACCGGCTTGTCCGGACAGTTCTATCGCCAGTTCGCGCTGACGATCGCGATCTCGACCGTCATCTCGGCCATCAACTCGCTGACGCTGTCTCCGGCTCTGGCGGCCCTTCTTCTCAAGGACCATCACGCACCGAAGGATTGGCTGACGCGGGGCATGGACTTCGTCTTCGGCTGGTTCTTCCGGGGCTTCAACCGCGCCTTCAGTGCCGGTTCGAACGCCTACGGCAAGGGTGTCGGCGGTCTGTTGTCGAGAAAGAGCATCGTCATGGTGATCTACCTCGCATTGGCCGGAGCGACTTATGGCCTTTTCAATGCCGTTCCCGGCGGCTTCGTTCCGGCGCAGGACAAGCAATATCTGATCGGCTTCGCACAGCTGCCGGATGCTGCAAGCCTCGACCGCACCGAAGACGTCATCAAGCGCATGAGCGACATCGCCCTGAAGCAGCCGGGCGTCGAGCACGCCATCGCGTTTCCGGGCCTTTCGATCAACGGCTTCACCAACAGCTCGAACGCCGGTATCGTCTTCGTCAGCCTGAAGCCGTTCGACGAGCGCAGGACGCCCGATCTCTCGGGCGGTGCGATCGCCATGCAGCTGAACCAGAAGTTCGGTGCGATCCAGGATGCCTTCATCGCCATGTTCCCGCCGCCGCCCGTCCAGGGTCTCGGCACGACCGGCGGCTTCAAGCTGCAGCTCGAGGATCGTGCAGGCCTCGGCTACCAGGCACTCGATGAGGCCAACAAGGCATTCCTTGCCAAGGCCTATCAGTCGCCGGAACTGGCGGGGTTGTTCTCCAGCTACCAGATCAACGTGCCGCAGCTCTATGCGGACCTCGATCGCGCCAAGGCGGAACAGCTCGGCGTATCGGTGACCGATGTGTTCGAAACGCTCCAGATCTACCTCGGTTCGCTCTATGTGAACGACTTCAACGCCTTCGGCCGCACCTACAGCGTCCGGGTGCAGGCCGATGCCAAGTTCCGTGCGACCGCGGACGATATCGGCCAGTTGAAGGTTCGCTCGGCATCGGGCCAGATGATCCCGCTCTCGGCGCTGCTGAAGGTCGATGCCACCACCGGGCCGGAACGAACGAACCGCTACAACGGCTTCCTGGCCGCCGACATCAACGGCGGTCCGGCACCGGGCTTCTCGTCGGGCCAGGCGCAGGCGGCGATCGAGAGGATTGCGGACGAGACACTGCCGAAGGGCATCGGCTACGAATGGACGGACCTGACCTACCAGCAGATCCTTGCCGGAAGCTCGGGCGTGCTCGTCTTCCCGCTGGCGCTGCTGCTGGTCTATCTGGTGCTTGCCGCCCAGTATGAAAGCCTGACGCTGCCGCTGGCGATCATCATGATCGTGCCGATGGGTGTTCTGGCCGCCTTGACCGGCGTCTGGCTCACCGGTGGAGATAACAACATCTTCACGCAGATCGGCCTCATCGTCCTTGTAGGTCTCTCGGCGAAGAACGCGATCTTGATCGTGGAGTTTGCCCGCGAGCTGGAGTTCGAGGGACGGACGCCGGTTCAGGCGGCGGTCGAGGCAAGCCGGCTGCGCCTGCGTCCGATCCTGATGACCTCGATGGCCTTCATCATGGGCGTCGTGCCGCTGGTCACTTCGACGGGTGCCGGCGCAGAGATGCGTGCGGCCATGGGCGTCGCGGTGTTCTCGGGCATGATCGGGGTCACCTTCTTCGGCATCTTCATGACGCCTGTTTTCTACGTGCTGATCCGCAAGCTGACGGGCAACCGTGCACTGGTGCAGCACAAGGAGGAGCATCAAGACGAGGGCGGCGCAGAGGTGATACGACTGGCTGCCGAGTAGGATCCGTTGTCACGAACGCAAAAGGCGGGGCATGATCCCGCCTTTTCTATTTTCATGCGCCGATCCTACGGCTAGTCTTGATTGACGTACATCGGGCGAGAGGAGTCGCGCGCGGTATCGGTTGATGGAGGCGTTCAATGCATATTGCGATCGTCGGGGCTGCCGGCATGATCGGGCGCAAGTTGACGGCGCGGCTGGTGTCCGATAACCGCTTGGCAGGGCAGGTCGTTTCGCGTCTTTCGCTCGTCGACGTGATCGAGCCCGCCGTGCCGCAAGGCTTTGGCGGCCGCTTCGACACGAGTGCTGCCGACATATCGAGCCCCGGGCAGGCGGCGCACCTTGTCAAAGCCAGGCCGGATGTGATTTTCCACCTTGCGGCTATCGTTTCGGGCGAGGCGGAGCTGGATTTCGAAAAGGGATATGGAATCAACCTCGATGGGACACGTCTGCTGTTCGAGGCGATCCGTCTTGCCCACCTTCAGGACGGGTACCGGCCATGCGTGGTCTTCACGTCGTCCATCGCGGTCTTCGGCGCGCCATTCCCGGAGGTAATACCGGACGATTTCAATCTGACGCCACTGACGAGCTACGGCACACAGAAGGCGATGGGCGAGCTGTTGCTCGCGGACTATACCCGCCGCGGATTCATCGATGGCATCGGCATTCGATTGCCGACGATCTGCATTCGCCCCGGCAAGCCGAACAAGGCGGCATCCGGCTTCTTCTCCGGCATATTGCGTGAACCGCTTGCCGGGCAGCCGGCAATCCTGCCAGTGCCGGATACGGTCCGCCACTGGCACGCGTCGCCGCGCTCCGCCGTCGGCTTCCTCGTTCATGCCGCCAGCATTGATCTCCAGCCCCTGGGCTCGCGGCGCAACCTGACGATGCCGGGTGTCAGCGCCACGGTGGCAGATCAGATCGATGCCCTGCGGCGCGTTGCGGGCCGCGAAGCCGTCGGCCTGATCCGCCGCGAACCCGATGCACTGGTCATGAAGATCGTCGCGGGGTGGCCGCAGGCATTCGAGGCGCGGCGAGCGACGGAGCTGGGCTTCAAGGCCGATGCGTCGTTCGACGATATCATCCGGGCGCATATCGATGATGAAATGGGAGGAAATCTCTGATGGTGGACACGGTGCGCAGGATCGCGTTTCTGGGGACCGGGCTCATGGGCGCGCCGATGGTGCGCCGCCTGCTGCAAACCGGGTTCGCCGTTACGGTGTGGAACCGCGACAGGACAAAGGCCGAAGCGCTTCTTGAGGATGGCGCGGTCGTCGCCGATACGGCCGCAGAGGCGGTGAGGGGGGCTTCCGTCGTGTTCCTGATGCTGAGCGACGGCAAGGCGGTGGGGGATGTCCTGTTTTCGCAAGGCGTCGCTCCCGCCCTTGAAGCGCGAGCCGTCGTCATCGACTCGAGCTCGATTGCACCGGAAGCCGCGCGCGAGCATGCGGCGAGACTGGCTGAACAGGGCATCCGGCACCTCGATGCGCCGGTCTCCGGCGGTGTCGTCGGGGCGGCGGCCGGAACGCTCGCGATCATGGCGGGCGGCGGCGCGGGCGATGTCGAGGAGGTCGCGGACGTCTTCGCGCCGCTCGGTCGTGTCACCCATGTCGGGCCGAGCGGCACGGGCCAGCTTGCCAAGCTGGGAAATCAGCAGATCGTCGCAGTGACGATCGGCGCCATAGCCGAGGCCATGATGCTGGTCGAGGCCGGCGGCGGCTCGCGCGAGGCATTTCGCCGGGCGATCCGCGGCGGTTTTGCAGAAAGCCGGATCCTCGACATTCATGGCCAGCGGATGGTCGAGCGCAATTTCGGTCACGCGGGTCCATCGAAGCTGCAGCTGAAAGATCTGAACAACATTATCGCAGAGGCCGAAAGGCTATCGCTGACCTTGCCGCTCACCGAAGGCGTTCGCGCGGAATTTGCCGCCTTTGTCGAAGGCGGCGGCGGAGAGATCGATCACAGCGGGTTGCTGCTGCATCTTGAAGAGAAGAACGCACGCTCGCGAAAGCGGCCGTGACTCACAAGCGATCCGGCGAGGCATGGATTGGATAAGCAGAAATGATGATGAGGCGCGGCACAATCATTGATGGATTTTTAGAGGGTTCTCACTAAACTCTAGCGCAGCGATTGGTCGGCACATACAGAACGCCTCGTCGGGCACGTGGAGGTCTGTTGCTTTGAAGCTGCATGAGGCTTAGACGGCTTTGGTCCCTAACGATTCCAAACGATCCGAGCGGGAATTTCAGGATCTCTTGCGCCGCCTTGAGCTCGCGCTCGACGCGTCGCAAATCGGTGTATGGCAGCACGACCTGGAGAAGCACGAAATCTCATGGGACACACAGATGCACCGTCTCTACCAAACGGGTCGCAAGAGCGGGCTTGTTGCGACGGTGGTGTGGTCCGATGCCATTCATCCCGACGATCGCGAGCGTGCCGAACGCGAATTCAGCGACGCTGTGGCGAGGCGCGGCCAGTATAACTCCGAGTTCCGCATCGTCTGGCCGGACGGCGATGTTCGATATATCCGGTCGCGGGCGCATTTCTATGTCAGCGAGGAGGGAGCGCCTTCCTTCATCGGCGCGGAATGGGATGTGACGGCGGACGTCCGTCTCAATGCCGAGGCGGCTCGCCAGCGAGCGGTCGCCGAAGCGCGTGCACTCGCTTTGGAACAGAGTGCCGCCCGTATCGAGTATGCCGCCGAGCACGACTACCTGACAGGCCTGCCGAACCGTCGGCTTTTCGACAAGCGACTGGCGCAATTGTCCGAGGATCCGGCGGTCTCAACGCTCGCCGTGCTGCACCTCGATCTCGACGAGTTCAAGCAGATCAATGACGGGTATGGCCATGAGGCCGGCGATAGCGTGTTGAAGGCGGCAGCCATGCGGATCGAGGCCGCGCTTCCGGACGGCAGCGTCGCAGCACGCATCGGAGGCGACGAATTCGTCATCATCCTGATCAATTTCGGGAGCGTGGACGTGCTGCGGCAGATCGCACGAGACGTGCAGCGGCGCTTGCGCAAGAAAATACGCTTCGGTGCGGATTTGCTGCAGTCGGGGGCATCCATAGGGATTTCGTGGTGTGCGGACCGCAGCGAATCCAACCTGCTGGCCGAGTCCGATATCGCGCTGTACCAGGCAAAGGCCTCCGGGCGCGATCGCATAGAGTTCTTCGCGCAACAGCTGAAGGACGAACTCATGGCCAAGCGCCGGATCGGGGAAGAGCTGAAGCTTGCGCTTGAGGCGGGCGAGTTCGTTCCATTCTACCAGGTGCAGCTCGATGCCCGCACGCGCGAGATTGTCGGCCTTGAAGCCCTTGTTCGATGGCAACACGCGGAACGGGGGATCCTATTGCCCGGAGATTTTCTGAAGGTCGCAGATGAATACGGTCTTTCGGGCGATATCGATGCTGCGATCCTGAGGCGCGTGCTGGAGGATCGCCTCGAATGGGAGGGGCGTGGTTTGCCGGTGCCCCGGATCGCCGTAAACATTTCCGGCCAGCGCCTCTATGACCCCCGCTTGAAGGACGATCTGCTGAGCCTCGACATTCCGCAGAACGCCATTGTCTTCGAGCTTGTCGAGACGATCTTCCTCGACGATTGCGACGACGAAATGCTTCAGAGCGTCGAGCAGATCAAGCAGATGGGAATCGAGATCGAGATCGACGATTTCGGCTCGGGCCACGCTTCGCTGATCGGGCTTGTCCGGCTGCGGCCGACGAGGCTGAAGATCGACCGGCAGCTTGTCGATGCAATCGACACCTCCGACGAGCAGCGCCGCGTCGTCAAGTCGATCGTCGACATTGCCAAGACCCTGGGTGTCAAGGTCATTGCCGAAGGGGTCGAAACCGAAGGACACGCTACGACGCTTGCCAAGCTCGGTTGCGAAACGTTGCAGGGCTTTGCGCTTGGTCGTCCGCTTCCGGCGTCGGAGATAGATCAAATGTTTGCCACACCGGTTGCCGGTTAGCCGGCAGCGGTGAGGCACGTCCAACGCCTTCATTGCGGCGGCTATGCCGGCGTGTCGAGTTCGGCTCTGGCTTCGAGATACCAATCGACGAAGGCTGAGACACCGACGGCGAGGGCCGTGTCGGGCTTGTAGCCGGTAAGCGCCAACAGGAGATCGGGACTGGCGAAGGTGCGCGGCACGTCACCCTTCTGCATCGGCAGCATGATGCGCCTGGCGGGCCGCGCGAGCGCCTTCTCGACGGTATCGACGAAGTCCAAGAGGCTGGTCGGTTGGCCGCCACCAAGGTTGACGATCCGAAACGGCGCCTGGTGCGACAGCGTTTCGACGCGCTCGTCAGCGACCCGGTTGGCCTCCGATGGAATGATTGCCGAGAGCCGGACTATCGATTCGACCAGGTCGTCTATGTAGGTGAAATCCCGGCTCATCTTGCCTTCGCCATAGATCTCGATCGGCTGGTCCTCCAACATGTTCTTGACGAATTTGAAGAGGGCCATATCGGGCCTGCCCCAGGGGCCGTAGACCGTGAAGAAACGGAATGCGGTGGTCGGGATCTTGTGAAGGTGCGAATAGCTGTGCGCCATCAGCTCCATCGACTTCTTCGTCGCGGCGTAGAAGGTCAGCGGCTCGTCGGCACGATCAGTCTCGCGGAACGGCACTGTCGGATTGGCGCCGTAGATCGAAGAGGTGGAGGCGAGCAACAGGTGGGCGACGCCCGCATTCTTGGCGATCTCCAGGATGTTCCACGACCCCACCAGGTTCGACGACAGGTAGGCCTGCGGATTTTCGTTGCTATAGCGGACGCCGGCCTGGGCCGCGAGATGGATCATGATGTCGGGCTTGGCGGCTGCCACGGCGTGTTCGAGCGCCGTGCGATCCTCCAGCATCGCGGTCACAGGGCGGAACGCCGGAAACTGCGCCAGCGCGGCGTTGCGCATGTGCTTCAAGTTGATGTTGTAATAGTGCGTCATACCGTCGAAACCGGTCACCTCATGGCCGTCCTGCAGCAGGCGGCGGGCGAGGTGAAAGCCGATGAAACCGGCGGTTCCGGTGATGAAATAGCGCATCTCTATTGCCCGCTCTTCTTGCCGACTGCGAAGTAGCTGAAGCCATGCCTGACGACTTCGGCGATCGGATAGATATTGCGCAGATCGACGAGCACCGGCTTGCGCACCAGCGTCTTCAGGCGCTTGAAATCGAGCGCGCGGAATTCATCCCACTCGGTGATCAGCACGACGGCATCGGCACCTTCGGCGATCTCATAGGGATCCTTGCCGTAGGTGACCGGTCCCAGAACGTCCTTGGCATCGTCCATGCCCTCGGGATCGTAGACGTGCACCGCAGCCCCGCCATCGAGCAGCGCCTGGATGATGGTGATCGAGGGGGCGTCGCGCATGTCGTCGGTGTTCGGCTTGAAGGTCAGGCCGAGGATGGCGATCTTCTTGCCGCGCACGGTACCGTCGCAGGCGGCGATGACCTTGCGGCCCATGGCGCGCTTGCGGTTGTCGTTGATGGCCACGGTCGTCTCGATCAGGCGGACCGGGCTGTCGAAATCCTGCGCGGTCTTGACGAGCGCCAGCGTGTCCTTCGGAAAACAGGAGCCGCCGTAGCCCGGGCCGGCATGCAGGAACTTGTCGCCGATGCGCTTGTCCATGCCGATACCCTTGGCGACCTTCTGTACATCGGCGCCGATCTGTTCGCAGAGGTCGGCGATTTCGTTGATGAAGGTGATCTTCATGGCGAGGAAGGCATTGGCGGCATACTTGATGAGTTCGGAAGTGCGGCGCTCGCAGAAATAGAGAGGCGCCTCGTTCAGATAGAGCGGGCGATAGACCTCGCGCATGATCTCCACGGCACGGGGCTCCTCGGTGCCGAGAACAATGCGGTCGGGCCGCTTGAAGTCGGTGATCGCTGCACCTTCCCGCAGGAATTCGGGATTGGAGACGACGGCGATGTCCTTGTCCGGGAACTCCTCGCGGAAGATGCGTTCGATTTCGTCGCCGGTGCCGACGGGAACCGTCGATTTGGTGACGACGACGGTAAAGCCGTTTACAGCGGCGGCGATTTCGCGTGCTGCCGCATAGACATAGGTCAGATCCGCATGGCCGTCGCCACGGCGCGACGGCGTGCCGACAGCAATGAAGACCACGTCGGCCGCGGCAACCGGAGCGGCGACATCCTTGGAGAAGTCCAGCCGCCCGGCGCTTCGGTTGTGGGCGATGATCGTTTCCAGGCCCGGTTCGAAGATAGGGACTTCGCCGGCCTCCAGCGCGTCGATCTTGGCGGCTGACTTGTCGACGCAGGTCACATGGTGGCCGAAATCGGCAAGGCAGGCGCCGGATACCAGGCCGACATAGCCCGAGCCAATCATCACAATACGCATGGATTCATTCCCTGGGACAGCGACCGCGACCCGCCGACCGGCAGGGTCGCGATGGTGTTACAGAGGTAATTTTATAAGTTCAAGACAAAGGCGCTCAGTTGCGTCCGAACTCGTCGACGATGCGGATAATGTCGTCTTCGCCGAGATAGGAACCGGTCTGTACCTCGATCAGTTCGAGCAGGATCTTGCCAGGGTTGGCCAGCCGATGGACCTCGCCGAGCGGGATGTAGACCGACTCGTTTTCGCGCAGCATCTGGACGGTCTCGCCAATCGTCACCTCCGCGGTTCCCTTGACGACGATCCAGTGTTCCGAGCGGTGATGATGCTTCTGGAGCGAAAGCTTCTTGCCCGGGGTGACGAAGATGCGCTTCACCTGGAAGCGGTCGCCGTTGAGGATGGACGTATAGCCGCCCCAGGGGCGATAGGAGGTGGGATGCGTCTCCGTCAGCTTCGAGGTCGACGGCATTGAGGCGAGCATCTTGACGAGGGCGCCGACGTCCTGGCTGTCTTGCAGCCGGCCCACGTAGACGGCATCCTCGCTGGCGACGACTGCGATGTCCTCCATCCCCTGCACGGCAAGGTGTACGCCGTGGGTCATGACAAGCGAGTTCTTGGTGTTGACGAGGGTCGTATTGGCGGCTGCGACATTGCCATGGTGATCGCGGCTGCCGCTCTTCCAGACAGAATCCCAGCTACCAAGGTCAGACCACTTGAAAGGCGAGGGGACGACCGCGGCATTGCTTGTCTTCTCCATGATCGCATAGTCGATGGAAATGTTGGGGCTCTCTGCAAAGGCGGCCTTGTCGAGCCTGATGAAATCGAGATCCGTGGCACTTCGGCGGACTGCTTCGCTCGCGGCTTTCAGAACGGCGGGTGCATAGCTGCCCATTTCGCTGAGCAGGTGCGAGGCGGCGAACATGAACATGCCCGAGTTCCAGTAGAAGCCGCCCGCCGCCAGCATTTCCTCCGCGCTGGCCAGCGGCGGCTTCTCGATGAAGCGCTTGACCGTCTGCGCTCCGCTCGGAAGGGTTTCGCCTCCTTCGATATAGCCGTAGCCGGTTGCGGGCTCGGTCGGCTTGATGCCGAAGGTCACCAGCTTGCCGTCCGCGGCGGCTGCGGCCGCCATGCGCACAGCGTCGAAATAGGAGCCGTCCGCGACAATCTCGTAGTCGGAACCCAACACGTGCATGATCGTATCTTCGCCGAAACGGTCGCGTACCAGCGTGGCGGCGGCGGCGACCGCGGCAGCGGTGTTGCGTGCCATCGGTTCGAGAAGGATCGCCGAAAGAGCCAGGTCGAGCTCACGCGCCTGTTCGGCCACCAGGAAGCGGAACTCCTCGTTGGTGAGCACGACGGGCGCCGCGTAAAGCGCCGGGTCGGAAACGCGCGCGAGCGTTTCCTGAAAAAGGGTGCGGTCGCCAATGAAGCGGATGAACTGCTTGGGCGCTGCGGCGCGCGATAAAGGCCAGAGCCGTGTACCCTTGCCGCCGGCCATAATCACTGGAACGATCTTTTGCGTCATGTGGCGTGTCCTTGAATGGTTTATCTGGTCCATCAGTTTGCGTCCGCCCAGTGGCGGATGCGTCCGAGCCCGGCGGCCAGCAGATCGGCAGCTTCAGTCTCCGTTTTCGCTTCGATGTAGCAACGCATCTCCGGAGCATTTCCGGAGGGTCTTAAATGGACGATCCGGCGATCCCGGAGCGTTACCCGTAGGCCGTCGATGTCGCTGACGCTGTCCACCTCGCCGAGCGGCTGCAGAAAGGCGGCAATATTTTCAGAACCTGCGCGCAAGTGCGCCATCAGGCGGGCACTTGTTTCAACGGGAAAGTTCTCGAGCCGGTCGGCTGCTGCAAA
>NZ_JBFUAL010000028.1:0-56057 GCF_056406295.1 Rhizobium sp. P1_C7
ATCATGTGACGGCCGGCTGCCTGCGACAGGAAGAAGGCGGTCTTCAGATTGGTATCGATGACAGCGTCCCAATCGTCCTCGGTGAAATCCACCGCGTCGGCGCGGCGGATAATCCCGGCATTGTTGACGAGGATATCGAGGCCGCCGAAGACGGATACCGTTTCCGAGACGATATCCTTGACCGGCGCAATGCTGCCAAGATCGGCCTTGATGGCGTGGAAGCGGACACCCGCCTTTCTGACCAGAGCCTCGGTCTCGTCCATCGACGAACGACCGGCGGCGACGATCGAGGCACCGGCTTGAGCAAGAGCCAGCGCAATGCCCTGCCCGATGCCCGTGTTGGCGCCGGTGACGACGGCAGTGCGGCCCGAGAGATCGAAGGGATTGGCCATCGTTCTACCTCAGATCCGCAATGGCGATATGGTCCATGTCGGTGAAGCTCTTGTTGTCACCCGCCATTGCCCAGATGAAGCTGTAGTTCTTGGTTCCGGCACCCGAATGGATCGACCAGGGCGGCGAGATGATCGCCTGCTCGTTGGCGACCAGCATGTGGCGGGTCTGCTGCGGCTCGCCCATGAAGTGAAAGACACGCTGATCCGCTTCCAGGTCGAAATACAGATAGGCCTCCATGCGCCGGTCATGGGTGTGCGATGGCATGGTGTTCCAGACGCTACCTGCCTCGATCATGGTGAATCCCATGGTCAGCTGGCAGGACTGGCAGACCTCCGGGTGGATGAACTGGTAGATCGAGCGCTTGTTGGCAGTCGCCGCCTCGCCAGGCGTCAGGTGGCGGGCCTTGTCGCGGGTCAGGAGCACGGCGGGATAGACGTGGTGGGCAGGTGTTGAGACAAGGTAGAACTTCGCCGGATTGGCGGCATCCGCRCTTTCGAAGCTGACGTTCACGGCGCCCTTGCCGACATAAAGGCAATCATATTTGGCAAGATCGTATCGCTTTCCGTCGACGGTCACSTSACCGGCACCACCGACGTTRAGGGCCCCGAGTTCGCGCTCGSCAAGGAARGTCTCCTGACCGATTTCCTTCGGCGCACTCAGTGAAAGTGCAGCACCCAGAGGCATTGCGCCGCCGATWACCATGCGGTCGTAATGCGAATAGGTYAGCCGGATTTCACCGCCRGCAAAGACGGTCTCGATGAGGAAATGATGGCGCAGYGCTTCGGTGTCGTAGGCGCGAACTGCCTCGGGATGGGAGGCGTGGCGGACTTCGATCTTCATTGTACTTTTCCCTTMTGCTCGGGGGATGCCAGGGGAGATTTCGCATCCTCGATGAAAYATTTCGGATCCCAGATCTCGGCCTTCTCGACTTCGCCGAGCAGCTTGCCGAGATGGAAACCCATGGCCTCCGTGGCACCGGTCTTGTCGCCTTTGCGCATRCAGTCGATGACGATGGAATGCTCTTCGATGACGCGCGCCAGGCGCCCCTCTTGCGGCAATGTCAGCAAGCGGTAACGGTCGGAATGAACCTTGACCTGCTGGATGATCGCCCAGATGCCCGGAAAGCCGGCGATATCGCTGATCAGCTTGTGGAAGTCGTTGTCGACGACGTGAAAGGCCGCAACGTCRCCCTCGCGCACGCAGGCGCTGAGATCGGCGAGATTGCGCTCCAACGCACGCAGACCGGCAGCCGTCATCTTCTCGACGGCGATCGAGACTGTCGTGTCCTCCAGCGCCTTGCGTACCAGGATCGCCTCGTAGAGCGCATGGCGCGGAATGCGGGAAACGAATGTGCCGGACTGCGGAAATACGTTGACCAGACCGTCGTCGGACAGCCGCAGCATCGCCTCGCGGATCGGCGTGCGGCTGACGCCGAACTGCGCCTCGAGTTCCTTCTCGTTGAGCAGATCCATCGGCTTGCGGCGCAGTGAAATAATGTCGTCGCGCAGCGCGTTATAGACAAGCGTTGCGGCGCGCGGCGCCGCGGCCCGCTGATGCGAGAGATTGGTGACGCCGGAGAGCGAACGCTTCTTGCGGGCTTCGCTCATCGCGAAACTCCTGCCGATCCTGCATCGATAGAACGAATGCTTTTCTCCACCACTCACCACCTCCCGTTGGCTTGGTAAGAAGTAGTATATTAGTATCCAACTTAGCGCAAGACTTCCATTCGCTGAGCTCCGGAAAGTCACGTTTTCGGAGCGGCCGGCAAACGGATCCTATTTCAGAGAAAGAGGAAGGGGTGCGCCTCGTTCTTTTGCGAAATGCGCGGTGCAAAAAGAGGACGCCTTAGTCAAAAAGGAAAGAGCCGGGTTGAACCCGGCTCTTGACCTGCCTCACTTTTTTGCCGCCTGGGCAGCATACATGTAGCTATCGTAACTGTATTCGGCGACGCGAAACCATTCAAAGCTTTCATCGCGGAACTTCTTCCAGCCCGGATAGATCTTCGCCCAGGCCGGATGCTTTTCGCCGTACTCGGCGTAAAGTTCGAAGGAAGCCTTATAAGCGGAATCCATCACATCACGGGGAAGGGGACGCAGCTTGACGCCCTTTCCGACAAGCGAGCGGATCGCAGCGGTGTTTTTCACATCGTAGAGCGCCTGCATGTTGATGTTAGCCGCCTTGCACGCCGTGTCGAGCGCGGCCTTGTATGTGTCTGGCAGGCCTTCGTACTGCGCCTTGTTGATAAAGAAGTGGATGGTCAGACCGCCTTCCCAGTAGGCTGGGTAGTAGTAATTCTGGGCGATCTGATAGAAGCCGAGCTTCTCGTCGTCATAAGGTCCGATCCACTCGGCAGCGTCGATCGTGCCACGTTCGAGCGCTGGATAGATGTCGCCGCCCGGAAGCTGTTGCGGAACGACGCCGAGCCTCGACATGACTTCGCCGGCAACGCCCGCGATACGCATCTTGACGCCCTTCAGGTCGGCGGCGCTCTTGATTTCCTTGCGGAACCAGCCGCCCATCTGGGCGCCGGTGGCGCCACCTGGAATTCCGACCATTCCGTAGTCGGACAGGAATTCGTTATATGCTTCGTTGCCGCCGCCGTGATAGAGCCAGGCGTTCTGCTGGCGGCCGTTCAAACCGAACGGAATGGTGGAGCCGATGGCAAAGGTCGGATCCTTGCCGGTGAAATAATAGCCGCAAGTGTGGGCAAGCTCGACCGTGTTTGCCTTGACGGCGTCGATCGCCTGCGCTCCCGGCACGAGCTCGCCTGCCTGGAAGACCTGAATCTGGAACTTGCCCTCGGTGATCTTGTTCAGCGCATCGGCCATGACGACGGCACCGCCGTAGATCGTGTCTAGATTGTTCGGAAACCCTGAGGTCAGGCGCCAGCGGAGTGTCGGTGTGCTCTGGGCGATTGCGGGAGCAGCGAGCGCCGCCCCTGCCACGGTTGCAGCGCCGGCCAGGGCGCCTTTCGTCAGAAATCCTCTGCGGCCTATCTCTTTCGTCATCAATGGTCCTCCTCTGTGAGTTGGTGCGACTGCGCATTGCAGCTTGAGTTAGGGTTTGCTTCCATTTTGCTCCGGAGCGCCGAAGCTTGGGGTCGGAGACCCGAAATCCGGTGCCGGCGCGTCGAAGGCGGGCGGCGCGGCTTCACCGTCGGACGGATCGGCTCCGAACGGTGCTGCTGGCGTGCCAAACGGATTTGCTTCGTCCCCGCCTGGCATTGGAACGTTGAGCTCGATCGTCGAAGGATCGACAGCCACGTGTCCGGACTTGTAGTGGGTGACGAGGCCGGGGAACGCGATGACGATGACGACCATGACAAGCTGGATGCCGAGATAGGGCAGGGCACCCATGTAAATCTGGCCCGACGTGACCGGCTGGATCGTCGCTCCTGTGATCCGGTCCTTGTAGGCTCGCGTCGGCGCGACCGACCGCAGATAAAAGAGCGAGAAGCCGAAGGGCGGATGCATGAACGAGGTCTGCATATTGATCGCCAGCATGACGCCGAACCAGATCAGGTCGATCCCGAGAGCGTCGGCAACTGGTGCGAGCAGTGGAATGATGATGAAGGCCAGCTCGAAATAATCGAGGAAAAAGGCCAGGAAGAAGACGAGCAGGTTGGCGACGATGAGGAAGCCGACTTCCCCGCCCGGGATCGAGGTCATGAGATGCTCGACCCAGACGTGACCGTTGACGCCGTAGAAGGTCAACGAGAAGACGCGTGCGCCGAGCAGAATGAAGATCACGAAGGATGAGAGCTTTGCAGTCGCGTAGAGCGCCGATTTGATCATCGCGAGATCGAGGCGGCGATTGATGGCCGCCAGCGCGAGCGCTCCGACCGCACCCATTGCCCCGCCTTCGGTTGGCGTTGCCAGGCCGATGAAGATCGTACCGAGAACCAGGAAGATCAGGACCAGCGGTGGGACGAGCGAAATGACAACACGTTGCGCAAGCTTCCAGCCTCGGAGCGATCGGGCTTGTGGCGGCAGTGCTGGAACGCTCATGGGCCGGATGATCGACATGGTGATGATGTAGGCGGCATAGGCGGCCACCAGCAGGAGACCAGGGATGAGGGCGCCCTTGTACATGTCGCCGACAGAGCGGCCGAGCTGGTCGGCAAGGATGATGAGGACGAGGCTCGGTGGGATGATTTGCGCCAGTGTGCCGGAGGCAGCAATCGTGCCTGCGGCGACGCGCCTGTCGTATCCGTAGCGCAGCATGATCGGCAGCGAGATGAGGCCCATCGAGATGACCGAGGCCGCGACGACGCCTGTGGTTGCCGCTAGGATCGCCCCGACGAAGATCACGGCGAAGGCAAGCCCGCCGCGGACCGGACCGAACAGTTGTCCGATCGTGTCGAGCAGATCCTCGGCCATGCCGCTTCGTTCAAGGATCAATCCCATGAAGGTGAAGAAGGGAATCGCCAGCAGTGTTTCGTTCGACATCTGACCGAAGATACGGTCGGGAATCGCGCCGAAAAGATTGACGGGCAAAAGCCCCATCTCGATGCCGATGAAGCCAAACACGAAGCCTACAAAGGCGAGTGCGAATGCGACCGGGTAGCCAAGCAACAGCACAACGATCAGCGAAAGGAACATAATCGGCGCGAGATTTTCCGCGAAAAAAGCAAACATGGATATGGCTCCGCCTTAAAGGGTCTGGGCTTCGGCGTCGGCAAGTGCGATCGCATCGGGCAAGGCGCCGCGCAGGATTGCAATGCGCTTGATGAGTTCCGAGAGGCCCTGGAGAGCAAGAAGCCCAAAGCCGAGGGGGATCATCGCCCAGACCGGCCAAAGGATGAGGCCGCCGGTATTGTTCGATACCTCGCCGGTGGAGAACTTCTCGATCACGGTGGGCCAGGAGAGGTAGATGGTGATGAGGCAGAACGGGAAGAGGAAGAAGATGGTGCCGAAGACCTCGATCCAGAGTTGTGTGCGTCGCGAGAGGCGGCCATAGACCAGGTCGACCTTCACATGATCGTTGCTCATCAATGTCCACGCGGCTGCGACGAGGAAGGCTGCGGAAAACAGATACCATTGCGCTTCCAGCCAGGCATTCGAGCTGAGATTGAATAGTTTGCGTGTCGTGGCATTGATTGCGCTGATCAGCACGGCGAGCAACAGCAGCCAGGAAACGGCCTTGCCAAAGAAAGTATTGATCGCGTCGATCATCCGCGATAACGCCAAAAGTCCGGTCATGAATTCCTCCCGAGGCAGCAAGGAGCGGCCACTGAGGACACCTACGAGCAGTCTTCCAAGGCTACAATATCGGAAAATTATAATATGGATGGCTCTACCCAGTACTGGGTAGAGCGTTCAACGAGCCGGGATGAGACCTCGCTCAATGGCTATCCGCGTCAGTTCCGCTGTTGTGGATAGTCCCAGTTTTCGTTTTATAGTCTTGCGGTGGGTCTCAATGGTGGCGACCGAGAGCTGAAGCAATCCCGCAATGTCGCGATTGCTGCGGCCCGCTGCAAGGAGAGCCAGGATTTGACGCTCCCGTACCGTCAGCGGCAGCGGCTCGGTTTCTTCCATTTGTCGCCGTTGCATAAGGGCATCGGTGACCCCGGTGGAGAAATAGGTGCCGCCGGCGGCAACGGTTTCGATCGCCGTGATGATCTCGTCGTTTGGGACATCCTTGAGGATGTAACCAGATGCGCCCCTCACGATCGACGCCGAAATATATTCGCGACTGTCATGCATGGACAGCATCAGGATCCTTATCGATGGAACCGTGCTTTTAAACAACTCGATCGCATTGATGCCGCTGATCTGCGGCATGTTGATGTCCAGTAGGACGATGTCTGGTGCCGACGCGGCCGCGATCGCCAGACCGGGTTGAACCATCGCGGCGGTGCCGACAACGCTGATATGGGCGTAGGTCTCGAGCACCGCGCGCAGGCCTTCCAGCACAAGCGGATGATTGTCGACAAGGAGTATGGAAATAGGCCGGTCACCGTTCATGCCGCCCGTGCCGCCGACACTATCAAGTTCGCTGTCTTCGGAAACATCGCCGTCAGGGTGGTGCCATTTTCGTTGGATTTGATGAGCAATATGCCTTTGAAATGCGCCATTCGCTCCTGCATGTTCCTGAGACCGAGTCCGCCCGATCGGTTGGCGCCGCCATTTTCGCCGTCGCTTTTGATGCCACGGCCATCGTCTGCAACGGACATTCGGACTCGTCCCTTGGTGCTCCATATTCTGATTGTGACATGTGATGCACCGGAGTGTCGTTCGACGTTGGTAAGTGCCTCCTGGGCGATCCGATATAGCGCCGTGTTCGCTTCTGGCTTGAGGGCTTCGGGCGCTAGAGATTCCACCAAGACAGGAATGCCTGTTCGCTCTTCGAAATTGCTTCCAAGCGAAGACAGGGCCGCTGTCAGTCCAAGGTCGTCAAGCACGCTCGGCCGCAATTCATGCGACAGATCCCTGACCTCCTTGATCGCACCGTTCAGCGATGCAATGCCGCGTTCGATCGCGGCGCCGGCATCGGCTGCGCTCTCCCTGACTTTTCTCGAAGCAAGGTCGAAGGCATAGCGCACACCGATCAAGTTCTGCGAAACACCATCGTGAAGTTCCCGCGCCAGCCGCCCTCGCTCCTCTTCCTGAGTGTCGATGATCCGCTGCGTCAACAATTTCAGTTTGCCGTCGGCCAGGCGCCGCTCGTGAAGCGTGATCCACATGCATGTCGCAAAAACCATGAGGATCGACGGGACGGCAATCAGCGTTACCACCACAAACGTGCGTCGGATGCTTTGCTTCAAGTCGGCCTTGGCAGTCTGGGTCTGGGCGAAGACGTCATCGAGATAAACGCCCGTACCAATCATCCAGTGCCATTTGTCGAGGCCAGCCGCAAATGAGAGCTTGTCCGCCATCGCTCCCGACGAGGGCTTTTCCCATTTGTACTGATGCAGTCCACCGCCTTCTTTCGCCTTGGCAATCAGATTTGCAATTACTTGATCACCATCAGGGTCGACCAGGTCGAGCCAATTGTGACCTGGTCGGAAAGTTTGGCGCGGATGAACAACACTGTTGCCGTCGTAGTCGTAGACGAAGAAATATCCATCCTGGCCATAATTCAGTGAGGTTAGTATCTGTCTTACGCGTTCCATGGCACGCTCATCATCGACCCCGGCACTGTCATAAACATCCTTGATCGCCGAAAGAGCCAAGTTGGTAAGATTAAGGAGCTCGGTCTCCTTCGCTTTGAGCATGTTGCGCTCAAACGTATCGATACTGCTCTGGGCAAGGGTGGTTGATTGCCATGTCGTGAATGCCGTGATCAAGGTGATCGCAAGGACAAGTGGGAGAACTGCAAGCGCGAGGATTTGATGACGTAGTTGCACGGTAACCGCCTCTCTTAGAGCGGCAAGCTTATTCCGGCTCGTCCATCCAGCTCAAGGGTTGAGTTCAGTCCCTGATAAATGCGGTGAGACGTCCGATCGACTTGTGGTCGGCCGACGAGCTTCATACTGGCCGGGATCAAGCTCCATTCGTATTGTTCGTCGACGGCCCGATCGTTCGCGCGGGTCACACTCCTGTTGGCTCCATTTGGTTCGGAGCCGCTAAACGCATGCATGGATCAGGGTCTGGAAAGCCGTGCTTTGGTGCACGCTCGAAGCGAAGCAGACACAATCGGCCTCTTCCATTCCCGACGTCGCATGGGACGATCAGGCCAGGATCGGAATCTTTCGCTGTCTTAGTTCATGCTGCAGCCTGCGATCCGAACCGGAAGTCTGTGAGCGGTAAACTTGGCGCTCTTCTGTGCTCTTTCTTTCGGACCCTCTATCATCCTGGTGGCATGCACGACGACACAAGGTTCAGTCGTCGCCAAGGAGAACAATCTCGCCACAGCTGGTTTCGTCGCAGCCGACACACCAAAACGCCAGGCAATGCTCAACCGCCTGCCTCCGAACACCTTCGTGACGAGTATGCTTCTCCAACCGACTTTATGCTTCGGGGTCTTTCAAACCTGGGGTGGAAACCCCGCAGACGATCAGAGTACTGCTCCTGAACGATCGATAGTGGGGCAGCTCAATGGGGCGAATATCGAATTTTCAGCCGCTGGGAGGCGATAAGCAAACTCATAGGGGTGCGCCCTCTCCCTGTGAGGCGCGCAACATCGCCGACGAGCTTTGCCGACGGCGGGCCGTCCGGGCGACCCATTAGCGGAGCAGCCGCGGGTCGCTGGGGCTCAGTTCCTATAGCCACTCGATCCAGCGACCATGGTGGTCGCAGGCGGCGAGTTGCCTGGTTTCGCCGCGTGGCCAAATTGTTAGCCGCAGCACCGCATGTGGCGCGCCGGCGGCGAGCGGTTCTACGGAAAGCCAGGCGAGCGGAGATCGTTCCGTGGCTACAGTGCCGGCTTGGCGTATGGCCACCTCGATTGCATCCCGCGTTGGGTGGGGCATGTAGTCCCACACAGCCGAATGAAACATCACGAAAACCGAACCTTCTGATCGCGCAGCCAGTTTTTGCAGCAAGAAATCGGCCGCGTCGGCTTGAACCAGCGTGACGGGCGCTGCCACCGCCAGCCCGGTCGCTGCGTCCAGTCGCTGAAGTCGAGAGGCCTGGTCGGCCCAGATAAAAGATCTGAGGCGAAGCCGCGCAGCCTCGTTCGAGAGATCAACCGGCGCGATGTCACAACCAGAGCGCGCCGAAACCGTCAGCGCTCCATCGAGCGGTGGAACATTGCCGCGGAGGTCCGGTGCGAGGCGAACCGACGAAGCGGAGCTGCCCCATTGGGCAGTGCCATAACGATAGTGGAAACGGTCGAAGTTGAGGTTCAGCCCGGCGCTCGCGCCGATTTCGGCAATTTCCAGCGGCACACCGGTCTCTCGCGCTATCGAGAGGAAGCCCGGCAACAGCATTGCCGACCGAGCGACCTCGTTGGTCTGCGGCACGCTGTCGAGCGCCCGACATAATCCTTCGTCGTGCTGTCGTATCGCAGTAGTGATCGCGTCCCGAAGCTTGGAATCGGCAACCTCTCGCGGCGGATACACTGCAACGAGCCCTTCGTCAGCGCCGCGCAACACGAGTCCATGCAAGGCACCCAGCAGCCTGAGCGCCAGCGCGTCGGCCGTCGCGTTGCCAGGCCAGCCGAGCGCGCGCCGGCCGGTAGCGGTCGAGTGATCCAATCCCTCGGCAAGCGCGCGGCAGACCTTGGCAGAGAAGGGCGAACCGAGCGCATCGCATATGGCGGCTTGGGCTTCGAGGTTTCGCAGGACTGCGGCGGAAGGGTCAGTCTGGCCCATCGAACAACCAGCTTTCCAGTGATATAAGGTGGCCACGGCCGTGTAGGATCAGATTCAATTTTCTCATCGTCCTTCAACCTACATCGACCTTCGCGGCCGCGCTGCAAATCCTACAGAGGCGTGCCGGATAGTCCGGTGTGGTGATCGGCCCGGAACCAGCGCAAAGTTTCAGGCGAATGCGTCAAGGCCAGCTTCGCAGCAAGTTGGTAATGGGTGGACGATGCTTATCGTAGTCGGCTCATACCAAGCGCCCGCCGAACGGGCGAATTTGTTCATCACGAGGCTTTTATTATATATCGTAGCAGGCATTCATGTCGAGAGATTCAGACGCTTGGAGACAGCCTCAATACCCGCACCCTAACCTTGTGAGACGTGTTCTGTGATCCGGTTAGCCGTCGGTTCGCCGAGCTATAGAACGACAGTCTTATCACATGCTGTTTGGATAGCAGCCAGTCCGCTCCCGTGAAGAGTTTGGGGCGCCGGCAGGCGTACGAAAGTCCCCGAGCAAGGAACCCGCAGGCCACGGTCTAAGACTATGGAGATTTCAATCTGCGGCTCATGTCCGCGATAGCACGATCGCAGCCAGGCGCGGGATTAAGGACAGTGACGGGCCGCTTCGTTGCGCGTCCGCGGGGTTTTGCCGGCCCGGCACCAGGCTCGCCGGGACCCTGTCGGCGACGATGATCACCACAGACGCATGTGGGTCGGTTGCCGGAAGCGTGACGCCTGCGGCTGAAGTCTTGACCATTCCATGCCGGATCATGAAGCCGTCTCCCGGTTCGTCGCCGTCGCATCCGGCGGTCCGCGCGGCTGCTTCCAGTGTTCGAACATCTCGATGACGATCATTCGTCCGCCGCAGCAGGGGCACGGTGGGCGGAAGTCATCCTGTTCGCCTGGTGCGCCGTCAGCGACCGGTGTGGCGACATGCAGGAGTTCGCGTGCGAGCGCGAGGCTGGTCTTGCGGGCTGAGCCGGCGAGCAGGCCGTAGTGCCGGATACGATGGAAGCCACGCGGCAGGACATGGAGCAGGAAACGGCGGATGAACTCATCGACCGCGAGCGTCATGATCTGCTGTCGGTCGCAGCCGTCGCGGCGGTAGTCCTTGTAGCGGAAGGTGACGCCAGTTTCGTCGAAGGCGATCAGGCGACGGTTCGCGATTGCGACCCGTGGGTGTAGCGGGACAGATAGGCAAGAACCGCTTCAGGACCCGCGAACGGCGCCTTGGCATAGACCACCCAGCGCTTCTTTCGGACCGGCGATAGATGCATCAAGAATGCCTGACGCTCGGCGAGATGAACAAGGGCGCCGAGCCGACCGAAAATCGGCGCGCTGCACAGGGAGCTCGGGACGCAACTCAGAACGGAAATTCGCCATTTCCTACTCCGCAGCATACGAAAACATCGAAAGCAGGAATAAACTCCTGTCGTTGGGTGGCTGGATTCGAACCAGCGGCCCCCGATTTCCAAGTCCGGTACTCCGCGCGGACCGAGCTACACCCAGATGGAGCGTGACGATCCGACTTTCGTCTGGCGTGCAATCAGACTTTCGTCCGTCGCGCTATGACTGTAAATCCGGTTATTTGGTTGTGATCCTGAAGGCCCGCCAATGCCTTCAGGACGGCTTAGCCAGGAGGTCACAGACCGTCCCCGCGTGTGACCTCCTGACTTTGTCCCTTGGCTGAGCCCCAAGGAGGGCTTTGAGGGGTTCCCACCAGGAAGGGAGCCTCTCTGATCTCCTTGAAATCAAATGCGTTCACCTTGAGGACGCCGCAAGATTGGAGCGGGCGAAGGGTGTCGATCCCTCCATCTAAGAGTGGCACTCTCGGAACGGAGCCATCAGCGCACGCATGGTGCCTCCGAGAGGATTTGAACCTCCGCCCGTTTCCTTATGAGGGAACCGCACTACCAGACCGTGCCAAGGAGGCATTATCCCTGTCCCGCATAGCCGATCCGCACGCTGGCCGATAGCGATCCGGGCCGGGGAATCTGATGCCTGATAGCCGATGGTGCCGGATAGCCGCTCAGTTGGGAAGTCAATAGCCGGATCACCGATCCGGTTGGTAGCGACAGGCATTACTTCTATCAGTGGTTGATTAAGCTCATCGAATCGAGATCCCTGATCTGAACAACCCCTGCTTGATTCTTTCTTCGATGGGCAGACGCCTTCCTCGCGTTTGGCAGCTGGCACGGATCCGGCGTCGGAAGAAAAGGCATAAGGCAGGCGGGCAGGGGAGGCCTCTGGAGGCGCGTTTAGATGCCCCTGGTACTTGGGAGCAGGGCCATCAGTGGCGGCTCACAGTCAGAACCGCCACCGTTGCTAGTTAGCTATGACTACCGCTGTTCAGGCGTTAGTTGCCGTTGCCGCCAGCGTTGTTGCTGCCGGGGAAGTTGCGTTCAACAGCGTCGGGACGCGAGTGCGGGCCTGTGGTCTGGTCCGCCGATGGGTTAGCGGTGGCCACCGTGCCGTTGCCGCCGATGACGTCGCCGTTACCCTTGTAGGACGACGAGGACTGGCCGACAGCCGAACCCTTCGAAGTCGTGGTCTTGCCTTCGAGCGATGCGCCAGCGAATGCTGCCGTTGCGAGCAGCGAGAGACCCGCTGCCAAAATCATCTTCTTCATGTTGTCTTCTCATCCCTGTTCGGCACGGACAATTCCCTGCCACCTCACAAATAGGATGAAAGCTGAAGCGCTGTTTGATTAGCGACGCCAATCTGTTGTTCTCAACAGCCATTTTTGGGGGGAAACCTCCAGCCCGCCAAGCATTATCAATACAGTTGTCAGTTTATTTTCTAGTATCCAAAACCAGCGACCGCAGGGCCGCTCTGGCCAAACGCCAATGTGAGTTCCGGGTCACGACCGCCCTCGCACCCCATAGCTCTCCGCCAGAGGATGCAGCGGCAGCGCAGGATCGGGACGTGTTACCGGGTGCTCGGTGGGATGTTCGGCAATCGGTCACCGAAAAGAACACCGTACGTTCATCTGCCTGGCCCCCGGCGCGCTGGATAGTGTGGACCGCGGGTCTTGCCACGGCCCGGCCAATCGTGGCGTGCTCGAGGCATGGGGTCGTGTCAGCGCAATCTTTAGCGGCCAGGCGTCGTCGTACAATTGGAGTAAGATGATGTGGGTCCTGATGTACGTCTTCTCTTACTCAGTCAATCCCTCCGCTATAGACGACCGGGCTGAATGGAGGCTCCTCCCAACCGTGGTGTTCCAGGAGTTCTCGAATGAAGAGCGATGCATGTCGGCCAAATCGAAACTTGAGGCCAGCTTAAAGGAGACGGGAGACAAGCTAAGAAGTGGCTTGGAAGACTCATGTTGACGGATGTTGACAGCAAAACACCTCGTTTTTTCTACTGACCATCCCAACAAGGACTCTGTGTTGACGTAAGTTAACGCTATGTTGAGAGCCAAGGGCCGTTTTTCAGATTTTCCCCGAGCAATCTCTCTAGGAAACGCACCACAGCGCAACGTCGAGTCAAAGCGCGCATAGTGCAATGCATAGAGAGGAACACAGGCCATGCAGCACTCAAAGACAATCGACCGCACAGACACACTCACCGGCACCTAGAGAGCATCATACGATCCCTGGGATCGGAGCTTTGGGGGCGACTGCTCGCTGCCATTGGAAACGGTCGGCAATTCCAGAAAGCCCGCGATCTGGCCGCCTGGCTCGGCCTCGTGCCGCGAGAATACTCGACTGGCGGAAAGCAGAAGCTTCTCGGTATCAGCAAGCGAGGAAACCTATACGTGCGCAAATTGCTCGTACATGGAGCACGATCCTGTTAGAAATAGAACCAGCGGTACTTGCCATCTCCACCACGGATGCGACCCTTCAACTGAGTATGGTCCGAATGCTCAAGGTCTCGCTTCCAAATTGCAACCATCTCAGGGATGTCATCGGGGTGATAGAGGTCCAAGAAGCCTCCAATCTAGGATCCGCTCAGCCGGTAGCCCGGCATAATCCAGCCAGCTTTTGTTGACAAAGTCCGCGCTGCTATCGGGTCGCGCCGAGCAGACAAGGACCGGAAGCGAGTCGATGATCAGCCGGAGATTCTGCTCGCTCGCTGCAAGCGCGGCCTTAGTTCCTTGAGCGCATTCTCAGCTTGCTTGCGATCCTCGATATCAAGAACCACGCCTTACCACCTGACGACCTTTCCTCCCGGATCGTGCCGTGGCTTTTGCCGAAGACTACACCACCGAAACTCGCCCTCCGCGCGTCTGAGCCGTCCCTCGACTTCTTTGGCGGTCTTGGAAGTCATGATGTTCCGCCAATTAGTCGATCGAGGTCATCGGGATGAAAGAGGCGGTAGAAGTTTTCGCCGGCAATATCAGCAAGTGGCAGGCCGACATATTCCAGGAAGTGCTGATTGGGGAAATCCAGCATTCCATCCGATGTTGTAGACCAGGCCATTGCCGGGATCATGTCAATGATCTCGTCAGTGTGTGGCTGTTCCAAGTCTATCCCCCGGCTGCTTGTAACGCTGGTGCGGGGCTGAAAATACGCTGTTCCGCGATATTAGGTTAGGTGAGATTTATAGACCAAGGTCCATTTCTGCAGTCCCATCGTCTAGTCGGAGGGGACCAATGTCTCAATTGAGAGTTGGCCTCATCAGCCCTACACATGGCCGTCGTGCGAGTGGGGCACGCCGGCATTAGCAGTGCATCATCACACTCATCGAAGGCAATGCATATCCGCCAAAAAACTCACCGAGCTTTCGCGGGCAGATCAGTCAAATCGTGTCACCCGGGAGCTCGCAATTGACCCTAGATACTTCTCGTCCTCTATCCGAATCCGTTTCAGTAGTGCTCGTGCACGGCGCGTTCGTGGATGCCTCCGGTTGGCGAAAGGTCTATGACACCTTGTCGGAGGAAGGCTATGAGGTTCTCGTTGTTCAGAACTCTGCCGTAACCTTCGATCAGGATGTTGAGCGCACCAAAAACGTTATCGCCAAGGCGAAACATCCAGTTGTGCTCGTCGGACATTCGTATGGTGGCGCGGTGATTACGGAAGCCGGGAGCGAAGAAAAGGTCCTGGGTCTCGTTTATCTGGCAGCTTTCGTTCCCGACTCCGGGGAATCCGTCTCCGACCTGGCCTCGAAAGAGGTCCCCGGTGCGGAGAAAGCCCCACTCCTTCCGCCGAAGGATGGCTTCATCAAAATCGATCCGGAGAAGTTTGCGGCCGCATTCTCGGCCGACATAGATCCCGCCGAAGCGCAGTTCATGGCTGCCGCCCAGAGGCCGTGGGGCCTTGAAGCCGTCCAGGGCAAGATCACCTCTGCGGCATGGAAAGCTAAGCCATCCTTCTACCTGCTCGCAACGAAAGATCGAATGATACCCGCTCAAGCGCAGGCCGCGATGGCCGCGCGCGCAGGAGCCGCGGTCGTAGAGGTTAGCAGCAGCCATGCGGTAATGCTGTCCCCGCCTGACGAAGTCGCAGCGCTCATCAGAACAGCAGCTAAGCCGAACCAGCAAAACTGATGCTGAGCGTCAACTGCTGTCCACATCAATCACCGACTGGGGGAATACAATGCGCAACTTTCTTATGCCGACACGTTCACAGGCACCACAAATATCACCGATTCAACCCGAGGAGAATAGCATGCCTCAGCTTTCACGCCGCGCTTTCGCGAGCGCTCTGCCTCTTGGTCTCGTTGGAGGAACCCTTTTCGGCGGAAGTCTGCTCGGCGACTTGACTGCCCAGGCTGCAACATCCAAGGCTGCCGAAACACCGGTCGCAACAACGCCGTTTGCACAGATTCATATCGGCCGTTTTACGGTAACGGCGCTGACGGATGGGTATGCTGATATGCCCTACAACTACTTTCCGGGACGCTCAGCCCCCGAAGTGGAAAAGGCCGCAAACGCCCAGTTTACGGCCAGACCCAGCGGGGTTCGTTTTCTGTTCAATCAATACCTCGTTGAAGACGGTAAGCAACGTATCCTGATCGATGCCGGCGCTGCAGGTTCTATCGGGGAAACCGGGCATCTCCCGCAGGCGCTGGTCACGCTCGGTCTGAAGCCGAGCCAGATCGATGCCGTTATCGTGACCCATATGCACCAGGACCACATGGGCGGTTTGGTTCTCGGCGGCAAGAACAATTACCCGGATGCTGAGGTCTATATAGACCGTCGCGACGTCAAGCACTGGACCGACCGGGCTAAGCGCAATGGCGCGCCTGATTTCCTGCAGCCCAGCTTCAAGATGGCTGAAGAGGTGGTGCGTCTCTATCCGAAGCTGCAAGCGATCGACGGAGAGCGTGAAATCGTTCCCGGCGTCTCGATTGTCGACCTAACCGGCCATACGCCTGGCCATATCGGCGTCCGCATCGAGGATGGCGGCAAGAGCCTGATCATGGTTTCCGACATGATTTTCCCGGTCGTCCATCCGGCTGCAACGGACGTCTTCTTTCTGTTCGAACAGGATCAGGCTGCTGCGAAAGCCATGCGCGATCGCTTCTTCCCACAAGCTGCCTCGGAAGGTGCCCTGATCGCTGCGACACACATGCCGTTCCCTGGTCTTGGTCGCGTGGTCTCCGATCGTGGTCAGATGCGCTGGGAGGTGGCCGACTGGGCCTTGCAAGACTGATGCTTCAGCCGAAGGATTTAGCCACCTGAAATAGACTAAGGCCCGCATTGTCCGCTAATGCGGGCCTCTCGAGTATGGAGACGAGGTATGCCGTACCACTTTCTGGAAGTCGCCGTGACGCCAAGCGTCCGAGCCGCGCAGGCGGATATGGGGGTGGACCAGATATGGCTGGGCGAGCACGATCGGCCTTCGGATACTTTGACGGAGAACGAGATCGCTTTCATCGCGACGCGCGACAGCTTCTATATAGCGTCTGTGTCAGAAAAGGGTTGGCCGTATGTTCATCATCGCGGTGGGAAAATCGGTTTCCTCAAGGTTGTTGATCCGCAAACGATGGCATTTGCCGACTATCGCGGAAACCGCCAGTACAGCGCAGGGATTTCGCAGCCAACGACCGCGCCTGTCTGTTCCTAATGGACTATGTCCGACGGACCGGGCTCAAAGTCTATGCCCACGTCGAGCGGCTGACGCTCGACGCCGACCCATCGCTTACGGACCTCGTATCCGATCCGACGTATAGGGGCCGTGCGGAGCGGATATTCAAGCTCCGGCTCGAAGCATACGACTGGAACTGTCCCCAGCACATCATTCCCCGCTACACCGAACAGCAGGTTGAGCAAGCAGTCGCCCCGCTTCGTCAGAAGCTGCAACAGCTGGAAGCTGAAAATGCAGCGTTGCGGGCAAGATTAGAAGGAAGATCCGAATGACCGACGCTCAAAGACCGCCTCTGCCCCCGTTTACATCAGAGACTGCTGCCGAAAAGGTGCGGCTTGCCGAAGATGGCTGGAATAGCCGGGACCCCGCCACGGTCGCCTTGGCGTACACGGTTGATAGTCAGTGGCGTAATCGCGCCGAGTTCGTCAATGGTCGTGAGGCAATCGCTCAAAAAGCGCTCATCAAAAGCCGAGTCGAATATGGGCTCGGCAACGGCGTGTCGACATTTGTCGTCGAGGCATTGGCACCTGTAGGTGGGGAACCTAATATTTCCTTTGATAACCTTGGAAAGTCGGCTTCCGGCACGCATTCCACCGGAAGAGCTTCAAGTTGTGAGATGGCAATCTTATCCGATGGGCTCGCCGCCAGCTGCCTCGCCGGCCGGTGCACACTAGCGCAAGGACCCGCGGTATCTTCTCGCTGAGCCACGCCTCGAAATTTCTGTTCAATCGGAGGAAGGGAAAGTACGCATGAATACGGAAATTCGCAAAGAACTGGCCGCCCGGCTGACTTCAGCATCGGGAATTATCGCGGCACTAGATCAAAGCGGAGGGTCCACTCCTGAGACCTTGCGCTCCTACGGTATATCCAACACCGCCTATCAGGGCGAAGCGGAAATGTTGAAGCTTATCCATGAGATGCGCGTAAGGGTAATAACCGCACCCGGATTTTCAAGCGAGCGTGTGATTGGCGCCATTTTGTTCGAACACACCATGGAGAGCTCCATCGGCGCCAAATCAATCCCCGCATATCTTTTGGAAGATCGGGGAATCTTATCGTTTTTGAAGGTCGATAGTGGTCGTGAAGCCGAGCATGACGGGGTCCAGTTGATGAAGCCCATGCCAAATCTCAGCAATTTGCTTGAGCGCGCGTTGGAAAAGGGATTCCTCGGGACGAAAATGCGTTCGGTCGTGCATTCAGCGTCCGAAAAAGGGATTTCTGCTGCCGTCACGCAACAATTTGACGTGGCATCGACTATCCTAAAGATTGGATTGATCCCGATTATCGAGCCTGAGGTTCTCGTCAGCAGCCCGGATAAGGCGATGGCCGAAGCCATTTTGGTCAAGGAAATCCTCAAGAACCTTTCGGAACTTTCGCATGGAACGCAGGTCATATTGAAGCTTACTCTGCCCAGTCAGCCGGATCTCTACGCAGCACTTGTCGAGCATCCCAAGGTTGCTCGGGTTTTTGCCTTATCCGGGGGCTATAGTCTAAAGGTCGCTTGTGAAAAACTCAGAGAGAACACCGGGGTGATCGGAAGCTTCTCGCGGGCTCTGTTTGAGAATCTACGTGTTTCCATGCCGAACGCCGAATTCGACCGAAATCTCTCTCAAAACATTGAGGAAATATATTTGGCTAGTGCACAGAAAGGCGAGAACGCGTGACGTGGTGCATTCGAAAGTTCGATGAACGACTACGTGAATTTCAAGGCCTGTTCCCTGTTGCACCGACGACAAATTTGCTTGAGGCGACACTCGTCACCCACCGGACGGATAGTGAGTTCAGGTCTACGGCAATATCGGCGGTTTTGCTCACCCGTAGTGCATCATCTTGGCTTGGAAAGCCAAGGAGTTGAATCAATTTGAGATTGCAAAGCCAAATATGGTGCCGAGAGTTCGAATCCTCTTCCAAACCATCATCGCGGCTACCTGCACCACCCTTTCAGTTTTTGCCGGCTTGACAGGTCTTCCGAAAGACGACCAATCCGAACCGCTTGTAGTCGAGGCAGATATCAACACGAGTAAACCCGCAGCAGATATACCGGACACCGAATTGACACGCGACGCGACGCGCCTCGTTCGCGAGGCGGAGGGCGACTTTCTGTTCGAGCACTCTGTCCGCGTCTATCAGTGGGCCGTGCTGGCGGGCAGACGCAAAGGGCTCATCTTTGATCCTGAGCTACTGTATGTGGCGGCTTTGTTTCATGACTTTGGCCTGACGGACAGGTACGGTCAGAGCCATCTTCGCTTCGAAGTCGACGGTGCAAACTCCGCACGTGATTTCTTGCGCGGCCACGGCGTGCCGGAAGTTTTACGCGAGAATATCTGGCTTGCGATCGCGCTCCACACGACGAATGGCATTTCCGCCAACCTTTCCACGACCGCGGCGCTGGTTGCCGAAGGCGCCAATATGGATCTTGTCGGTGCAGGCTACGATAGTTTCACGCCCGCCGAGCGCAATGCTGTCGAGGCAGCTCATCCACACCCGCCACAGTTTGCGGATGACTTCATGCAGATCCTCTACGAGGGCCTTGAGCATCGTCCAGAGACGACACAAGGCACCGGGCTTGCCGATGTCATGGCTTATAAAGACCCTGCCTTTCGCCGCAGGGACTTCAGTAATTTGATGCGCAATTCGAAATGGGCTGTCGGCGATTAGGCGGACAGGCCGAAGTTCCGAGCTTCCACGAGAAGCAAACTCAAGGAGTTCATCATGACACCCGACACCACTAATCCATATCCCGAACATGAAGATGCATCCATCATGGCGTGGCGCGTCCATGATTTCGGCTCGCCCGAGGCGATGAAATTCGAATCTGTTCCCAAGCCGGTGCCTGGTCCAAGCGAGGTTCTGATCAGGGTCAGGGCCGCTGGAGTGGGGCCATGGGATGGATGGATCAGGGCAGGCAAGAGCGCCTTGCCTCAGCCCCTGCCGCTGACGCTCGGTTCTGATCTATCCGGCGACGTCGTTACCATTGGCGCCGATGTGGCCGATCTTTCGGTTGGGGACGCGGTCTATGGCGTAACCAATCCGAGATTCATCGGCGCATATGCGCAGTATGCGGTGGCGTCGGCGGAGATGGTTGCTCGCAAGCCCGCAACGATCAGCTACCCAGATGCTGCCTCCGTACCGGTGATCGCGGTCACGGCCTGGCAGGGCCTGTTTGATCAAGCGCAACTCGTCGCCGGGCAAAAGGTGCTCATCCATGGCGCCGCCGGAAATGTGGGAGCTTACGCCGTGCAGCTGGCTAGGCGTGCGGGTATCGAGATCATCGCCACTGCTGCCAGGAGAGATTTCGCCTACCTTCGTGAACTGGGCGCGGATACTTTGGTCGACTATCACAGCGAGCGCTTTGAAGACGTCGCCCGGGATGTGGACGCTGTACTTGATCTCGTCGGCGGCGAAACGCAAAGGCGTTCGTTTCATGTCCTGAGGCGCGGCGGAAAACTGATTTCGGCTGTCTCACCTCCCGATCAGGACCTTGCCAGCCAGCATGGGGTTGAAGCGGCGTTCTTTCTTGTCAGCGTCGGAACCGAGGACCTGACGAAGATCGCCGGGCTGATCGACAATGGCGATTTGAAGACGCGGGTCGGTATGATCCTCCCGCTTGAGGAAGCGTACGTGGCCCATCTGATGCTTGAGGGCGTGCGCAGTGCGCCAGGGGGGAAGATTGTTCTCTCAGTTTAACCTAACTGCCCGGTAAGGTCTCGGGAGCTTGTTCAGGATGGAGCGGGCAAGCGTGACTGACTTGTCACCTCGATCAGCCGATCACACGATCGGGCAAGGTTCTTCATCGGCGTCGTCGCGACGCCGATGAAGGAGCCCGGATGCCGCGTCGTCGGACGACACGTACCAGGCCGACAGCGGCGATGGTGACATTCCAAAGCTGAAAGCTGCGCGAGCAGCTGCCACGTCTGATACATCCTCGGGCAATCTCAGTAAGACGGCCAAACCGGTCGCCTCGGCCCTATCAACACCAACACGCGACCGCAGGTAATCCAATAGCGCCTCTTGCCTGGCTGCGTAGGCGCGCTTGGTTCGGCGCAGATGGCGGATATAGTGACCCTCCTGCATGAACTCTGCGGTGGCGACCTGTATCGCAGGTCCAGGGGCCGGCGCCAGACAGGCTGCCATCTCAGAGAACCGGCGGACTAGATCGGCCGGCGCGACAACGAAACCGAGCCGTATAGCCGGGCTGATCGTCTTGCTGAACGAGCCGATGTGGATGACGCGCCCACCCCGGTCGAGTGATGCCAGCGCCGGCGCGGCGCGTCCCGTCAACTGAAGCTCGCTCAGATAGTCGTCTTCGATGACCCATGCGCCAGCGTTGCTTGCCCATTCGAGGAGACCAAGACGTCGATCAAGCGACATCGTCGGCCCGAGAGGACCTGCTGCCCTGGCGTCACAACGGCAATCTTGGCGTCGGGATGCTGACGCAATCCGAAATCAATATCGATGCCATCCGCATCGACGGGAATTGGTGCGAGTGAAAGGCCGGAAAGCTCAAGGCCTTTTCTTGACCAAGGGAATCCCGGATTTTCGACCCAGGCGGCATGGCCAGCCAGTGCGAGGACGCTGAGCGCTAAGCCGAAGCCCGCGCCGAATCCACCGGTGATGATCACCTGCGAAGGCGAGCAGTTGATCCGTCGGGCGACGGCGAGGTAGGAGGCGATCTCGCGCCTGAGCTCGAATTCGCCGCGCGGTGCTGACGAGACCATTCTTACAACCCCGATCAAATGAATGGGATACGGACGCTAGCCAATGACAAGCCGGTGGGACGACAGCCATATCGCTCACAACGGCACCGACCCGCTCGGCGGGATACCCCATGTCATGCAGAGCGGCCCCAGCCGGCCGGTTGTCTAGTTTATCGACCGGTCTCGCAGCAAAGGAGATATAGATATGAATATAGACGAGCTTTCCACCTTAGGAATTCCTGACAGCAAACTGGCTCGCGATGTGACGCAGTTTATTCGCGACACGGAGGGCGACCTGCTCTTCCATCATTCTGCGCGCGACGTTGTTCTTCAGAACTTGTCGGTCGAGCGACTGAACGCCGAACGCCATCTGCGGCTGCTGGTCGATGAAGATGATCTGGCTGTTCTGTGGGGTCAAAACCTGGAGCTTGTTGGACATCGAGTGTTTCCTTCTAGATGAGTTGAATAAAGGGATGGAACAGGATGGGCGGCGCGTCTTGCACATTATGCCGCCCCATTGTCTGAAAGTGACTCAGGCTGCGAGCGGAGTCAGCCCGGCCTCGATCTGGTCACGATAGGGTTCGTAGCGTGCTGGCAGCTTCAAAACCTCGCCGAGATGCGCCGAATCCTCGTCACGGTCGAAGCCGGGTTCGTTCGTGGCGATCTCGAAAAGCACACCACCCGGAGTGCGGAAATAAATGGCCCAGAAGTAGTCACGGTCGATGACGGGGGTCACCTGATAGCCCGTGTCCATCAGAGCCTTGCGAACTTCGAGCTGCTTTGCGCGGTTCTCGACGGCAAAAGCGATGTGATGCACAGAGCCTGCGCCCTGTCTGGCAAAAGGAGTCTGTGGAAGCGCCTCAAGGTCGATCGTGTCGGCACCGTTGCCACCAGGGATGATAAAGCGGGTTAAATCGCCCTCCGTCTCCGTGCGCTGATAACCCATGAAACCGAGCAACTCGGACGTGGCCGCGATGTCATGCAGGCGGAATTTCGCTCCGGAAAAGCCCCGGATACCGACGCTTTCGTCGATGCCCGCACCGTCCCACGCCTTGCGGCCGTCGTCTTCCGCTTCGATCAGTGCAAATCCTTCTCCATCCGGACCATGGAAGCGCAGAAGGCTACTGCCAAATGACGAGCCGCTGGTAAGGTTGCTGGCGCCCCTCGCTATCAGGCGGTCCTGCCAGAATGCCAGAGAACCCTTTGGCACTGCGAACTGCGTTTCGCTCACTTCCCCCACGCCTGCGCGACCACGCATGACATTTGGAAAGGGGAAGTAGGTCATCACCGAACCGGGAGTGCCGGCTTCATCACCGTAATAGAGGTGGTAGACATTGGGATCATCGAAGTTGACGGTTTTCTTCACACGACGCAGACCCAGCGTATCGGTGAAGAACGTGTTGTTCTCGCGCGCATCCGATGCCATCGATGTGATGTGGTGCAGTCCCTTGATATCCTTGATCATGATGCTTGCCCTTCCATGGCTGAGTTCGTTTGGCTGGTGTGATTGGAAGGTATGGCAGTTGATCAGCCGCCGGAATTGCAATAATTATTGTCAATGAATTGCGCAGGATGAAATAATCGCATGAACAACTACCGGGCACTACGGACGTTTCTTTTGGCTGCGGAGAAACGCAACTTTGCCCAAGTAGCGCGGGAACTGGACATGACACCTGCGGCCGTCACGCGGGCCATCGCTGCACTGGAAGACGACCTCGGCGTTCAGCTCTTTGTGCGCACGACGCGCCAGGTCTCTCTCACCACCGATGGGGCGATCTATGCGGCACAGATACAGCCGGCCATCGCTGCGCTGGAGAATGCGCGCAAAGATGTCATGAACGCACACAAGGCCGACCACGGCCGCCTACGGATCAGCGCGCCAACCTGGTTTGGTCAGCAGGTGCTCCCGTCTATTCTGTCCGGATTCAAGGAACGCTATCCAAAAATCAGCTTCGAGGTTTCGCTGGCAGATGGCATGGTCAATATTATCGACGACGATTATGATCTGGCAATCCGCATCTCCGCGGCGCCATCCGACAAATTCACGATCTGGCGCAAGATCAGCGTTGTCAGGCGTATCCTGGTTGCAGCGCCGGGCAGTCGGTACGCTGACATGCAGCATCCGAACGAACTAACCCCCGACGACTGCTTGGCTTACAGTGGCGCAAGCAGGCGAGAGAACTGGACGCTGTCTGATAGGGGAGGAAACACCAGCATCTCAGCCGGGCGGGCGTTCAGTGCCAACAGCGGCGAATTGCTCGCTAGTATGGCCGCCGACGGTATGGGCGTGGCAATGCTACCAAGGTTCCATGTCAGCGAGCATTTGCGCACTGGTAGGTTGGTGCATGTCTTTCAAGGATGGTCCCCATCGGACCTGTGGCTGACGTTGTTTTATCCGCCATATCAGGCATTGCCGCCGAGGATTGCGTCGTTTTCGAATTTCTTCGAGCGGCAAATTCCCTCTTTCATGACTGCGATGGATTGAATGTTAAACGGACGCGCTACGTGACCAATTGGAGGAACGCGGTGTCATTAAAGGTTACAAGGCTCTATTAGACCGACGTGAAATTGGTCTCGGCGTCTTGGCTTTCGTTCGTATCAAAATCGACAGTCATAGCGAGGCAGAGGCCGACGAATTCTCCCAGGGCATCACGAAGCTTGCGGAAGTCGTGGCCCGCTATTCATAGCTGGAGATGCGGACTTTATGCTGCACGTTGTCGCACGCGACTTGGATACGTATCCAGATTTTGCAATAAAGGTCATCCTCCCCGGCCACGACATTCCATCCATCCACCATCGCCAACTGCGAGCAGCAGCCTTGGATACTTGGCGCCAAATCGCACGTCTTCACACCGCATGACCAAAACCTCACTCCCAGATCTTGTTTTCACAGCGTTAAGTTTACAGTGCCCCTCAAGCTCATATCAAAACCACAAACCATTGTTCGTCGGCCAATCCATGGGATTTGCAAGTAAATTGATGCATAATTCAAGTGAGAGATTGAGCGTTTTGAAAGGCACAACGGTTCTCAACGCGGCGCAGTCGGCGGGCGTCTGCCCCCTAAATTATGTTGTAGGTTACTCCCAGGGGTTCCTAAGTCACCTGGGACCGTCCATCGGCTAGGTTGTTCCCAGGTGGTTTGTTTTGCGCCACTCTTCGTACTCTCCGCGGGCGTCGTCATGCAGCGGATAGTAACGCTGCAACGACCCTCCCTCCATAAGCTTCACGCGCGAGAACTCCTCCCAATCGTGGTGCTTTTGCGACTCTTCGATCACCTTCGAGGCCATTGCGACTGGAAGCATCACCACCCCGTCGTCGTCGGCGACGATGATGTCGCCGGGGATTACCGTGACACCACCGCAGGCAATCGGAACATTGACGGCATTGGGATAGATGCTGGTTTGCACATGGTAGTTGGGCGTCCAGCCGCGCAGCCATAGGGGGAGATCTAGTTTCTCGACATTGGGCCGGTCGCGCATGCATCCGTCGATTACGATGCCAGCGCCGCCTCTGCCTTTGAAATACGTCGACATCATATCGCCGAAGACGCCCGAGCTCATGTCGCCGCGCGCGTCGACCACGACCACATCGCCCTCCTGCACGTGATAGAGCACGTGCCGGTGCAACTGCGTCTCCGGATCGGCATATTCTCCCTCGGAGAAGAGGTCCGGCCGCTGCGGCATGAATTGAAGCGTCAGGGCCGGCCCGACGATCGACTTCCCGCGATTCTGCGGCACGGGACCGACCATGTGCGGATTGCGGAAGCCCATGTGGCCAAGCGTGCCGGAAACCGTCGCGGCGCCGATTTCCTTCAGTGCGTCGATCAGCTCTTTGGGCGGTCGCGGAATGTCGGGCGTATGCGTCATTTTAGGCTCCCGTTGATCAACTACCAGTTTGTGACAGAACCGTCGCGGCGCTTCAGGTGAGGCGCTTCCCAGAAACGAAAGCTCTCCGCCTTGACCGCCTCTTCGTTGACCTCGACGCCGAGCCCCGGCAGGTCGCTGACCGGATAGTCGGGGCCGTCGAGCCGTGGTTGCACGGGGAAAAAGTCGGAATTGTCGAAGCCCAGGCTTGTTTCGGGCGCCCTGGTCTCGAGCCAAGCGAAATTCGGCACCGCTGCGGCGAAATGGATGGTCGCGGCCGTGCAGACTGGGCCAAGGGGATTGTGCGGCATCAGGTCCACATAGTGCGCCTCGCTCCAGCCAGCGACCTTCATCGCTTCAGTGAGCCCGCCAACATTGCAAACATCGAGCCGGTTGAACTGATGGATGCCGCGCTCGATGTAGGGCAGGAACTGCCACTTGCTGGCAAATTCCTCGCCGATGGCGAACGGGATGTCGGTCATGGTGCGCAGGGCTTCGTAGGCCTCCGGTGTCTCGTCTCGTATCGGTTCCTCGAGGAAATCAAGCGCGCCACGGCCGAGTTTGTTGCAGAAGCTCGCCGCCTCTGCCACCGACAGCCGATGGTGATAGTCGATGCCGAGCACGACGTCGCCGCCAAGCGCCTCGCGCGCCTTGTTTAGCATGCTTGCGGTAGCCCCGATCGACTGGCGCGGCTCAAAAATGTCCTTGCTGTTTTGCCCGACAGGGAAGAAGCGGATCGCCTGCCACCCCTGTGCGCGTAGTTCGCGGGCTCGTTCGATGGCAACATCGCCCTCGGCCTCGTCACCGGTCGACGCGAAGGTAGGAATGCGGTCGCGCTGCTTGCCGCCCAGCAGTTCGTAGACCGGCACCCCCAGCGCCTTGCCCTTGATGTCGTGAAGGGCAATGTCGATGGCGGAAATCGCCGCCTGCAGAACGCGCCCGCCTTCGAAGTATTGGCTGCGATAAACTTCTTGCCAGATCCGACCAATCTGCATCGGGTCGCGGCCGATGAGAAACTCGCGATAGTGCTCGATCGCGCCGACCACGGCCTTCTCGCGACCGCTCAAGCCACTCTCGCCCCATCCGAAAATGCCGTTGTCCGTCTCGACCTTGACGAGCATCTGGTTGCGTATTCCGACCCATACTGGATAGGGCTTGATCGCGGTAATTTTCAGTTTCGTCTTCATCCACGTTCTCGTTTTTTGAGCTAGCAATGGGCTCAGTCGGACTTGAGGGCCATTTCAGTCTCGCCGTCGAACAGATGCATCCGTTCCTGATCGAACTCTAGCCAGATCTGCTCGTCGGGCATGACGTCAACGGTCGGGGGCACGCTGACGTTGACGATTGCACCGGATAACAGAGCTTGAACAAAGGTAACGTCTCCTGTCGGCTCCACCGTGTAGGCCCTCGCAGGAACGCTACCAGGCATCGCACTCTTGTGTAGCTTGATGGTCGAGTGCCGTGCGCCCAGCACCACTTTCTTGGTCGACGCTTTCGTGACCTTTCGGACGTTGTTGGGCGAGAGATCCAGACGCCAGCCTTCTGCACTCGTCAGTACAGTATTGCCGCCGGCGGTTGACGCTTCCAGCGGAACGAGGCTCATTGCCGGGCTGCCGACGAAGCTCGCGACGAACATATTCACCGGATGGGCAAAAACCTGAGCCGGTGAGTCGTATTGCTGCAGGTAACCGCCGTTCATCACCGCCATCCTGTCGGCCATGGTCACCGCCTCGAGTTGATCGTGGGTGACGTAAATGATGGTCGCCTTCAGGTCCTGGTGGAAACGCTTGATCTCGGAGCGCATCTGCACACGCAGCTTCGCATCGAGATTGGAGAGCGGTTCATCCATGAGGAATACCGCGGGATCGCGAACAAGCGCGCGGCCCAACGCCACGCGCTGCTGTTGCCCCCCCGAAAGTTCGCGTGGCTTGCGCTCGAGCAATTGCGTCATGTCGAGCACTCGCGCTGCTTCCCTGACCTTCTTGTCGATCTCGTCGCTTGGCAGCTTGCGCATTTGCAGCGGGAACGCCAGATTTTTGTAGACCGATTTCTGCGGATACAGCGCGTAGTTCTGGAACACCATTGCGATGTCACGGTCCTTCGGGTCGAGGTCGTTGACCACCCTGTCACCAATGGCGATATCGCCAGACGTGACGGATGTGAGCCCCGCTACAAGATTGAGCGTGGTCGTCTTGCCGCAGCCCGAAGGCCCGACGAGCGCCACGAATTCGCCGTCGTTGACCGTCAGCGAAACGTTCTTCACAGCTTTGAAGCTGCCATAGTACTTGACCAGATCTCTTAGGACCACATGGGCCACAGGCAACTCCCTAGTGCTTGACTGCGCCTTCGGTGAGGGCGCGTACGAAGTATCGTTGCAGTACGAGAAAGAGGACCACGACAGGCACGCTCATCATGAAGCTTGCTGCCATTAGACCTGGAAAGTCGGTTGTATTTTCTGAAAAGAAGCGCTGGATGCCGACCGGCAATGTCAACTGCTCGTTCTTTGAGAGGAAGGTATAGGCGTAGATGTATTCGTTCCACGCGCCAATGAAGGAATAGATCGCAGTGGCGATGATGCCTGGCGCCGAGAGTGGCATTACAATCAACAAGAAAGCCTGGAACCGCGTTGCCCCGTCGATGCGCGCCGCCTGCTCGAGTTGCACTGGGATGTTGTCGTAGAAACCCTTGAGCAGCCAGATGGCAAGCGGCAAGCCGAACGTCAGGTAGGTAAGGATCAGGGACCCATGGGTGTTCACCAGCCCTATCGCACGCATCAGGATGAAGAGCGGCACGAGAAAGATCACTGCAGGGAACATGTTTCGAAGCAAGACGGCGAAGAACAGGACGTTTCGGCCCGGGAAGGTAAACCGCGAAAACGCGTAGGCCGCGGGAACTGCCACGATCACCGAAAGGATGGTTGTCGCGGTGGAAACGTAGAGGCTGTTCCAGAAGAAGCGCAGGAAGTCCTGGCCGACGCTGTTTTGAGGATCGAGCAGCTTCTGGTAGCTGGCGAGGGTGGGCTGATCGGGCCACCACTGCGGCGGGAATTGCATGGCCGCAAAGCCGGACTTGATCGAGGTGATCAGCATCCAGATCATCGGCAATGCAGTGTAGAGTAACATGAACACAAGGAAGATGCGGCCACCCCAACGCCATCCATCGACGGCCATACGACGACGCGGCTGGGCGTCACGAGCAGCGTTGGCGATTGCGGTCATTCGCTTCCGTCCTTCTGTTCGTTGCCGCTTAGTGCACGGACGTAAAAATAGCCGAACGACATAAGGATCAGGAAAAGGAGCACGGAATAGGCAGACGCCACCCCCCATCGTTGACGGCCAAAGGCGAGTTCATAAATGTGGGTGATCCAGATGTGCGATGCATTCGAAGGCCCGCCGGCGGTCATGATCCAGGGGATGATAAATGAATTGAAGTTTGCCACTGCCAAGAGAAGGATCGTAACTATCGACACGTTTTTCACGTGCGGAAAGGTGACGTGCCAGAACCGCTGCCACGCGCTTGCTCCATCGACCTTTGCGGCGCGCAGCAACTGTTCGGGAACCGTCTGCAGCCCAGCCATCATCATGATCATGGCAAACGGAAATTCCCGCCAGATATTGACGACGATCAGCGAAGGCAGCACCGTGCTGACGTTGTCGATGAAATTCGGTGGGTGGTCGGCCAAACCGAGGCCGACCAGCACCGCGCCGATGATCCCGAAGTCCGAATGGTAGATCCACTTCCAGATATAGGACGCGGCGACCGCGCTGATGACCCATGGAATGATCAGGATAGCGCGCAGGATGGCTCGCCCGAAAAAGTCGCGATGGAGCGCAAGCGCGCAAGCAAATCCCAGGACAAAAGAGATGAAAGTCGATCCGACGGTCCAGATGAGCGTGTTCTTGGTGACCGTCCAGAACACCGGACTTTTGAGGATTGAGGTATAGTTGTCGAACCCCACGAAAATCTTGTCGCGAAGCTGCAGGCCAGGAGGCGTGTTAAAGAATGACAGCTCGATCGTGTAGTAGATAGGGTAGGCGATCACGATGAGCATCACCGCGATGGCCGGTAGCACGTACGCGTAGTCAGCGCGATGCACCCAGACTTTTCGGAGCACGTCGGACCTGTCGGGTTGCAGCGTGCGTCGCGTCTCGGCCTTGCCAGTCAAGATCGTCACTTTACCTCGCCCTTCTTCGTGGGAAGAAACCGGCTGCAACCGAGGCGCAGCCGGTCAGCTCGTCAAGCTTGGACTAGAGCCCGCCATCCGTGAGCTCTTTCACCTTCTTGGCTGCGTCATCCGCGGCTTGGTCAACGGTCATGGCTCCGGTGAGGGCATTTTGCAGCATGTCCGGGACGATAATGTTCATGATCTCGGGAGACTGCGGTAATGCCGGGAACGGGATGCCGTATGGCAGCATCGAGGTTGTGACATCCAGGAACTTGATACTGTCCAGGCGTTCCTTCATCCATTTGGTTTTGAAGCCGTTAAGGTTTCCCGGATTGGAACCTGCATAAGCCATCTTCAACGACCACTCGGGGCTCGCCCACATGCAGCCTAGAGCCTTTGCAGCAGGCTCGTCGACTTTGCCGCCCTCTACATATTCGGGCTTCAGGATGTGTATGTTCGAGCCGCCAAATACGACGGCACGCTTGCCGTCTGGGCCAGTCGGTATCAGACCGTAGCGCATGTTGTCGATTACGGTCTGTGCCTTGTCCTTGTCGCTGCCCGTCGTTTTCTTTTGCAGGTCCAGCATGACGTTATAGTCAGAAGGGTGCGAGACCATCATGGCAAGCTGGCCAGCGAGGAAGAGGGGCTGGTTGTCTGCCTGTTGGTTGGTGAGCGCCGACACCGGAACCGACTTGTCGCGAACATACATGTCGTAGGATGCTTGCAATGCCGCCTTGCTCTGCGGGCTGTCGAGCTGGACGTCCTTGTAGGTCGGGTTGGCGGTCGCTTCGTCGAAAACACCGCCCCCATAGGCCCACAACTGCGGCATAAAGCGATATGGCGTATTGCCGGCATTCTTGCGCGCAACAAGGCCGTAACCGGCAATGCCGAGTTTATCGTGGATCTGTTTGGAATATTTGACGACGTCATCCCAGGTCGCGGGAGCCTTATCTGGATCAAGGCCCGCACGCTTGAAGATATCGGCGTTCCAGATGAACGCCATCGTCTCGTTGTTGGTTGGAATGCCGTAGGTCACCCCATCCCAGGTCACGGCCTTCATCGCGCCCGGCCAGAAATCCGCTGTCGGATACCCTACGTCCTCGGGTTTGAGCGGCTGCAAGTACCCTTTTGAGGCGAACTCAGTACCGCCCAGAATTTGCAGGCGAACCGCCATGGGCGCAGCGTTGCCGAGGAGCGCGGTCCGGAACTTGTCCAACAGGTCGTTATAGGTGAGGGCTTGCTCTTCAAGCTCTATGTTCGGATAGGTTTTACGGAAGGTCTCGAAGAAGTCCTTGTAATATTGGCGCAGGAGATCCGGGTCGCCCTCGAATACGCCCTGATACCAGAAAGTCAGCCTCCCCTTGTAGTCAAGCGGCGTGACTTTGCCACAGTCGCCAGCCGTGTCGAAATCCTCCGTACCGGCAATGGAGCGCACGTATTCCGGCGACCACTTGCTCAAATCAACCGGCGCACCCAGCGCGGATACGGACATCAGAGATAGCATCAGGGTTGTAGATACAGTGGTACGCACGGCGGCACCGCCGAGTGAAATCCTCGTCATGGGTATCCTCCAGGTTTTCTCCCAAGCCGCTCCGCGTTTGAGGCGAGCGGTCTTTGCTCCCCGGCCGTTGGACTCCACTCCCAATGTATTCCTTCGACCTAAATGTAGGTTTTCAGATTAAAGATTTGCTGTCAATCAAAGAAATCGTACATTGTTTTCAGAAGCTACGCGTGCTATCCGAGAAATACGTGTACTAACTGGGGCAGTCGTTACAGTGACAAGTGAATTCAAAGCAAAGCCACCTGAGGGGATCGACGAAATCGGGGCGTCCAGCGAGGGCGCTTCGGTCTATCAACTGATCAGGGAAGACATCATCGAGGGGCGGCTTGCAGCCAACGAGCGACTGATAATCACGGACCTCGCCAAGCGCCACGGCACGTCGACCAACCCGGTTCGGGAAGCTTTGCAACTGTTGCGCGGGGAGGGCTTCGTCAGCTTCTTCCCGAACCGCGGCGCGCGCGTCAGGCCCATCGATCAGGATTTTGTTCGCGACATCTACGAAATAGGGGTGGTGATCGAGCCAGTATTGACGCGATGGTTCGTGAATATGGCGACCATCGAGGACATCGCAGAACTGGAACGCATCCAAGGCTTAATCGAAGAGAACAACTTCGCCGACCCGGTCAGGCACAGCGAGCTGGACACCGCCTTCCACACGGTAATGTACCAAAAGCACTATAACCGTCATGCGGCGGAGCTTTGGTGGAAGCATCGCGAGGTGCTCCGAGCCGTAAGCCGCCGATTCAACTTCACACTTGCCCGGCGCGCGGCGATCCTCAGCGAGCATCGCGAACTCATCGCATATGTAAAAGCGGGAAATGCAAATGAGGCAGCGGAACTCATTGCACGCCATGTCGAAGGCTCAGGCCGTCATATCCTCGAACACATGCGCGCGCGTAACGCCGCTCGGGCAGTGTAGAATTCGCGGCTTGGACTAGTGTTGTCCCCATCACGTCAGACAGAGGCAGCTGAAATGAAAATCACCAGCGTACGGCCGTGGCTCATCAAATCGGATGCATCTTACTGGGGGGAATTTTTGTTTGTCGAAGTGACGACCGATGAGGGGGTGAGCGGCTGGGGAGAGATCACCACCACGACAAGGCTCGCCAATCGCGCCCTCTGCACGATCCTGCGGCAGATCGGTGCCGCTTTGACAGGCGAGGACCCGGCGCGTATTGAGTATCTGTGGCACAAGATATTCCGCAGCTTCACCTACATGGGCAGTCGCGGCGCCGCAGTCGAATGCGTGAGCGCCATCGACATAGCCCTCTGGGACATCAAAGGCAAAGTCCTTGGCAAGCCGATTTACGAGCTGTTGGGTGGACCGGTCCGCGATGAAATTGCGCTCTACACCCATCCCAACCAAGCCAAATTTACCAGCAATGAGGCCGTGGCCCGCGAAATTCGAGACATCGTCGAGTCCGGCCACACTGCGCTCAAGTTCGATCCTTTCCCCCAACAGGGCCGCACCGCCAACGGACAGTCCCGCGAACAGCGGGACGGCTACCTCGATGGCAGCATGACCCGCAAGGACGAGCGCGAAGCCGCCGAGCTCACGGCTCTGATCCGCGAAACGGCGGGCTCTGATGTCGACATCCTCATCGATGCGCATGGCCGCTTCGACGTTCCCACCGCCATTCGCCTCTGTCGGAGCCTCGAGGAAGCCGGTCAGATCGACTGGTTCGAGGAGCCCTGTCCCCCGGAGAGCCTCAACGCTCTCAGACAGGTCCGTGAGAAGGTGAGTGCCCCTATTTCGTGGGGCGAGCGCGGCCACACGAAGTGGGATTTCGTGCCGGTGCTCGAAAACAAGCTCGCCGACTACATTATGCCTGACGTGACCTGGACGGGCGGCATCACCGAACTCAAAAAGATCTCCGCCCTGTGCGAAGCCTACTACATCCCGGTTTCACCGCACGACGCTGCAGGTCCGATTAACGTGGTTGCGGGAGCGCAGGTGATGATGACCGTTCCTAACTTTTACAAGCTGGAAACGTCTGAGTGGAACCTGGGCAAATACGATCATCTCATCGACAAGCCACTGGATGTTTCGAATGGCAATCTCAAGCTCGCGGCCAGGCCTGGTCTCGGCATCGAGATGAACCGCGATTACCTACAGGCTCACGAGATCGAGCTAGATTAGCTTAGCAACGCTCCAGGCCGCGTTAAGGTATGCGACGAGGAGCCCCGCCGACCAGAACGAGGATTAAAGATGCAAGTGGCAAATGGAGCCGACGAGGCGCTCAATCGGGTAAACGCGCATTCCAGGCCGTCCGACCTTCGCATCATAGATATGCGGGTAGCCGAAATTGTAGGTGCGCCATTCACCTCGGCGCTCCTCAAAATTTATACCAACCAAGGGATCGTCGGGCTCGGCGAAGTGCGCGATGGCGCGAGCGCCACCTACGCGCTCATGTTGAAGAGCCGGCTGCTTGGCGAGAACCCTTGCGACATCGACCGTTTGTTCCGCCGGATTAAGCAGTTTGGCGGGCACGGGCGGCAAGGCGGCGGCGTATCGGCGGTCGAGATTGCATTGTGGGATCTCGCGGGCAAGGCCTACGGAGTGCCTGTCTATCAAATGCTCGGCGGCCGTTTTCGTGATAAAGTTCGCGTCTACTGCGATACCGACGCCACAGTGCCGAGCGGCACCGAGACCGGCAAGCGGCTCAAGGAACGCATGGATCTCGGGTTCACTTTCCTCAAGATGGATCTGGGATTGATGCAGATCGCAGATGCGCCCGGCGCGGTCGTATTTCCCGCCGGTTCACTGGAAGGATATCGCACGGGTCCGCATCGCGGGCCGCTAAAGAGCCTTGAAGATCGGCGCATCCGCAACGCCGCGTATGATTTGCATAACGTCCAGCACCCGTTTACCGGCCTGCATTTTTCCGACAAGGGCCTCGACCTGCTTGAGCAATATATCGCCCAAGTTCGTGACGTCATCGGTATGGACGTGCCGCTTGCGATCGACCATATCGGACATATCTCTCTTCAGAATGGCATTCGCCTCGCCAGGCGCATCGAAAAATACGTTCCCGCCTGGCTCGAGGACGTGATCCCATGGCAGTACAGCGAGCAATACCGGCAACTGCAGGACACCACGACAATTCCGATCTGCACCGGCGAGGATATATACCTCAAGGAGGGTTTCGAGCCTTTGCTCAAAAGTGGCGGCGTCTCGATTATCCACCCCGATCTGCTCACCAGTGGCGGTATCCTCGAGACCAAAAAGATCGGCGACATGGCACAGGGGCATGGTGTCGCCATGGCTATCCATATGGCGGAAAGCCCGATCGCCGCAATGGCCGCGGCACATGTTGCGACAGCGACCGAGAATTTCATGGCGCTCGAATATCATTCCGCGGATGTCGAATGGTGGGATGATATCGTCACAGGGCCTCCAAAACCGTTGGTGAAGGACGGCTTCATCACTGTTTCCGACAAGCCGGGTCTCGGAATTGAAGACGTCGTCGATGAGGTTATCTCACAGCATCTGCAGCCGGGGGTCACTGGTATTTGGCAGCCTACGGATCGATGGGACGATGAATATTCCTGGGATCGTACCTGGAGCTGAGCAAGGGAACGAACATGAAAATCACCGATCTCCGCTGCGCCGTTATCGGCAAACATCCGATTGTCCGCATCGTTACCGATGAGGGCCTTCATGGCTTAGGTGAAGTCGAATTCACCAAATCCTACCTCAAGCCCTGGGTGTTGCATTTCCGCGAGGCGCTGATTGGCGAGGATCCGACCGACGTCGAAAGAGTGATGTTAAAAATCCGCCAACGCGGCTCCTTCAAGCCTTACGGTGCAGCAGTGAGCGCCATCGAGCATGCGCTGTGGGATATCGCCGGGAAGGCCGCCGGCGTGCCCGTCTATAAACTGCTCGGCGGCAAGGTGCGCGACAAGGTGCGCGTCTACAACGGCTCTATTCGTCAAAAACGCACTGGCGACCGGCCGGAGGATTACGCCGCTGACGTCAAATGGATGATGGAGCAGCCGCAGAACTTCTTCATGGTCAAGCAGGGAATCTCGTTCCACTCCAATATGAAGGACACGATCGAGGATTTTCACTATGGCGTGACGCAAAAGAAGGCTGGTTATCACGGTGCAATGGATCAAGGCGTGATCAGCGAGCGCGGTTTCAATCACATGCTCGACTGCGTGATCGCCATGAAGGAAGTGCTGGGCGACAAAGTCAGCCTGGCGCTTGACTGCGGCCCGGGCTGGATGTTGCCCGATGCCATCAAGTTCGCTCGCGCGGTCGAGAAGTACAATTTGATGTGGCTCGAGGACATGCTGACCGGCGACTATGTACCGTGGGTCAATCCGCAGGCCTATCGCGAACTGACGACCTCCACATCGACGCCGATCCACACCGGTGAGCAGATATACCTGCGGCACAATTTCAAGGAGCTGATCGAGACGCAGGCGGTGCGTGTCATTGGCCCTGACCCAGCCGATATTGGCGGCATTGCCGAGCTCAAATGGGTGGCCGAGCATGCCTATATGCACTCGATCCTGATGGCACCGCACGGCACAGCTAACGGGCTGCTGGGGCTCGGTGCCTTGATCAATGTCTGTGCAACATTGCCTGCTAATTATGTTGCGTTCGAATATCCCAGCGCCTCCGATCCCTGGTGGGAAGATTTGGTCATCGGCTTACCCTCGCAGATCGTGAAGGACAGTATGGTAGACCTGCTGGAAGCACCCGGGCTCGGCCTCGACATCGACGCCGACGGAGCAAGGAAATATCTCGCAGAAGAGGACAAGGGCTTCTTCGACTGAACTCCCGCGAGATGTAAATACGGCGTTGGATTGGAGCCGTCGCCGCATTTTTTTGACGAGTATCGCTGGTTAAAGTGCTAACGGATGGTGATGTATTCGAGCGCGCGAGGTCTGATACCTGAGTTGTGCCGAGGAGCAGGCCGGGGCGCACAGGAAAGCGATAGTGGTATAAATTTTCGCGATCCGCAGGCTCGTTAATAGGCTTTCGGGAGTGCCTTTTTGGCCTTTCATAGGACGCGAGGCTCCGCTCGATTATCGAGGAGGAAGATATGATAAAAAGGAAGCTTGGCCGAGACGGCCCGGTAGTCTCAGCTATCGGGTTAGGCTGTATGGGTCTAAACCACCACCGCGGACCGGCGATGCCCAGGGAAGACGCTGTCGCTCTTCTGCGAGCGGCCTTCGACCGCGGTATTACGTTGTTCGATACCGCCGAGATATATGGCCCGCTCACCAATGAGGAGATTGTCGGAGAGGCTCTCGCGCCAGTCCGAGATCATGTTGTGATTGCTACGAAGTTCGGCTTTAAGGACGGAATCCCGAATAATGGCCTCGACAGCCGACCGCAGAGCATTCGTCGAACGGTCGACGCGGCGTTGCTTAGATTGAAGACAGACCGAATAGACATCCTCTATCAGCACCGCGTCGATCCTGAAGTCCCAATGGCGGATGTCGGCGGAGCTGTCAAAGACCTGATTGCTGCCGGAAAGGTCTTGCATTTCGGCCTATCGGAAGCCGACGACCAATCCATCCGGCACGCTCACGCGGTACAGCCTGTGGCAGCACTGCAGAGCGAATATTCTCTCTGGTGGCGGCAACCTGAGGAAACCGTTCTTTCGACCGTAGAGGAACTAGGCATCGGTTTCGTATCGTACAGCCCGCTTGGACGTGGCTTTCTCTCAGGGACGATGGGAAAAAACACGACCTTCGAAGGCGAGAACGATCAGCGCAAGACGAATCCCTATCTTTCAGCAAAAAATCGCGCGGTGCGCTTGTCCTGAGATTTCGCCTGGAATACAGCTAATCGAGGCAGCGCTGTACAGTGCAACTCCGCACGCATTACCCGGGCCCTCCGGAAGGACCTCACCGAATTTCACTCCGCCATCTGGCACGTGGTCCAAACGCCATGACAAATACTCCGAACCACTAATAAGCTCGCAATGCTCGTAAGTAATTCGCCCCAACAAAAAAGCATTTTCAATTGCTATGGAATTTTCCTAGAATCAATTCATGCGACGGTGTCATCAATCTGTTCAACTTCACGCGTCCCAAAAAAGCCCAATGGTCGTTGAATTGCCGCCTGCTGAGATGTGCGCGCCGTTCGGTTGTTATATTCAGCGCCTCGCAGCATCGAAAACCTTGCGGGTTATTGCCATTTTTGGTTCAAAATGCGCGACATGAGCTTGCGAACTAAGCAGGGATGTTTTGCACTCACCAGGATGGCCTTAACGCGGGGGGGTGGTTCGGTTTTGCGTAGCAATTTCCGGCTCACGGGGAGCGCCGTCGCCAATGCGCGTGTCAAAGTATCTGGTCAGGCTCTCACACAGTTGCTTCGTGGACTTCCCACGAATTCTGTTTGTTGCTCATCCGCCTAGCGGGTACACCTACGCGTCTGACTTAGAGCCGAAAGGTATGAGATGAGCAGCAAGATGACCCAGCCCCAATGGACCGCGGAGGAACTCCGAAACGCGATAAAGTCGGCCGGAGTGGCTCTATGGATGTGGATCATCGACGACGACGCCTTCATGATGGATGCAAAGGCCTACAAGCTGTGGGAGGTCGTCGACGACGGGGACCTGACCTTCGAGGATCTTTCGGAAAAGATTCATCCGGCCGACCGCGAGAGGGTTCGCACGGCGTTTGCCGCGACACGGGCCGTCGACGGTCCGTTTGAGATCGATTTCCGCATCATCACCGACAATGAAACCGTTCGTTGGATCTCGGCCCGCGGTCAGGGGAATTTCGGAGACGTAAACACCAAGAAGATGTCCGGCATCTTCCTCGACGTGACTGGCCGCAAACAAGCGGAGGAGGGGCACGAACTCCTGGCCGGGGAAATGAGTCACCGCGTCAAGAACCTTCTGGCGCTTGCGTCAGGTCTGACGGCCATCACGGCACGAGGGACCGAAACTAAGGAAGACATGGCCCGGCAGTTGACCCAGCGTCTGACCGCTCTCGGCCGGGCTCACGACCTCGTCCGTCCGTTGCCGGACAGTCAGGGAAATGCTGCCCTGCTTGGCGATCTGTTCGCAGTACTTCTCGCGCCCTATGACGACGATGACGCCTTCTCCGGGCGGATACGCGTCGCGGTCCCCCGCATGGGGCTTGGGGAGAAGTCGGCGACCAGTCTCGCCCTCGTCATCCATGAACTCGCGACGAATTCGCTGAAATACGGAGCGCTGTCGGTCGAGGAAGGATTGCTCGACGTTTCCGGCGAGATCGAGGACGACGTCGTCGAAATCGTCTGGACGGAACATGGGGGCCCCGTCGCCGAAGCGCCGCAGTTTTCGGAAGGCTTCGGAAGCAAGCTTGTTCAACGTACCGTTGGCGGCCAGCTTGGCGGCTCGATATCATACGAGTGGGCGGATGCAGGCCTGGTTGTGAGGCTGCGAATGAAGGAAGACCGGCTGTCGTCGTGATTGGTCGGCGGGGGCGTCCTCCTTCAGGGAGCCTACAATGCCGGCCTGTGGAGCAGCGTCATCTTGCTTGTTCCGTTGTCTCTCCGGGTCATTTACGCGTGCGCAATTGGCGGACCGTATAGCGGCAAGGTCGTCGGCGCGGCGTACGCCGCCGGAATCATCACGCACGTCTTCCTTTTCATCGGCTACGGGTTTTTCAAATCCGGGGTAATCGGCGGGCCCACGGCGGCAGCCATCTCGTAATCCTCACTGCTGTAACTGTCGGCGGCATCTATGAAATCCGTGGAGTTCACCAACCCAGTCGCATCCCACTCGAAGAACAACGCGTGCGCGTCTGGTTGCTCGGGAAGCGAGAACCTGAGCGACACGTAGCGCTTCTTGAAATCAGTGCGCTCGATCCGTCAATACCGACCCCGGGCGCAGGAGACAGTGATCCTTTGTCCGAAGTTCCTGACCCACGTGTACTTGATATCGTCTATCTCAGGATCCGCAGGCTTCCCGACGAGCTGCGACCGCCGATTCTCCTCCATACGTGGCCGCTTCAATGGCTCGCCCGCGCGGCGTAGCCGGGCTGGGAACGTGGTGCCATCATGGGAAGCTCAAGTCCAAACCAAGCATGCTGCTAAGGACGAAGGCAATTGTCCCCACGACTAGGAGCGCTAGGATGAAGAATGCGACCATCATGCCGCCCGTTCGCAGCAAAGCTCGCGTCTCACTTTTTTCACCTTGATCATAATGCCACTTGACAGCGTAGAACATGGCCACGGCCAGTGCGAGGGCCTTGAACGTGCCGAAGGCTATAGGTATCCATTCCATGACAATGCTCTCATGTACATCAGCTACGCGCGTTACGTCTCATTCTGAGCAGGCAATACCCGTTCATACGCAACGCTGATTTGTATCGTCAGGCGGCAGCTTGCTGGTTTACGCCGCTCGAGTTCGCCGGAGGTTCGATCCGTTTCGCTTCCGCCTCGAAGCAAGACCGGCTTCTTGCAAGCCAGCCTTTCAGCAGCCGAATGGGCAGAAGACAAGCCAGAAGCACGGGCGGGAGGGCGATGACGAGGTGCACCCAGATCGACGGCGAGTAAGCAACCTGAATCCGGCACACCAGCGCAACACCGACTAGCCCGATGAAGCAAATCACATAGAACCCCAAGCGATCCCTTAGCTCGGCGGAAGGCTGTACGGGGTTACGCAACGCGGTCTTTCTCGGCGACAGCGGTCGCGATTCGTTAGTCACTATTTGAATTCCCGAGGATTGATAGGATGTGCTTGTACATATACTATCCCATCACAAATCCATATATTTCAAATTGTCGCAGGGCTTGATGGATGCCGTTGCTTGTTGACTGGTGGCAGGCCCGGTGCGCGCACTGGAGCGACCTTAACGCTCCGCAGCGGAAGATGTCGCGCGCCAGGCGGCAACGAACGATCTTGCGGTCTCGCGAACTTCAAACGCCGTGCGGCCCGGACGATAAAGGTTCCCGCCGATGCCGAAACCGGTTGCACCCGCTTCCCTCCATGCCGCCATAGATCCTTTAGTCACGCCCCGCGTGGGCAGCAGCGGAATGTCCTTCGCGAACACGGCGCGCCATGCCTTGAGCACCGACGGTGATATAGCCTCTGCCGGAAAGACCTTGAGCGCATTCGCGCCAGCACCGAGTGCCGCAACCCTTCGGTAGGGGTTGCCACTCCCGGAATACAGGACAGCCATTGCTCACGAGCTGCCCGGATGACGCCGACGTCGGCATGCGGCATCACGATCATCGTAAGACGGCATCAGGCCGCCTCCTTGCCGTGTAGGTCTGCGAGCGATGTCTCCAGCGCGACGTACTGGCTCTGGTTACCTGAGATGTTGCGCGTGCCACCGGTGCCCGCGCCGGAACGGTCGATCGAGCTGTGCATCGCCGCCAGGACCTCGGGATGCTGACCCATTCCGAGATAGTCGTTGCTGCACCAGACCGTCACCCGCCTTGCTCCCTCAGGCCCATGCCAGAGAGCTTCCGGAAACTCGCCGGCGAGGCGCTCGATCTCTATGAAGGTGCGGTATCGGCCGTCGAGCTTCATGTCCGCGAGTACTTTCTTGAACTTGTGAAGATGATCCACTCGCCCTTCTCTCCTTGACAACAAGGCCTTAGTCGTATCCATATAATGTCCATATATTTTCGGATTGATAGGATTACAACGGAACTTCAATGGCTGCGACATCATGGACACCAAAGCTCGGTTCCAGAGACGGACCGATCTACCTCGCGGTTGCTGACGCGCTCGCGGCCGACATCGCCAGCGGACAGCTTGCCGAGGGTGCGCGCCTCCCGACGCAGCGCAGGCTTGCGGCAGACCTCGACGTTGACTTCACGACAGTCAGCCGCGCCTACGCAGAGGCTCAAAGACGCGGGTTGATCGAAGGCCGTGTTGGCCAAGGCACCTATGTGAAGGCGCGGCGAAGCGTGCCAACACGCCCGCAGCCTTCAGGTCTCGTCGACATGAGCATGAACCTGCCGCCGCGTTTCCAGAACGGCTCTCTCGCCCGCAGGATGTGGGAGACGGTCAGGGAGCTCGAGGATCAAGGTCTTGACCTCCTGATGCGCTACCAGGAGCCGGGAGGAATCATGGAGGACCGGGTGACCGCGACGACATGGCTCTCGCGGAGGCTTCCTGATGTGATGCCGGACCGCGTCCTTGTCGCGGCGGGTGCTCAAGGGGCGCTCCATGCCGTGCTGAGCGTTCTGACTGATCCGGGCGACACGGTCTGCGCGGAGCAACTGACCTATCCCGGTTTCAGGGCCGTCGCCTCTCACCTGAGGCTGAAGCTCTTGCCGTTGGAGATGGACAGGCATGGCTTGCTCCCGAAGGCGTTCGAGCAAGTCTGCCAGAACGCGAAGCCGAAGGCGCTGTACTGCATGCCGACGCTCCATAACCCCACAACGCGCACCATGCCGCTCGCCCGACGTCGCGAGCTGATCGAACTGGCCCGAGCGCATGATGTTCCTGTGATAGAGGACGATGCGTATGGCGCCCTGGCTCCTGTTGCGCCAACACCGCTCGCCGCTCTCGCGCCTGACATCGTCTACCACGTGGCGAGCCTGTCGAAGTGCCTGTCTCCAGCCCTGCGCGTCGCTTACGTCGCCGTACCGGAAGGACGATCCCTCAGGGTCGCCAACGCCATCCGCGCTTCGGCTTCCATCGTCTCGCCGCTCACCAGCGCGATTGCCTCGCGGTGGATCGAGACCGGGTTGGCGGACGCCGTGAGAGATGAGATCGCCCGGGAGAGTGCCACGAGGCTGCAGGTCTTGAACGCGATGCTGCCGAAGGACGCTGAAACATCTCCTGGAGGGTTCCACGTCTGGCTGCACGTTGCGGAGCCATGGACGCGTGGCGAACTCGTGTCGAGACTTCGTTCGGTCGGCGTCGGCGTCGTCGCCAGTGACGCCTTCGCGGTCTCAAGCCCTCCGGAGGCGATCAGGATCGGGCTCGGTGCTCCTGCCTCAGCCGAAGAACTGAGGCGTAGCTTGGCAGTAGTCGCTGACCTCCTGTCACAGCAACCAGCGATCACGACAATGGTCATTTAACTGTTTTCCAGGATATCGACGCATACATCCATGAAGCAGATCCGGATCTGCTTTCTCGTCGATTTCCTCGAAGTAATTCTCCTCCGGCCGAACCTCTTCGCCGAAACGCAGCGTCCAGAGCACGATGCCTTCGCCGCGCGGTTCCAGGACGACCGCCCGCTCTCGGCCGCCCATCACGAGCTTCGACACGCTGAAAACCTTGTCGGCTTTCATGGCATCCCTGATCACCGCAAATGCCTCGTTGCCGACGGCGTCGTCCGGCATCAAGTAGTGCGGCTTCTCAAGGTAAATCCACTCGATGCTGTCGGCCGGGACGAACTTGTCGATGTTGATCGTCTTCACCGTGTCGAGCGCACTCGCGTGAACGCGCCGTCGTCGGACTTGGTCCGCTAACAACAACAAGCGATCTCGTCGATCCCCGCCCTGCCATGCAGTCAAGCACAACAGTTCTGTGTGGTCGACGGCGCGCAGCGTGCCCTTCTTTGCCTTCTCTTCGCCAGCATCTTTCTCGCATGCGCGTATCAGAGACCCGACGATGCTATATTCCTCGGCGATTTTCGACGAGACCACTGTGACTCTTGAGGCTGCACAGCAAAACCGATTGAATCGGATCCGGGAAAAGCTCGCGCTTAAAGGCGGCGAACGTATTTTGGAGATCGGTTGTGGATGGGGCGGGCTTGCACTCGATCTTGCTACCAGCTCGGACGCCAACGTCGTCGGCATCACGCTGTCGCCTTCCCAACTCCTCTGGGCGAAAAAGGCGGTCGCCGCCGAAGGCAAGACTACTCAAGTCGATCTGCGACTGCAGGACTATCGAGCGACTGACGGCGAGTTCGATCGGATCGTGTCGCTTGAGATGTTCGAGGCGGTCGGCGAGGCCTATTGGCCGAGCTATTTCGACATGATCAAGCGCTGCATGATAACCGGCGGACGAACCGTAATGCAGATCATTTCGATCGACCAAGAGCGGTTCGAGGCCTATCGCGGCAGCATCGACTTCATCCAGAAATATGTGTTTCCAGGCGGCTTTTTGCCATCAAATAAAGCGCTTAGAGCTGAGATAGCCGCAGCTGGCCTGAAGCTGACCGAGATCGAGCACTTCGGCAAATCCTACGCCCGAACTCTGCGCGAATGGAGGGTACGCTTCCACTCGCGTTGGCCATCCATCGCTGACCAAGGCTTCGACGATCGGTTTAAAAGGCTCTGGAACTATTACCTTAGTTATTGCGAGGCCGGCTTTGAGGAAGGAAGCATTGATGTAGGCCTTTACACCATCGAACATGCTTGAACAGCACCGTAAGGAGAAACGGAATGAACCCTATGATGCCGATGGTCGCGGTTTTAGCGATTGGTTCTGCGAGCGTGGCCGGGGTCTACTGACATCAAGGGTCAGTGGGCACGTGGCGACGGAAACGCAAAGGTGAAGATCGCGCCTTGCGGTTCGGATGTCTGCGCTGTCAACACCTGGATCAAGCCGGGAACGCCGAAGGAGAAAGAAGGCGACAAGCTTGTGATGTCGATAAAACCCGACGCTGATGGTCGCTACTCAGGCACGGCATTCGATCCACAACGCGACATGAGCTACAGGCTGACGGTAATCGTCGACGGCAATAAGATGACCACGAAAGGTTGTGTGGTCGCTGGTTTGCTCTGCAAAGCTATCGACTGGACACGCATCGACTGAGGGGCAGGACCTCAAAGGAGAAAGATGTGAAAACCTACATTGTCGCATATCTTGCAACGTTGATCGTTTTCGTTGCGATTGATTTTGCCTGGCTTGGCAGCATGGCTGATCGCCTTTATCGCCCGGCTTTGGGCGAGATGCTGGCCCCTGAATTCAGACTAGCTCCGGCCATCGCCTTTTACCTCATCTACGCGGCCGGACTGACGCTTTTGGCTGTCAGGGCAGGCTTGATGTCTGGCTCTATGGTCGCGGCGGCTCTTTACGGCGCCGCCGTTGGCTTCACAGCGTACGCAACCTACGACTTAACAAACCAGTCGACGCTTAAAAATTGGTCAACGATGCTAACGATGGCCGATTTGCTTTGGGGACCGCTTTGTCGGCTTTTTCGGCCGGCGCAGCTTTTTGGATTACGCAGCGCGTTTCGGGAGCTGTGGAAAAGGTGGACGTTCAGTAGGGGATACGGTGACCCCGACCGCGTCGTTCTTCTTGGCGAGGTCGGGCTTTTGCTCCGCGACACGAAGACGCAAGGTTTTCCTTTCTAGCGTGCGAGGCAGGGCTGCTTTACGAGCTGATCGCGGGGCTGTTGGTTGCGTTGTCGATCGCGTCTCGCTGTTTGACCAACTGCTCATAGAGTGCCTGCTGCTCTTCGAGGCGCTCCTGGATTAAGTCGTCATCCGCCGCGCCGCTGACTCCTGCAGCCTGCTCGATGAGGGTCCTGATGTTTTCGCTTACTTCCGCAATTCTGGCCTCAAGGTCGTCTCGTGCTACGGATTCAGCCATGGATTTGTCCTTTCGATAACAATCAACTGTAGAAACAGGGGTACGTGCTAAGCGGCCTGGCCTGCTGATTTCTACACCGGGCCCCTTGCCAGTTGGCGCGTCCTCTTTGAAAGCCGCGCTATGAGGCGGGCGGTTAAACGAGGTCGAAGCGATCTGCGTACATTACCTTCATCCAAACCGCGATGAAATCCCCCACGAACTTTTCCTGAGCATCGGCCCGCCCGTACACCTTGGCGCGCCTCGGAAGGTCGATGTTTTGCCAGGGACTCCCGGAGTCCAGGAAAGCTACGAAGCAGAGCGAACCCGCGATTTATCGTCGGCGAATTCGATACGCTGTGGTTTGATAAGCCCTTACATCTCCTAACAGGCGGCATCCCGGCTTTCGATAGCCTGCCTCCGAGACGCACCGTTCGAAAGGTGCCTGACAGCGATTAGTGCAGTAGATTGCCCACCCCGAACCTCCTCGCGATCAATTCTCCGGTAAAAGCCCGGGCAGGAACCGCATCGCCAATCCGACCGGAAAAGCCAGCCTGAGGGGCGTACGGGATGTTTTCGACTGGACGACCCCAGACTTGATCAGGGCTGCAGTTAATCGCCGTGCGGACCTTTCGCTTGCTCCCATCAGGACAGCAACGGGAATTGAGAGCTATCTGCCATTGAAATTCTCCGCGGTAAGGTATCCGACTTCATTCATCTCCAGACCGAAATTTGTCGGGCCTCCGTCGCAGAGAACTACGGGATGCGCCGATAGGTCTCCAAAGATTTGCCGGAGCTGAGCACTTGCAACGAAGAAATTGCCATACAGAAAGCGTTTCCCGTCCCGCACGATTCCGACATACTGGCCGTACCAATCCGAAATCGGGCGTCTGTCGCCTGCCTGGAAGCGAGAGACGATTTGTGGAAGAACACTCTCCATCTTAGCCACATCGCCGGCTGTAGGCGGCCATGTAGCTTCACCCATAGCTGGCGCGGCGCGGGAGCATTGAGCTAACAATTTTGATGCAGCGGAGCCAGGCATGATACTGTAGCGTGGCTCGTCGCCGGCCGCGTAGCTGCTGCCAAAGGCCAAAATATATAACGTCCACAGTATCCGGAATGTCTTCATCTATCGCCATCCGCTCGTTGCCTGGCTCTATGCAAGCATGGAGAACCTTTTTGGCTTTTCCACGTCCGCAATGGGCGGTCACGGGGGCTTTTGATACATAGTTTCTCAACTTTATGGAGTGATATTCCAATTATAATTCAGCTAGTTCACTCCGGTTTGGTGAAGGCTGCTACCGAATGCCGCAGTTTCCGATACTGACAAAGCGTAAGCTGATGCAGAACTACGATCGCATCGTTACGAAGAGGCGAGGCTCGCTCACGAGCGTGAGCGTCTGAATCAAATGAATGCAACTGCGAAAGAGAGCCGGAAAGGCATCTGAATGGCATCTGCCACCGCTGACAAATCGAGTTGGTCGCACAACGAGCTGCACCGGGCTATCTTGGCAGCTGGCGTAGCTTTGTGGTCATGGAACGTCGATACCGATGATCTCATCATGGACGAGCAGGGCTACGGGCTGTGGAATGTCGATCGAAGTGAACCTCTGACATTCGAGCGTCTCTCTGAAAAAATACACCCTGCCGACAGGGACCGTGTGAGAGCCGCGTTCACGGCGACCAGGGCGCTTGTTGGCCGTTACGAGATCGATTTCCGGATTCTCGTCGGTCCTGACGTTAGGTGGGTATCGGCACGGGGGCAGGGCGACGACGAGGGCATCAAGAACCGCAAGGTTATGGGCATTTTCCTCGACGTAACCGGGCGGAAGCAGGCCGAGGAAAGCCATGAACTGCTTGCCGGCGAAATGAGCCATCGGGTCAAGAACCTGCTGGCAATAGCAGCGGGGCTTACCACAATCACGTCGCGGTCCTCGACGTCCATCGAGGACATGACCAAGCAGCTTACCAACCGCTTGACCGCACTTGGCCGCGCCCACGACCTCGTTCGACCGCTGCCGAGCGGGCAGGGTGCCGCGGCACTTCTCGGCGACATCTTTACCGTACTCCTTTCTCCTTATGACGACGAAGGCGCGTTCGCCGGCCGTATCAGGGTCGCGGTGCCGCGCCTGGGTGTCGGCGAAAACGCTGCGACAGGCCTTGCGCTGGTCATCCACGAGTTGGCGACCAACGCCTTGAAGTACGGAGCCTTGTCGACGCCGGAAGGCACACTCGATATCTCCGGCACAATGTCCGGAGACGACGTCGAAATCAGATGGACGGAAAGAGGTGGTCCCGTGGTCTCGACGCCTGGTGGGCCGGGAGGTTACGGCAGCAAGCTCCTTCAGAGGACACTCTCAGGTCAGTTGGGCGGAACCCTGCATCACGACTGGTCGCCCGAAGGGCTGCTGGCGACGATGCGGGTCAGCGGTGATCGTCTTTCCAGTTAGCCGCCCTCTATGTCAGGGACCCTCGAGACAAGTCGGTCCGGTCCTTGACGCATCTCTCCGAGGCTAAGCAATTTCGTAGAGAAAGTCGCAGACGAGGTCGGCTATGACGCTCGCCTGGGCGTCACTCATATAGGCGGCCGTTTCGGCTACGATAGCCTCGACGTCACCCCGGTCGACCGCGATCAGATCAAGTATCCGCGCGAATTTGATGGTCAGTTCAGCATCGCCTGCAAACTCATCGATCATAACGGCCAGTAGGCTTTCGGTCGCGTCGATCAATCTCGTTTGAATGCTTTCAGGCGATGTCGATAGTGCTCTTACTGCTTCGAACAAGTGCGTCCGCGCTTCCGGATATTTGGCGTCCATTTGGTTTTCCTTCCAAGGCGCTGCTGCCAGGCAGGTGGCGGTCTATACCGCCCGGCCGTGCTTGTCGAACGGCTTGAGAAATAACGACGGCGCGTGCTGTGCGGCCTCACCCTATCTACCGACGGTGAGACTGATCGTAACCCGCCAAGAGCGAGGCGTCGTCGCACATGACGAGCGCGCCCGCCGTCCGAAGTGCTTTGGAAAAAGCCGCTGGACCTCAGGGCGATCGTGTCGATGCCATTCTTTTTCGCAATTCCCCATCTCAAGATCACAAATCCTGCACGGAATTGTCACGGGTATCCATGGCAAGGTCGTGAAGCGCTTGAGTATCGGGATCGGATTCCGCTGAAAGGATGACACTCAGCAAGGTGGCTCGGGCAACCACTTTCTTGGTCGCACCAGGAAATTGTGCTTTCACCGCCTCGATGAGAGCTTTCGGCTTCATGCCTGGCACGGCCAGCCCCTTATGAGACCCATGCTCACCTTTTGCGTAGCCTACTTGGCCTCAAGCTCTGTGCGCCCCTGCAAGATCGCCTCTTCGATACGCGATGTCGACGACGCGGCACTGCAATCGATGCTGCCTCGACAAGATGGCTCTCAATCCAAACGACTCTGTTCAGCACGCGGCCGATCCAGAACCCATCCAAGCCCACCTCCTGGATCACCACCAACGGGTAAAGCTCTCCCTCGCGGGAGAATGCCCTTTGGCGTAGTTCGTCAAAGCAGGCGAACAAACCGGCGATATCACCGCCAGCGACCGTATGGCGGGACATCTTTGCGCTTCCCGGCGAAAGCGATGTGACCAGCCAGGTCGATTTACTCAATTCCAATGAAACATAAATTGCGCCAAGATCGACGCGGATAGCGGCAGGTACCTCAGGTTTATCGGCTGTCGTAAGCATGATCAGCCTCTAGAGAGATTTTTAGCGAACCCACTCTGCCAGGATGCAGGCCGCTATCCACTTCCCATAGGATCTTATTCCTCGCCAACGTCTCGGCGACGAACGATCGCTTGAATGCGATGCCGAAGTAGACGTGATCTCTCGTGTCATCCCAAGTCGGGTCGAGAACTTCGCCGGAGGCGTCGACAAGCCAGGCATGCTGGACCGGAATTGGAAGCCCGGGTTCGATTGCGTAACCCTCAGCGTAGAATACATCATCGCGTGAGATGGCATATGCGGTCTCGTTGTTAAAACATGCCCGTTTCGGACCCATTAGCAACCAGCCCGGCTTTTTCCGACACGGCAGGAACAGTCGGCCGTGCGAGGAGGGCGCAGTCGCATGGCCGAAGGTCGACTCTATCGACAGGAGGAAGTCGATATGTCCGAGCGTACGACCTTGCCGACCGCAGGAGCTCGCCCCATCGCTCCCTTTACACCGAAGTGGAAGCAATGCCAGCGATTTCAACCATTTAGTTGAAATGCTTGGCGTTGGATGAACGTCGACGCGCATTGAGCTCCAACCAACCGCGCATCATGGACGAAGCAAGGCAACCTCGCCAAAGATACGATGGAATGTGCGGGCGATCTTGCACGGATTTGATACAAAATTCGCGGACATGTAGGGCAATCGAAATCAATCCTCGATCAAGCCTTCACGGGCATGCTCCTTTGTGTGCTCCGCAGCAAAGGCCGACACCGCAGTCGGCCGGGGGGTGTTGTCACGCAGTTGCTCTGACATCGCTTCGGTTGTTGGATTTATTGACGACGATCGCCTTCTAGTTGAAGGATTGGTAGGAGGGATTCGATCAGGAAGCACGGCCCTTTGACATTAGACGACGGACGTGTCGAAGTCCTCCTTGCTCTACAGGTCCGAACGTAGCCTTTGCTTCGGAAAAGAATTCGAGTTTGCCGAATGCATCCCTGGCGGCGTTTGAGAGCGCAACCTGTGCCATTGCCGGCGTCGGAGACGATCAATTTGGCCGAGCCCCCAGTTTTTCCAATGCGGCATCGACGCTCTCTTGACGGCCCCCCGTCACGATCACCCGCGCACCCTCGGCGACGAACTCCGGGCAGTCTCCAGTCCTATGCCGCTTGTTCCGTTGGTGATCACTGCAGTCTCGTTCTCGAGCCTTGGCATCTCTGTTCTCCTGTCGGGAAATGCCCATGCAGCGATGGTAGTGGGAGAAAGGGACAATCTTGGGCACGGACGACACGGAGGCCGATCCACCGCACGCGATGAACCGATGGTGAAAGCATTCAGGTCCGCAATAGCCTAGCTCATCCACTTGCGATGCTCGGCGAAACGCTCCGCCAGCAGGTCGATGAACAGCCGGACCTTGGTCGGCAGATGACTTTTATTGGGATAGACGGCGTTGATCGCGAACTCTACGCCTCGGTATCGTGGGAGCAGGGGAACCAGGCGGCCTTCGGCCAGATCGTCGGACACCAGAAAGCTGGGTGCAAGGATTACTGCGCGGCCGTTGATCGCGAGGTAACGCAGGGTTTCGGCGCTGTTGGTCACCATTGACCCGCTGACCTTCACCCGGTCCCGCTCGCCGGCCCCGTTCTCAAACGTCCATTCGTCCCCGAAAGGATAGTAGGTGTAGCGTGTACAGTCGTGCCCAGGGAGATCAGCGATGGTCGAGGGTGCTTTGTGGGTCTCGAGATACGAAGGCGAGCAGACGAGGATGTGACGCCACGGCGTGAGCTTGCGGACAATCAGACTGTTGTCGGAGAAGGGGACCGTGCGGATGGCGAGGTCATAACCGTCTTCGACCATATCCACCATGCGTTCGCTGATGCCAAGGTCCAGCGTGACCGAAGGATAGAGTTGCATGAACTCGTCCATCACGGGAAGCAGGAATCTTACGATCGCTGCCGTCGAAGTCAGCTTGAGGACACCCCGTGGTGTCGTCGTCAGCGCACCGGCCGCCCGGTCGGCTTCATCGAGATCGGCGAGAATCTGGGCGGACCGGTCGTAGTAAAACTTTCCGGTCTCGGTGAGGCTCACCTTGCGGGTCGTGCGGTTAAGGAGCCGGACACCCAGTCTTTCTTCTAGCGACTGGACATGGGTGGCGACCATAGTGACCGACATGTTCAAGCGCCTTGCCGCCGCGGTGAACCCGCCGCTCTCGACTACTTTTCCGAAGACCGAAAGACTCGTGAGCCTGTCCATAGTCGCCTCCTAATTATCCGCTCTGAGCGTATGATGCTTACGGATATAAGCGGATTATCAATCGATTCACAGCGGGGCATCTTTAGTCCATCAGAACATCCGCGCGCTCCATGCGCAAAATCGTAGGAGATTTCGAAATGGTCGAACTGCCCCGCAAGGAAGTGTTCGAAACGTCTGCCGAAGCCGATCGCAAGATCAAGGACCTTCCATCTGCTCCCACTGAAACCCCTGCACCGGCCTCGCCTGCCGCCCCAGCCAAGCCCCGCAAATCTGGCATCAAAAACGGTGTCCTCGCTCTTGTGCTCCTTGCGGGTGCTGCCTACGGCGTGAACTTCGGCCATCACTACTGGACCGTAGGCCGATTTATCGAGTCCACCGACGACGCATACGTAAAAGCCGATTACACGACGATCGCCCCCAAGGTGGCTGGCTATATCAAGGAAGTGTTGGTCAACGACAACGACCCGGTCAAGGCCGGGCAGGTTCTTGCTCGCATTGATGACCGCGACTCCCAGGCCGCCCTCAACCAGGCACGTGCTGATGTAAAAGCTGCCGAAGCTGCCATTACCAACATCGACGCCCAGATCGAATTGCAGCAGTCCGTGATCGATCAATCCAAGGCCGCATTAAACGCCTCCAACGCCTCGCTCGTATTCGCGAAGTCGGAGGCCGCCAGAAACGCCCGGCTGATCGTCAGCGGTGCAGGTAGCCAATCGAAGGCGGAGCAGACACAATCCCTGATGGATCAGGCGTCTGCTGCCGTTGAGCGCGATCAGGCCGCACTCCTCGCCGCCAAAAACAAGGTGCCGGTGCTCAAGACCCAACGCGATCAGGCGGTCGCCCAACGCGACCGCTCTGCTGCGGTCGTAAGTCAGGCAGAATTGAATCTTTCGTACACAAACATCGTCGCCGCCGTAGACGGTACGGTCGGCGCGCGCTCCATCCGTGTTGGGCAGTACGTCACGTCGGGGACGCAGCTGATGGCCGTGGTGCCTCTGCACTCCGTCTACGTGGTTGCCAATTTCAAGGAAACGCAGCTCACCTACGTCAAGCCCGGCCAGAGCGTCGAGGTGAAGGTCGATAGCTTCCCCGATCTTGAAGTGAAGGGTCACGTCGACAGCATTTCACCCGCGAGCGGCCTTGAGTTCTCGTTGCTGCCTCCGGACAACGCGACAGGCAACTTCACAAAGATCGTGCAGCGCATCCCCGTCAAGATCGTGATCGACAACGACGAGATGGCTGGTCGTCTGCGGTCGGGCATGTCCGTCGAGCCCGAGATCGACACCAAGGAAGCACAGCAGTCGGCGACGAAGTGAGGATTATCCGCTCCTAGCGGACAGTCCTTCCGATCCTTTCCCGATTATCGCGTCATGAGAGATTCCGGTAGACCCGGAAGGAGATAAGTCATGGCTAATCTTCAGCTCGCAGTAAACAATGACAAGCCCCAGGCGACGACGGCTCCGTCAGCGCCTCCAAAGGTTCCCGCGAAGTCCGAGATGAGCGCACTACGCATGTGGTTTGCCGTCATCGGCTCAACGCTCGGGGCCTTCATGGCCGTCCTCAACATCCAGATCGTCAACGCCTCGCTCGCCGACATCCAGGGTGCGATCGGGGCCGGCAAGGACGATGGTGGTTGGATTTCCACGTCGTACCTCATTGCCGAGATCGTCGTTATTCCGCTTTCTGGATGGCTTGCCCGCGTCTTCTCAGTCCGGACCTATCTGCTCGTCAATGCGATCATGTTCCTTGTCTTCTCGGTGGCTTGCGCCTTTGCCGTGAACTTGCAGCAGATGATCGTGCTGCGCGCTATCCAAGGCTTCTCAGGCGGCGTCCTGATTCCGATGGCCTTCACCATCATCATCACGCTCCTTCCCAAGCCGAAGCAGCCGATCGGCCTGGCGCTCTTCGCTCTTTCGGCGACTTTCGCTCCGGCTATCGGTCCGACAATCGGCGGCTATCTCACGGAGAACTATGGCTGGGAGTTCATCTTTTACGTCAACCTTGTTCCGGGTTCCATCATGGTCGCCATGCTCTGGGCGTCACTTGACCGCTCACCGATGAACCTTGGTCTTCTTGCCAAGGGCGACTGGGCAGGGATCGTGACCATGGCAATCGGGCTTGCAGCGCTGCAGACGGTGCTCGAGGAGGGCAACAAGGAAGATTGGTTCGGTTCCGACTTCATCCTCCGGCTGTCAGTCACCGCCGCGGTGTCACTGACGCTCTTCCTGATCATCGAACTCAAGGCCGCCCATCCGCTGCTGAACCTGCGCCTGCTGTTCCGCCGCAACTTCGGCTTCGGCATCCTCGCGAACTTCCTGCTTGGGATTGCGCTCTACGGCTCGGCCTTCGTGCTCCCGATCTATCTTTCCCGCATCCAAGGCTACAACTCCGAGCAGATCGGCATGGTGCTCGCCTGGACTGGCATCCCGCAGCTTCTGCTGATCCCGCTGGTGCCGCGCCTGATGAAACGCTTCGACGTCCGCCTACTGATCATTGTCGGCTTCGCCCTCTTTGCCGCCTCGAACTTCATGAACGTTCACATGACGGGCGACTATGCGAGTGACCAGCTCTTCTGGCCGAACGTCGTACGTGCTGTTGGCCAGGCTTTGGTGTTCACTCCGCTATCGGCGATTGCCACCACGGGTATCGAACAGGAAAACGCGGGATCGGCTTCAGCGCTCTTCAACATGATGCGCAACCTCGGTGGTGCGGTCGGCATCGCATCGCTGCAGACCTTCATCTCGAAGCGCGAACAGTTTCACTCGAACGTCCTGACGAACTCGATAAGCGTGTTCGAGGAGGCAACCCGGCTCCGCATCGCCAGACTGACCAACTACTTCATGACCCACGGCGTCAGTGACCAGGCCGCCGCCACCCGCAAGGCACTTGTCGCCATCGCGGGCAGCGTCCGCAAGCAGGCCAACATCATGGCCTTCAGCGACACTTTCTTCCTGCTTGGCGTGGCGCTCGTAGTGGCCCTCCTTGCAACGCTTCTTCTTAAAAAGCCCGGCCACGTTTCCGGTGCGGGCGCTCACTGAGGAATTCGGCGATGACCTTGATGACAGAAGATCCGATCATCCGAAGGGAACGTGGGGCGCGTGGTCGAAGCGTTGATCCGTCCTCAATCCTATCGATCCTCGAATGGCTTTCAGGCGACGAATGCCACTCTATAGACGAGGCTGGCTTGGTCGCCGGGCTCGGCAAGAGGCTTCGCCAGATTGGGTTGCCGGTCGACAGGCTGACGCTCCACTTGATGACCCTCCATCCCGAAATCCTCGGCCGCACGCTTGCATGGGCACCTGGCGAACCGATTGAAGTGCACGACCGGGAACACGGGATGAAGATGGCCTACGCCACCAGCCCGCTTCGCAAAGTGATGGATTCCCGTGAGCCGATGATCGTGGACGCCGACGATGCGATGTGGCCATGGCAGCATATCGATGTGTTCGAGGGCAGGGGACTCGTTCAGCTCGTGATCGCGCCTTTGTGCAACATCGATGGTCCGGTTAGCGCAGGCGTGTTCGGGACCGAGCGTCCCTCGGGTTTCACGCTTTCGGAAATTCGTACCATCGAACGGATACTCCCGGCGCTTCGCAACACCTGCGAGATGCGGGTCATGCGACAGGCCGAACTGTCTCTCCTTGACGTCTACATCGGCCCAATGACGGCGCAGCGCATTCTGGCTGGCCGTATCCGGCAGGGGGACATCGAGACGATGGAGGCGGCGCTCCTGCTTTGCGACCTGCGCGGCTTCACCGAGTTGTCGAACCGCTTGCCCGACGGAAAGGTGCTTGAACTCCTGAACGCCTACTTCGACGTCGTGATTCCGGCCATCACCAGCCAGGGCGGCGAGGTCCTCAAGTTCATGGGCGACGCTGCGCTGGCATTTTTTCCAAGTTCCGATGCGGTCATGGCATGTGAACAGGCACTGGCAGCGACCGGCGAGATACTGGATGAACTCTCCAGTTTCGTTCTGGATGGTGTGCGTATCGACGCGGCAGTGGCCCTCCACCATGGCCGCGTGAGTTACGGCAACATCGGATCGGGCCGACGTCTCGATTTCACGGTCATTGGTTCGGACGTGAACCTTCTCAGCCGCATCCAGACGGCATGCGGTGCGCTCGGCAAGCCGGTCCTCATGTCCGACGCTTTTCGCCGCCACACTCGAAGCAAGAGTATCGTCACGACCAAATTCCACCATTTGAAGGGCTTCGAAGACCCGATCGAACTCTTCACGATCTCGACGCCAGACCAGAAAGCCAGCTGAGCAAGGCCGGCGTCGCTAACCTTGCGGCCGCGCGGTGCGTCGTCGCATCAACCACAAGCAAGGAAGAACACTATGCAACCTCGTTTCAACTTCGGAAAAGCCTCTCCCGCCTCATACAAGGCGGTCGCGGCGTTCATGAGTTCGTGCAGAAATGCGGCCTCGAGGCGCGCTTCATCCATCTGATCAAGCTGCGTGCGTCACAGATCAACGGCTGCGCCCAACTACAAAGTTCTTTCAATCCCCAGGGCCGGATCAGCCTTGACGGATCCAGGCGAACGGACCGTGGGACTTCATGGCTTCAACAGCGGGGAACAAGGTTGGTCCCCGTTCTCCTGAGCCGTTGCCCGCCGCAAGCGGGATTGTGGTGCAGCCGCCCAGAGCGGCGACCGTATGTGAGGTTGTAAAGGCTCGCAGGCCGAGCCGGTAAAGTATCGGGCTCAGACTTGGATTCGAGACGAGGAGAAGATGCTGCCTTGATAGCTGTTGACGCAGGTGAGGAAGATGCCACTGCCTCGCGCGATGGCATCGTCAATATTGCCCGGTCGCTGGCAAGGCCGGGTAGGTGAGGCACAGGTGGGCCGGTGGGATCCCGTTGACAAAAACTTCACTATATTTTTGCATGCTGGTGCGGTCGCGGGGATGAGACGCCGGGACATGCATTGAGGGGCTCGTCTGTGTATGGAGTGACGAGCCCTTTCGCTTCCCTTGAGAAGCAGGCGTTTACTTGTTCAGCGCATCCTTGAGCGCCTTTGCCGGCGTGAAGGCTAGCTTCTTTTGCGCGGCGACCTTAATCACCGCACCCGTTCCCGGATTGCGTGCCTCGCGCTCCGGTGTTTCCTTCGGCTTGAACTTGCCAAAGCCCGGGATCGAGCTTTCCGCGCCAGATGTCGCGGCTGATGTGATGGCTGCAAACACCGCTTCGACGATCGCCTTGCCCTGAGCCTTCGTCAGGCCGTGGTCGGTGGCGATCTTGTCGGCGATTTCGTTGGTCGTTGTCATCCGTTGAAACTCCTGTTGGCGAGGAATCCTTGGCTCGACTTTTGTGGCCTGTCACTTTGCCGCCCGGCTTGCGCGCGCGTTTCGGCAACCTTTTCCACAACTTCCATCCCTGTTCCGTCCTTTGTCCCATCCGGGCGGGCGATCTTTCATCAGCGTTCGCCCTTCGGATGGATCCGGCAGCGTGTGTCCTGCCGTTAAACACGCCGTCGTGTCACGGACCTCGCGTCCTGCCCCGGCTTTAGGTCCTGCCGGGCCCGCGCTGCCCCGCAACGGCTTTGCCGTCCTCCACTGCGTTGCGGCCCATTCGGGTGCAGGTCAGCGCTTGCAGCCCGGTGTTCGGACCGCCGTAGCAGGTCGCGATGGTCGCGACCTCAAGCCGGAGGTTCGAACATGAGCAGGCAACACACCAGCCAGCGATCCGATATCTACAGCCGCATCACCGACAAGATCATCGCCGAGCTCGAACAG
>NZ_JBFUAL010000029.1:0-54775 GCF_056406295.1 Rhizobium sp. P1_C7
ATTGGCGGCCGTCGGCGTGCCGGTGAAGGTCCGCGTCGTGGCGTTGAAGCTCAGCCAGGCGGGAAGCGCCGAGCCGTCGGCGGCCAGTGCCGTGTAGGTGAGCGTCTCGCCGCTGTCGACATCGGTGAACGTGCCGGCGGGGAGTGCAAGCGAGAACGCGGTGCCCACCGTGGCGTTCTGGTTGGAGGTCTGGACGGCGAGCACCGGCGCGTCATTGGCGCCATGAACGGTGACGGTGAGCGTCGCCGTGGCGATGGCGCCGGCGGTGTCGCGCATGGTGTAGCTGAAGGCATCGGTCAGCGTGTTGGTCGACAGCCGCAAGGCCTGCACGGCGGAGGCGCTCTCGTTGACGGTGTAGGTGTAGGCGCCCGACGCATTGAGCACGAGGCTGCCATAAGTGCCGTTGAGCGCCGTGCCGAGCGTGCCCGTGGTCGCGCCGAAGCTGACCGCGCTGACGGCCTTGGTATCGCCGCTATCCGGATCGGTGTCATTGGTGAGCACGTTACCGCTGGCGGCCACGCCGCCCGAGCCATTGGCGACCCCGCCCTTCTCGGTGGCATCGCCCGCATCGGCAACCGCAGTCGGAACCGTGTTGCCCGATGTCGACGGGTTGAAGATCACGTCGACCCAGTAGTTCGTCGCCTCGAATGTGCTGGTCGGGAGGCTGCTACTGCCATAGCTGTAAACGCCGTTGCCGCTGGCAGGCGCAGTCAAGGGACCGCTGGTCAGATTAGAAGTGAAGTAATTGGCAGTGCTCGAATAGTGGCCTGTGTCGGTGTGATAGGAGGCCGTGTAGGTGGCGCCCACCGTCAGTGCAACCGGGCTTGAGAAATACGCGGTTTGCCAACCGCTTGCTGTTTCGTTGCTGAAGGTGAGGGTGGCAAGCCTCGTTCCAGTGCTCGACCAGAGGGAGCCGGTATGGGTGCCGGTGTCCTGACTACCCTTGTAGAAGCGGATACCACTGACGGTACCAGCCGCCGAGGTCTGGAATTTGACCCCGAGCTCGACCGCGGCGGCGTCATTGGTGTTCACAATCGCAGGCGTCGCACTCCCCGGAAAGAGCGACACGTAGGTCGGCCCGCTGACGACGACCGTGCGCCCCGCCGATGGGGTTTCAAGGTTTATGCTGTCGTCGACGGCGCGAGAGCGAATGACATAGGTGCCCGCAACCTGTGGCGACCAGGTATACGTCCAGTTCTCATCGCCGGTCGCTGGATGCCAGCTGGCACCGTTGTCCGTCGAAACCTCCACTCCAGCGACCACGCCGCCGACATCCGAAGCAGTACCGGAAATCGTTACGTTGGTCCCAGGCGAGACAGTTGCCGGCGCCGTGAGGGTGGAAGTCGGCGCTGTGAGGTCGGTGGAGGCGGTCGCAGCAACGAGCCCGGACTGCAACGTGACAGGCTGGATTCCCATGTCCGCAAACAGATTTACCATTGCCTGCTGGACGCGCGGGTCGGTCGGCGTCCCCTGAAGGTCGTGATTGTCGCTCAGACCCCAGGACCAGTAGACGGTTCCGGCGCCGAAGACCAGCGCTCCGCTCGGAGCGCGGTAAAGAGTGAGATTGTGGGTCGAGACGCCGTCACCGGTCGTATTCCCGTAATCAAGAAGATAGGTGCTTACCGGAACTGTCGTCGATGACAGCTTGACCAGCCCGGCGGGATCGAAGCCGTTGTCGACCGCTTCGTCCCATTCATATCCGAGGTAATTCTGCGTCAGCGTCGCCGTCTGCCCGGCCTGCAGGTTGGCGACGCTCGTGTTGCGCCAGAAGCGGAGGTTGGCGTCGTCATAGGGGACCTTGATCGACTGCAGATTGCCGCCGACGTCGTCGACCTTGAACAACTGGCCGGTGAGGGAGTTTTCGGGGTTTCCTCCGCCGACGGCGGGCGGACTGAGGCGCGGATCGCGAAACGTCCCGGTCCACTCACTGGAAGGATCGATGCTGGCGCCGGGCGACCAAGTCTCCTTGTAGGAGATCATCGTGCGGTAGGCCGTGGCGTCTGCGCTCAGGCTGTTGCCCCAGCGGGTGCGCCAGTAGACCTCGTTGCCGCTCCAGAACTGCAAGTTGACACCCGCATCCCGGGCGGCCTCGACATTGGCCCGCTGCTGACCCGACCAGTACTCGTCATGGCCCGCATCCACATATACGTTGTGATTGAGTAGCAGGCTGCCGTAGCGGTCCACATCGACGCCCGACATGTAGGAGACGTCGTAGCCGTTCTGCTCCAGCCAGTAGATGCCCGCATACTCTGCGCCGAAGAGATAGTCCTGCGGGCCGGCAAACGTGCCGATGCCGCCGCGCGTCACGATCGGCCTGTTATAGCTTAGGGCATAGGCACGACCGGCGCCCTGTCCTGTCGCCGGGCCGTTGCCGCCGTAGAAGTTTGCGCCACCCCAGCCGTTATAGGCCTGCCACGTCTCATCTGCCGTCTGGAAGACGACATCGCTGTGGCTGTCGTCGTCGCGCACGATGAACGGGATCTGGTTCTCGCCGAAGGTGCCGTCCTGACGCACAAGCTTGGCGATGTAAACGCCGGAGACCGCGTCCTCCGGCACGGCCCAGGACGCAGAGACAGCCCAGTTGCCGGCGTCGACGAGGCCGGTCGACGCATCGCGCAATGGGTCTGGCTGCGCCTGCAATCCCGTGTGCTGCATCGTGGCGACCTTGCGCGCACCCATGCCGCCATAATAGCCGAGCCGGTAGATGTCGATGCGATAGTTGGTGGAGTCCGTATCGATCTTGAAGCTGATCGTCTTGCCGTTGTCGACACTTATATCGGTCGCAAAACCCTCGATGTTGGAGCTGCCCGAGCCGTCGATCCCCCACTCGCTCTCGGGATTGCCCTGCTTCTGGTTTTCCGCGACGACTGGATTGACGGCCGCTGCCACTGCCGCCAGGCTCTGGGTCGCGGCTCTCGAGGTCACCGTCGGCGGCGGACTGGTGACCGAGCCGGAAAGGATGCCGACACCCTTCGATGTGCCGGTTCCCGCTCCGGCCTCTCCGCCGCCGGGCAGCGATCCGGTCCACGCCGCCGACTCGGCCCAATTTGCCGTACCGGTCCATCCCGAGAGCTGGGTCAGGTTCCTGCCCAGAAGCGGGTCGCTGATCGAGGCGCCCATCGAACTCTTGCCGGCGGAAACGTAGTCAGGTCCATCGATCAGCCGTGTCCCCGGCAATTGACCGTCCGGTTGAAGCATGCTCTGGCCGGGTGCCCACTCTAGAATGTGTGTTGGAGACGTAAAATAGCCGCACCCGCAAACACCGTAAGGCAAGCCAAACGCCAGAAAAGACGGAGATCCGGAAATGTGCGCTGTGGTCTTGGCGGAGGGTGCTGATTCCAGGATGACGACGTTGCCTGAGGCGGCAGGTTCGACCGCCGCGCTGGTCGCTCCTCTCCCCGCCGCCGTCAGTGAGTGACTTTGCAGTGCGGGACTGTGCAGAAGAAATGGCCCCAAGGGATCGCCGCTTATGCGGCTCATGCCCGCTCCGCCGACAGGCAGCTTCAATGCCGTGCGAAATGAGCTCGCGGCGGTATCCCTTGTGAATGGTGCAACTGCGTCGGCAAACGAAAGCGATGCCCGATCGGCATCCACGTGTCGATACACGTCGGAGACCTCATCGCCGGCCTGCTCCCCCCGGTCCTCATCGAGCGAAGAATCGTTGAATATCAGGTCGACACGAGTGCCGATCTTGTCCCAATCGGCAACTTGCACGGTCGATGCGAGCTGCGAATAGTCCTCGCGTTTATGAACAAACCTGCGCGGCTCGGCCTCTTGCCCGGTGGCCAGCCATCTGGGAGCCAACGAGTCTGGCAATAGTGACCTGGAAGTCCACCGACGAGCATAGCGATACATGGGCTGACCCTCTCGCGAAAATGGTCGGAATCAATACGGACCGAACTATGGGTGATCGTCAGAAGCATAGTCGAAATGGCACAAAATGCATTGTACCCACTTCGGCGTAGATCACCGACCAATCGATGTTTTACGAATACGAACGAGGTGAGATTTGTCTTTTCGTCTGATCGTGATTGGACTTCGTGGCGCGTCGGAGTCACGCTCCCGTTTGGCAAGTTTCGATGGATGGACCACCTACCGTACGAAAAGGAGGTTTCGATGAAGCACCGCGCCCTTGAACAACTCCAGACCGTCGCCAATGTGGACTTCGACTATCCGCGCCCGACAATGTCGCGCCGTGAACGCATTGAACGCTGGGCCGATCTTCTGGAACGCAGTTCACACCGCTCGCTATCAACCCTGTACGAGACCGAATACCAGCCGGCCAAGGAGCGTGCGGTCATTCGCGCCGACGATTCGCCGATCTCTGTAGCGTTTGCGGACCCTGTTTTGCGATCCGTCGGATTGGAAAGCGACACCTATGGCGAGGCCCAACGGTTCTTCGAACTGAGCGATCATCAGTTGCACAGGATCGTCTGCTTTTGCCATTTCGGAGAGAGGGTCAGCACCGTGACGGCCGCCCGTCATGTCCGAGCACTGATTGCCGAGGGCGATCGAACCGGCATAGTGGCCCGACTACGCAACATTTTCGCGTGGTAGGTTTCACCCAACGCAGGGCGGCGAATTGCTCCTCGTTTGGCCGGATCGTCCCTTGTTGCTTCGATCCGGCCACCGCGGCGCGTTGGCGACCCTAGACCTGCAAGGCGAAGATGCCGGTATTCGATAGGTGCCGGCCGCGTGGCCTATCGGGAACAACCTTGGACGACAACGCCGACCAGCGCGGGAACGCCCTACGGGACTGTGTATTCACGCGTCTTCAACGCGCTGGGGTTGATGGCGGTTTTCAGCCGGGCCTTGCACCGCATTTTCAACCGGGAATATCCGCGGATGGAGGAAGCCCTTCCGTTCTGCGCCATGCGACCACGTCGATACGCACATCGCACAGACGGGGCAAGCACCGGTCTTCGAATGTCGTACGGCGAGGCGTTCTGCCGGGCACCATCCATCCATCCCAAATCGCGTCCATTTCAGCAAATGATTTGAGATCACGCAGCCAGATATTGGCGTGGATCAATTCTGACTTGTCAGTGCCTGCCTGCGCAAGCAGGTTCCCGATGCGATGCAGAATCTCTCTCGTCTGCGCGCCAACTCCAGAGCCCGCGGCATCGGTGGCAAGGTGTCCGATGAGGTGTATCGTTTGAACCGGAGAGACCCCATCCACAACGGCTCTCCCGATAGTCATAGTCGTGCAATCCTTGATTTGTGGCCGTGTGGAGAGATGCTCGCCGAGAAGGCAAACTGGTGCTTGTCGCGGCCCTTGAATAGGGCGCTTTATTTTTGACCGGTATAACGGGATCTTAAGGGCGGTCGGCCATCGCAGTGTGACGCGAGACGAATTCAACGAGATAGCGAACACCATCCGACACATCCGATTGTGCATAAAAGCCGATCTCGATGCGCACGCCGCCAGGCAAATCGGTCGACTTGTCGAGTGCGCGACATCCCTCTGGGATTGTCGCTGCAAGCATCGGGCCAATACCTATGCCGACCCGCACCGCGGTGGCCATGGCGACCAAAGTCGATGCGACACAGGCGATTTTCCATTTGATATTTCTTTGCGATAAAGTCGCTATGGTCCGAACATTCCAAGGGCAGCTCTCATCAAACATGATGACCGGCAGGGGCCTGCTTGCGTCAACGACAAAATCTGATCTGACAGCCCAGGTCAGATATTCTGTCCAGATCAAGATTGGCTTTCTGGCAAGAACGGTTATGTCGCAGACTGCGAGATCGAGTTTTCCGTCTTCGAACATTTCCGCCAGGCGTCGATTTGGCTCAACAATGATGTCGATGTCCACCTTTGGGTTTTGAACCCTGAAGTCCCGAAGGATATCGATCAGACGGCTGGCGGCAAAATCCTCCACGACTCCGAGGCGGATCCGACCCTCGATCATCTTTCCGGTAAGCCTTTGTCCGACCTCGTCGCTGAGCAAGACGATTTCCCGCGCATAGGCAACCATGATTTGACCATGAGCGGTGAGTTCAAGCCCTTTGGAAGAGCGGGTGAAAAGCGTTACACCGACAAGTTCCTCGAGCTTGCGGATCTGCATGCTGACCGCCGCCTGGGTTCGATGCAATTTTCCCGCCGCACCGTTGACGGTTCCTATTTCTGCGACCGTCAGGAAGGCGCGCAACAGATAAGAGTCTAGATCAAGCATGGATGAACCGCGATTTTGCCGCTGCTGAGGACGCTGATCGTGGCATCGACAGCTGCGGCCGACATTGAACCTTCTCCCGTCCAGGCGCAACGGGGCTTTGCCCCTCGCCAAGTTGCGCGACCGGCAGGTGGTCACCTCAGTCGCAACGCGAAGCGACTAGCGATTAAACAGGACACACGCTTTTGGCGGCAAGGAGACCGCGACCTGCTGCCCACGCACGAACGAAATGTCCGGACGGTTCGGACAGGCAGAAACGACACGGTCACCACTGGCAAGCTCGACAAAGACGTGCTGGAAAGCCCCCAGCATCACGATCTCTGCAACGCGTCCTGGCATGCCCTGTGTCACGGTGTGGCTAGCGGTTGACGATATCTCGACGCTCTCGGGTCGCACGCAAACCTCGCGCATGACGGCACTTTTGTCTGGCGAAGCAACCGGGAACTCCCATCCAGACTCCGAACGAAACCTTGATATTGCTCCGTTCGACGCGACGATCGATCCCCTGATCCAGTTTGCTCGACCCATGAAGTCCGCAACGAAGCGCGAATTGGGACGCCAGTAAACGTCGTCGGGCTTACCCGACTGCATAATGGCGCCACGGCTCATGACGAATATTCGCTCTCCAAGGCTCATGGCCTCTTCCTGGTCGTGTGTTACCACGATTGCGGTTGAACCGACCGCAGCGAGAACGTCTTTCAGCTCGGTGCGCAGTTCGTGCCGAAGCTTGGCATCGAGGGCGGAAAGAGGTTCGTCAAGGAGGAGGAGGCTCGGGTGCGTCGCGAGAGCTCGGGCCAAGGCTACACGCTGTTGCTGTCCCCCACTCAACTGATGGGGACGTCTGTGCCCGAAACCCGATAGCTGCACAAGCTCGAGCATCTCAGCAACGCGGGCAGGGATCTCGGTTGCCGGGTGACCTCGGTGGCGAAGCCCATAGCCGATATTCTGCTCGACCGTCATGTGCGGGAAGAGGGCGTAGTGCTGGAAAAGCAGGCCGACGTTACGCTCATAAGGCTTCAAACCGGCCATGGACTTGCCCGCGATCGTGATCGTGCCGCTGTCGGGCCGCTCAAAACCGGCGATAAGACGAAGGATCGTGGTCTTGCCGCAACCGCTCGGACCGAGCAGAGCGATCGTTTCGCCCGGGGCAACGGAAAAGGATATATCACCGAGCGCAACAGTCTCGCCGAAGCGCTTGCCGACGCCTCGAAATTCAACCGCAGACATCATTATACTCTCCTCATGAACGAAACAGGCCCTGGCCGACGACGTTGTCGAATCCGACGAGCCTGTCGAGGACAACGATCAGCATCACAGTTGCTGCCATCAGGATCACAGCTGCGGCAGCTATCGTCAGGTCGAAGGCCGCACGCATATTGCTGACGAGCGTGACAGGCAGGGTCGTTGAGGATGGGTCACTCAGGAAAAGACTGATTGAGACGTCGTCCATCGAAATGGCGAATGCGAAGATCGCCCCGGTGATAATGCCAGTCCTCATTAGCGGTATCGTAATGGTCCAAAACGCTTGGCGTTCCGTCGCGCCGAGAATCATTGCAGCTTCCGTCAATCGCTTGTCGCTGCCAAGAAGACTGGAAAGGCTCGTCCTTATGCAATAGGGCACGGTCACGATCACGTGCCCAAGAAGCATGCGCGCAAAGCCATTCGTGATACCGGCCTTAGAGAGGAAAAGCAGCAAACCGAACCCGATAACGACAGGCGGAACGACCAGCGGCGACAGGAAGGCCGATGTCAGTGCCGCCTTTCCCGGAAAGTTCCTGCGCACGAGGCCGACAGCTGCAGCTGTCCCGATCGAGACAGACAGAAACGTGGTCAGCAGGCCCAAAATGATGCTGGTGCGAAGGCTGGTTAAAATCTCCGCCTGCGAGACAAGTCGTTCGAACCAGTGAAGCGACAGTGCGGGGGGCGGCAGAGGACCGAGATAGGACCTCGCGTCGAAAGCCATCAGGCACGTCATCGCCAACGGGATCGCGAGAAACGCCAGCCCAAGGCCGATCACGCCGTAGGCGAGAACACTGGCGATACGGTCGCCAAATCGCTTGCCAAGAGAACGCAAGGTCATCTGGAGCCCTTCCACGATTGCGCAAACGTTATGAATGCGATCACCGCAAGTGCAGCGGCGAGCATGACGAGCGAGATCGCAGCTCCGCTTGGATAGTTGGCGATGTCGCTGAAGCGCGTGTAGATCACATTCGACATGAAGAGAACGCGCCCTCTCCCGAGCACCATCGGAATGACGAATGCGCTGATCGCAAAAGTCAGTGAGACAAGGGTGCTCGAGACGAGGGCAGGCAGGCTGAGCGGAAGCGTAATCGACAGATGAGCTTTCCAACCGGGCGCTCCCAGCGATTGGGCAGCGTCGAGGAGGCGTGGATCAATCGACTGCATCGCCCCCATGAGTGTCAGCGTCGCGACAGGTATGATCGAGTGAACCAGTCCCGCGATAACGACAAGATTGATGTACTCTCGGCTATTGGGCGAAAAGCCGACGCTTAGAAGCAGGGGCCGCAAGATACCAACCGAGCCGAACGTCAGTTCGATCGCGTATGTCTTGATCAAGACGCTCGACAGCACGAGCGTGATGAGAAAGCCAAGCGTAAGAGTACGCATGCGCACTGAAAGCCGTCGCACGATGAAGTAGGCGAGAGGAAGGGCCACGAGCTGCCCGACGATTGCCGCCACGCCACCGATCCAGAATGTCGTGATCAGGACGTTCACGAAAGCCTGGTTCGCGAGCTCATGATAGTTCTGGACCGTCGTCACGGCGCCTTCGACGGAACCGACGCGCCCCGGCGTGAATTGCTTCAAGCTTTCGATGGCCAGATTGATCAGCGGCGAAAGAAAACCGAAGGCGAAAACCACCAGGGCAGGGCCAAGTGCCATGGCCGTGTCGCGGTAATCCGAAATTGAGATGGCGGCAGATCGCCGCGTGGCTTTGGTCATGATCAAACAGCCTATTTCCGTCCGACGAGCGCCAGAAAGACTCTCGAAGACGCGCCGTCGCGCCTTCGAGACCTTCATCGCAATTCTTTAAAGCAGCGGCGCGATGTCCTGCTCCCAGCGCTTGGACCAGGCATCCTGCTGTTCAAGAACGACGTTGTAGTCGGGAACATAGACGGAGCCGGCGAACTCGTCGGGAGTGAAGGCGAGATGCTTCAGATTGTCGGGAGTCGTTGCCTTGGCATTGAGTGGTGCTTCGCCTGCCACCTTGGCGTAAAGCCCGTTCATCTCCGGGCTGATGGCGAAGTTGACAAAGTCCAGGGTCGCCTTCGTATTGGGTCTATTCTTCAAGACCCCGAAGCCGCTCTGATAGAGGAATGTCTTGAAGTTGGCATCCTTGGTAAAGCGCGTAACGGGGAAGTTCTTTGCCACCGCCGCCCAGCCGGGTTCCGCAAAGAAGCCAACCGACGTTTCACCCGACGTCAGCGAATTGGTAAAATCGATGTCAGTGACGGCGACACGACCAATGTTTCCCGATTTCGCGATCTCCTTCATCAGCTTCCAACCTGGCTCCATGTTGGTTTCGCTACCTCCTGCATGGAGTGCGAGTGCCACGATCTGCAACATCATGCTCTGGGTTGGCCCAGGCCAGCAGATTGCTCCTTTCAGCTCGGGGCTGAGAAGATCGTCGATCGTCTTGATGACCCGAGGCGCTGTGTCGGTTCGTGCCCCGAAATACATGCCCCCCACCGCGCGAGGCACGGCCTTTATGTTGTCCTTGGCATCACGAATGATGATTTTTTCCGGGATATCGGCAAGGTTGGGAATGTCTGCAGGATTGATGGTCTCCAGCCAATCTTCTTTGACCATGCTGTTGAACGAGCCCTCCCATCCGGCGACGTAGTCAAAGTCGACACTTGGCCAAACCGCCTTTATCTTCGGCAGAATCGCGCCCGCCCCACCCTGATGGAGTACCCAGTTGAATGTCGCCGCGTTCTGGGTTGCCGCCACTTGCTTCATGGCTTCGACAACATCTCCGCCCCATTCGACTGCTGTAAGATTAGCGCTCGTCCCTGCGGCCGCCGGCCGTGCAAGTCCAGCAATCGTTCCGGCAACTCCGAGAGCCACAGCGGATCCCATGAAACGGCGGCGTGTCATAGTGTGCAACATGGTCAGTTCCCTTTTTGTGGCCATCACGATGCGGCCTTTTGTTCTGGGGGAAGACTGCTTGGGCGTTGTTGCCGGCGGTAGTGGGAAAAACTTCGCTGGGCTATAAGATTTTCTGAATGTGCGCCCCCTCGCATCGCTTCGCCACGCTGAGTCCGGGTATCAGGAATCGTTATAGTCGCTCTTGAATTTTCGAGGTTCCAAAGGGTTGCGCCAAAGCGAAGGATGGCACCGCGATATCAGAACCGTGGAGCTTATCTTGACGATTGACCGGGATTTTCTGGAGGACTTGCGCAACCGCTTCGGCAATGCGGCCGGCGGCGAAATGCAAGATCCACACTTTCGCGAAGTTGCCGCAAGCGTCTTCAAGGACGGCGACAGTCGCAAATGGCCTTTTGCGGACCCGGCAACATTCCTCGACGCGCCGTTCATAGAAAACGGCCTGCGGCCGGACATTCTTGATGCTCTGGACGTCGCCTTGATCGGTGTGCCAATGGATCTTGGTGTGACCAACCGTGCAGGCGCACGACTGGGGCCGAGGGCAGTTCGGGCAATCGAGCGGGTGGGACCCTATGAGCACGTCCTTCGGGTTGCGCCGATGGGTAAGCTGAAGGTTGCCGATGTCGGCGACGTGCCGATGCGGAGCCGGTTTGACCTTGCTGGATGCCATGCAGACATTGAAGCATGCTACCGCATGATTTCCGGTACCGAGGCGATACCCTTGTCGGTAGGCGGGGATCATTCCATTTCCGGTGCCATCCTCAAGGGCCTCGCGCGCAATGCGCCAGTGGGCATGATCCACATTGACGCCCATTGCGATACGGCGGGGCCTTACGAGGGTTCGAAATTCCATCACGGAGCTCCCTTTCGAGAGGCCGTACTTGCCGGGGTACTTGATCCTCGACGCACGATCCAGATCGGCATCCGCGGCGGTGGCGAGTATCTCTGGGAATTCTCCTTCGCCTCCGGCATGACGGTTATTCATGCCGAAGAGGTCGCGGAAATGGGCGTCAAGGCTGTGATCGCCCGCGCTCTCGAGGTGGTCGGATCCGGCCCTACCTATCTCAGCTTCGACGTTGACAGCCTTGATCCTGCCTTTGCGCCCGGAACCGGAACCCCTGAGGTCGGAGGCCTTCTTCCGAGGGAAGCTCTGGCCATTTTGCGGGGTTTGCGAGGGATCAATCTCGTTGGCGGTGACGTCGTGGAAATCGCGCCGCAGTATGACCCGACCACCAATACAGCGCAGATAGCCGCCCAGGTTCTGTTCGAACTTCTGTGTCTTGCGACGTTCAGTCCGTCCGCACGCGGGCGCGCCGCCTGATGCAGAGGTGAACCTCCATTCAAACCAACCAAAACATCCAAAAAGGGGAACAAACATGACAATTTACCGAAAACTAGGTCGCACTGTCGCTGCTGCCGCTGCATTTGCTCTTGTGGGGTTAGCTGCCCATGCGGACGAACTCGCCGACATCAAGGCCGCCGGCCAGATCAGTGTCGGCATATTCTCCGATTTCCCTCCATTTTCCTCGGCCAGTGCCGACATGAGCATCAAGGGATACGATATCGATGTTGCGCAGGACATTGCCGACAGTCTTGGCGTAAAGCTCAACCTGGTAAGCGTCACCGGGCAAAACCGGATCGCCTATCTGAACGATAAGCGCGTCGATATCCTGATGAGTGTCGGCTATTCAAAGGAGCGGGCGGAGGTCATCGATTATGCGGCTGCATACGCCCCATATTACATCGCGGTCATCGCCCCAGCAGCACTCGCGATCAGCAACAAGGACGATCTGGCCGACAAGACGATTGCCGTCAATCGCGGGACGCTCGAAGACACCTCTTTGACGGCTGCCGCCCCTGCGTCCGCAACGATCCAGCGCTTCGAGAACTACAACTCCGTCATACAGGCCTTCATCTCAGGCCAAACGCAATTGATGGTTGTCGGCAACGACGTTGGAGCGCAGGTCCTGGCCCGGCAGGATGCGTTGAAGCCGGAACAGAAGTTCCAGCTCCTAACGTCGCCTTCGCATATCGCTCTTCGCAAGAGTGAGGAAGGTCTGAAAAAGGCAGTCAACGACGTGGTCGCCAAGATGGTGGCCGAGGGAAAACTCGACGCAAGTTCAAAAGCCTGGCTGAAGACGCCGCTCAATCCTGAAAACCTCAAGGACTGACAATCATGAGCGCTCCAACCCGCGGAAGGAGTGGAGATGACCTATAGCCTTGGATTCGACTGGCTTTGGGGCAGTGCAGGAGCGCTTGCTTACGGCGCGGGCATGACGCTTATGCTGATTGCCTGCACCACGGTCCTGGGGACGGTGCTCAGCGTTTTCGGTGCGGCTGCCCGACGAGGGCGGTACGGCTGGCTGCGACGGGCTGTCGGCATCTACGTTGAAGTGATCCGCAACACCCCGTTCCTGGTCCAGCTGTTGTTCATCTTCTTCGGACTTCCCACTCTCGGAATCCGTCTCGATCCGGTGACCGCTGCAATACTCGCCATGACCCTGAACATGGCGGCATACACCACCGAGGTTGTTGGCGCAGGGCTCGATGCTATACCGAAAGGGCAAGGCGAGGCAGCACGCGCGCTTGGGCTCAAGCCCAGGCACGTGTTTTTCAAAGTTGTGTTGCCACAGGCGCTCACCATTATCTTTCCGGCGCTGACGAGCCAGATCATCATCATGATGCTGGAATCGGCTGTGGTCTCGCAGATTTCCGTTCGAGAGCTGGCGCAGGAGGCCGACCTTCTGCAAGCGCGTACCTTCCGTTCTTTCGAAACGTATCTTGTCGTGACGATGATCTACCTTGYGATGTCGGCAAGCCTCCGGCGTTTGCTCATTACCGTCGGGCGGCGCTTTCTTGGAGCCGGCGTGTCATGATTGAATTCACGTTATGGGATATTGTGCGCAACCTCGCCTTTGCGACACGTTGGACGGTTCTCCTGTCGATCGCAGCCTTCGCCGGCGGGGCTGCCGTCGGGCTCGCGATCCTGTTTGCACGGATATCGAAAGCATTCTGGCCACGCCGTCTGGCGTCGGGTTACATAGCGCTGTTTCAAGGCACTCCGCTCCTGATGCAGCTATTCCTGATGTTCTTCGGGTTGCCCATGCTGGGTTTCCGAATAGAGCCATGGACGGCTGCCGTGTGCGGTCTGACGTTCTATGCCAGTGCATATCTCGCCGAGATCTGGCGAAGCGGTGTCGAAGCGCTGCCACGCGGCCAATGGGATGCGGCGGCGAGCCTCGGGTTACACCGTTTGCAGGAGCTGCGGCTCATCATTCTGCCGCAGGCTTTTCGCATCACCCGTGCGCCCACTGTCGGTTTCCTTGTGCAATTGATCAAGAGCACAGCCCTGACGTCCATCCTTGGCTTTGAGGAGCTCATGAGAACCGCGAACGCTATAAACAATGCGACCTTCGAACCGTTCAAAGTCTATGGCTTGGTCGCAGTCATCTTTTTTATGCTCTGCTATCCCCTGACCCAATACGCACGGATGCTCGAGAAGAAGGCTCCAATTCACTGAGCGTGCGCCGCGCAAGACTGTCGATTTCCAGTCGCGCTGGAGGAAACGTGTTCACCCCATTCGACCGGCAAGTCGGTCGTTCAAATTCCACGGGAGGCTATTTCAATGATCGATACGCGAATTCGCATCCTTGATGCTGAGGTTACGTGCGCCCTTCTTCCCTTTGCGCCCTTGATAGAAACCTTGCGGCGCGCCTTTGCGGAGGGTTGCATTGTGCCGGTGCGCCACCACCATACGATTGCAAATCATGGGGAACCAGATGCGACCCTGCTCCTGATGCCTGCCTGGCATGATACCCAGCGCTCTTCGCGCTATCTCGGCATCAAGATCGTCACCGTCTTTCCTGGAAATACGGGACGCGGAATTCCCGGATTGACATCGACCTATATGCTCTACGACAGTCTAACAGGCGAGCAACTTGCGCTCATTGATGGAAACACCATCACGACGCGCAGGACCGTGGCAGCATCGGCGCTGGCCGCAGATTATCTCGCTCGCAAGGATGCCAGTCGTTTGCTGGTGGTCGGCGCCGGGCGCGTGGCAAGCCTCATTCCTGATGCCTATCGCGCAGTTCGGCAAATTGAGCATGTCGACATATGGGATATCGACGCGGCGAGTGCGACGAGACTGGCGCGAAGGCTCGAACAACAGGGGGTGACAGTAGCCGTCGTTGAAGATCTGGAACAGGCTGTCGGCGCCGCCGACATCGTGAGTGCCGCAACGCTGGCTACCACGCCGCTTGTCAAAGGAGAGTGGTTGCGTCCAGGTACCCACCTGGACCTGATTGGCGGTTTCACGCCGGCCATGCGTGAAGCGGATGACGAAGCAATTCGGCGATCTGCGGTCTTTATCGACACCACCGAAGCCCTCCACGAAGCTGGTGACCTCGTCCAGCCCATCAAGGCGGGGGTTTTTTCGGACGAGATGGTGCGTTCAACGCTCGACGAATTGTGCCGTCGGGACCACCCTGCTCGAACCACCGCCGAAGAGATCACCCTCTATAAAGCGGTCGGAACGGCACTGGCGGATCTCGCTGCTGCGACGATGGCATATAGTGAATCGCTTCGCGTCAACTGACGGCAAGGCCAGGCCACGTCGCTTCGCCGAACAGTGGTCTGGCGGACAATGCCGATGGCCAGCTAGTCGACCGCGATCGCTTAAATCATGGGCGACAGCTTTGCTGGTATCGCCTGGGTCTCCTTGCGAGTCGAGCATTCCGGAGAAGGAAACGCCGACGCGCGGGCAACAGACTTCAGCGCCTCACCACGCGCATGACGAGCGAAACCACGAAGAGGACGAGGAAAATGAAGAACAGGATCTGCGCAATCGACGCCGATGCCCCGGCTATGCCGCCAAAACCGAGCACGCCGGCGATCAGTGCAACGACCAGGAATACCAATGCATAGTAAAGCATTTCGAGCTCCTTTTTGATGTAGAAAGGAGAAACTGCGCAGAGTTCGTTTGGTTCCGTAGACGCGCTCGATGTCTTGATTCAGGCGCTGAGCGAGCCTTCCTGATCAGCCAAACTGAGCGGTGCCGCCGTTTACCCGGAATGATCGCTCGCCATCACTTGGCTGTGGCGGCTCGGCAGCCTCCAGATAGGTCCTGACAGGTGCCGTCAGGACGAACCAAAGGCTCGCGCCAAGCAGGAACCAGCGGCCTGCGGGATCATCCGTCGCGACAAGAACCGGCATACAGATCGAGATCAGCAGGATCATCAGGCGAACCGACCATTCAGCGTCCCGTTTCTTAATCGCCAGTGCCGCCAAGGCGCGGTAGGTGCGGACATCGTAGGTCTGCCTGGCCCGACCGGACACAAGTTTCCATGCTGAAGGCAGTGACAGCATTGACAAGGCGCCGACCCCAAGTACGAGGGCGCCGCCAGCAAGAAACTGACAGCTTGCTGCCAGGAGAACGAGAACCACACCAAGGTTCCAAATGGGTTCGAGTTTCGCAGGGGATTGGCGGGTACGGACATGCCAGGCGCGAAGGGACATCGACGCGCCTTGAAGCAATGGTTGGTCAACGTAGCGATTGATGAATTCCATGTTGCGTCCCCTTTGGTCCAGGAAAAGCCCACAGCATGTAATTCCGGCGTCAGCGTGGCGAAGATCCCCGGCGGACGATAAGTTGCCGCTTAGCGCACAGATACTTTGAAGCGCGGGCGTCCATTGCCTCTAAGGATGGTCATGGTCGACCATCCTGTCTTGGCGTTCACCAGCTGGCTGGTACTATGGCTAAATCTGCCCGCGATCGCAGGATCGATGTTATCTCCGGTTCGGATTTTCGGCATCTGTGGCTGCCCTGCAATTGCTCATCGCGCGTCTGACGCTATCGTCCGGTCAAGTGCGGGAGGTATGGATGGTAGCGAAGACTGACTGGCCGAAGGAGCCGATGACCGGCGAGGCGATGACATTGCTCAATGACGTTCTTCGGGAATGGTGGACCGAAAAGGGCCTTCATCCCGGCAGCGAAGCGGTTGCGGCCCAGGCCAGGCTATTGGTGGGCTGGTTCGAATTTGGCATCCGCGACCGGGAAGAGTTCTCAAGTCTTTTGCGAGAAGAATTGACTATGAGGCAATAGCTCCCTCGAATGATCCCCGTTCTCGTCTGTGCCTGGTGCGCCTTGCCACGCAAGCAAGACGCTTCCGCTGTATGGACCGCTCGTTAAAATCGGCCTGCTTGGTCAGCGCCTCATCGTAGCGAGATCTTTCGCCGCCATTGTGGTGCCCATCGGTACCGGATTTCGTCCTGATGCCAACGCAAGGCCTTCCCCACGCTCGGCATCGAGCATGTAGTCCCGTGCCAATGGCAGCGCATCGACGTTGCGCGTCAGCTGCAGTTGCCAGTTCATATGTCCCATTCGGCGGAAGGCGAGTTCGGAGCCGATCAAATAGAACTCGAACATGCGACAGAACCGCTCGTCGTACAGCTTGGCGAGCGTCCCCCGATGTTTCGCGAACCGGTCGCGCCAGTGAGCCAGGGTTTTGGCATAGTGAAGGCGCAGCACCTCGATGTCCGTCGCCCATAGTCCAGATCGCTCCACGACGGACAAGACCTCCGACAGAGCCGGCGAATAGCCGCCTGGAAAAATGTACTTCGCGATCCAGGGGTTTGTGCTGCCTGGACCGTCGGCACGGCCGATGGCATGGATGAGGGCCACACCGTCATCCTTTAGCATCGAGCGCACTTTGTCGAAGAAGGTTCTGAAGTGGTTGATGCCCACATGCTCGAACATGCCGACGGAGACGACCCTGTCGACCTGGCGCGACCATGATCTGTAGTCCATGAGTTCGAACTTCACCCGGTGGTCGAGCCCTGCCTCCCTGGCGCGGGCGCGGGCGGCCTCGAGCTGTTCTGTTGACAGGGTCAGACCCGTGACGCGCGCGTTGAATTCGCGCGCGAGGTAAAGGGCCATTCCGCCCCACCCACAGCCGATATCCAGGATCTCCAGATCGGGCCGATCGAGTCTCAGCTTCGCTGCAATATGCTGCTTCTTCTTGAGTTGTGCCTCTTCCAGCGTTTCCCCGCCTTCGGGAAAATAGGCGCACGAATATTGCCGGTCCTCGTCCAGCATGAGCGAATAGAGACGCGCATCGAGATCATAGTGGTGGGCAACATTACGCCTTGATCTTTGAGCGAAGTTCAGTTGGTCAAGGTGGCGGCGGAACCAGCGCAGCTTTTCCATGAGCTTGTCGAACGGGTGACTGCCACCTTCCATTGAGTTCATCGCCAGGAAGTCGAGTGTCTCGAAGAGACTGCCGGGAGCCGGTTCGAGATCACCGTCCATATAGGCCTCGCCCAGCGCTAGCGCCGGGTTGAACAGCAGACGGCGTTCGGCCCTCTTCGTGCGAATGGTGAGCGATGCATGCGGTTCCTCCCCAGTCCCGAAGACGCGCTTCAGCCCGTCAGGGAACGTAACGGTAAGGGTTCCAATTTTGATCAGATGTTTTAAAGCGAGCTCAAGCAACATTTCCAATACCTATTCATCGTCGGAGCGCAAACAACCGTTCACGCTGGCTGCGTGTCATGCTGGCAATGCTAGAGGCAAAAAGGTTTTGAAGGTCGCCGGCTAAGTCACGTGGCGGCCACTCGAAGGAAGGACTCAGCCCGTCCCGCACCGGCTGGGACCAAGACGGGCCCAGTCTTTGCGCCGGTCACTCCATGCGGTATTCGCTATTTTGCATTCATTGCTCATGGGCAACGTCCAAGCCGGGTGAAGGGTGGCGCGCTGACACGTTTGAGGAGGCGGCCGCCTCCGGCCGTCGGAACGGAAGCGCCGCCAATGCAATTTCGACGACGCGCCGCAGTTCATCACGGGTTCGACCGGCCTTGGCCTGGCAAGCTGTTCCCAGTGCCAGCGTCACAACGAAGCGTGCGAGATCGGCGGGATCACAATCAATCGGCAGATCACCGACGTCCCGGGCGCGGATCAGCCTTGCGCACAACGCGATTTCGATACCGACGCGCCGATCGATCAGCGTCTTTCGGATCGGCTCTGCCTCGTCCGAACAGGCCACGGCACCATTCAATGCCAGGCAGCCGGTCGGTGTTTCCGCATGGGTTTGCGCGTCGACATATCCATAGACCAGTCGCGCAACGGCAACGTCGACCGAAGGCTCAGCCAACGCCTCTTCGATAAAGCCCATGTATTCGGCATCATAGAACTGCAGGGCGCGCCGGAACAGTTCTTCCTTGTTGCCAAAGGTTCCGTAAAGACTGGGACGGGTGATCCTCATTGCATCGGTGAGATCCGAAACGGACGTGCCGTCATAACCCTTTTCCCAGAACAGTCTCACTGCAGATGCCAAGGCTTCTGTTGCGTCAAACTCTTTTGGCCGGGCCATGATGCGCTTCGTCCGTTTCCTACCAATCGGTATGTAACCAGATCCTCTCACGCCTGTCCAGACGTGACGCGAATTTCATACCGATCGGTAGCAATGTCGGTGCGGCGGGCGGGTCACTCGTATCCGTGACCCGCCCAACCCATCTTCCCTCCGCCGGCTCCTCAATCCTTCCCGATCTTGTCCTGCGTCATCGTGTCGAAGTCGGAGGCATCATGGCGTTCGTGAAGTTGCTCGGAAGGGTCGCCCGCCACGCGATTGACCCTACGCCCGCGTTTGACTGCTTGGCGCCCTGCGATCTCGGCCGTCCAGCGCTGCACATTCTTGTAACTCTGGACGTCGAGGAACGCACCTGCATCGCCGTAGGCTTTGCCTTGGGCAAGATTGCCGTACCAGGGCCAGATCGCGATGTCAGCGATAGAATATTCAGAGCCGGCCATGAACTGATTGTCAGCAAGGTGCCGATCAAGCACGTCAAGTTGACGTTTCACTTCCATGGAAAAGCGGTCAATTGCATACTGGATGTGCATCGGCGCGTAGGCGTAAAAATGACCGAAACCGCCGCCGAGATAGGGGGCGGATGCCATCTGCCAGAACAGCCAGTTGATCGTCTCGGTGCGTGCAATGTGATCATTCGGCAGAAAGGCGTCGAACTTGTTGGCAAGATAAAGCAGGATCGCACCGCTTTCGAACACACGGGTCGGCTCCGGCGTGGAGTGATCCACGAGAACCGGGATTTTCGAGTTTGGGTTGACGTCCACGAAGCCGGAGCCGAACTGCTCTCCGTCACCAATCCTGATCAGCCAGGCGTCGTATTCGGCACCCTCGTGGCCAGCTGCCAGAAGCTCTTCAAGCATGATTCCGATTTTCACGCCGTTCGGCGTCGCCAGGGAATAAAGCTGCAAGGGATGCTTGCCTACAGGCAGTTCCTTCTCATGCGTCGCTCCTGCGATCGGGCGATTGATATTGGCAAACTGGCCGCCACTTCCCCTCTCCCAGGTCCACACCTTCGGCGGCTCGTAACCGACGGGAAAGCTGTCAGCGGAGGATTTTTCAGTCATGAAGATTTGTCCTTATTGTGAGAAACGTATGGCGCATGGAGGGCAACCACGCACAAAGGTAAGCGCGACGCGCGGCGGCGCAAGATGTGGAATTACATAGTGCTTCTTCAAAAGCCGGTCGAAGCTTCGGCTTCCCTAATGGGGGCGAACTGAGAAAAAATGTTCTCGCGGTGCTGTGCCATAGTCAGCGTCAGAACGGCCTCGGTGGTGTCGACAGTTGCTTTCCAATGACCTCCGTGTTCTGGAACAAAAGTCACGCATCGGTGTTTCACCACCGATCGCGGGGATCTACATTTCCCGCGATCCCTCCCGGCGGAGAGCCCTTGTTACCGAGAGATCTCCGCCACCGGAGCCTGTGCAAGGCCATGGACTTCGCTGCGCTCCGTAATCACAACCCAGAACAGGGGACCCTTGAGATGTTCAGAACAATCGTACTCGTCGGCGCAGCACTTGGCGCATTGGCATCCTGCACAGCCACCGAGCAAGGAACAGCCATCGGGGCTGGCACCGGCGCAGTTATTGGCGGAGCTGTTTCCAACAGCTGGGGCGGAGCAGCTGTTGGCGCGGTGGCGGGAGGTTTGGCAGGTGCGCTGATCGGCCAGTCGACAGAACATCGCGGCTATTGCGTCTATCGTGATCGTTACGGCCGGACCTACGAAGCACGTTGCCGCTGAACCCTTGCAGGCGTCGCCTTCCTCTTAGGGAGCGGCGGCGACGCCGGCGCGGGCCTGCACGTCTAAGTCATGCGTTGAGGCCGACCGCCTTTCTTTGCGCCCGTCGCGGGACCAGTTGAGCCGCGGTGCGACGAGCGTAATGAAGTCCTGGATGATCTGGCGGTATTCTTCATCCTCGAACTCATAGGGAAGTTCGAGCCTGAGTTCGCTGACGTGGGGCAGGATGGGATCGGCGAACAGACGTTCAAGGATCTCGTCGGACGTGCCGACGATATCACGGGCATAAAGGGTGCGTCGGTCGCCCTGCGGCGTCAGCGTTCGCCCGTCGCGTCCCGCCGCGTAGTCGCGATAGCGCCGTCGTGTTGTTGCGTCGGCACTGTCGATCGGGACAATTACGCGGCCGAGTGCGACCCGTCCCTGTCCACCTGCCCTCCTGTAGGCATCGAGCTGACGGCCTTGCGCGACGAAGAAGTTGTCGGTCTCCTCGCCTGTCGTCACGTTGCCGATCAGGAGATTGAAGCCGTGTTTGCCCGCCCAGCCGGCGGAGCGCAACGATCCGCCCCCATACCAGATACGGTCGATGAGCCCCTTGGCATGGGGCTGCAGACGCGGCCGCTGCGGCCCGAAGGGCGTCTTGATGACGGTGGTCTCGTCACCAAGATAGTGGCCGCGCAGGTTGTCTGCGAACCGAAGCACCCGATCATGCGAGAAGTCGTGTTTCTCCCAGTCGCCGTCGAAAGCGAGTGGCCCGATGAGGTCTGCATGCAGCGGCCGACCGGCACTGAGGCCGACATTCAATCGTCCTCGCGAAAGAACGTCCACCATCGAAAGATCTTCGGCAAGTCGATAGGGACTTTCATAGCCGATCGGGATAACCGCGGTTCCAAGCTGGATACGCTTTGTTCTCTGCGTCGCTGCGGCGAGAAATGCGGTTGCCGACGAAATGCCGGGTTCGAGATGCCGCTGGCGCGCCCAGGCGCTGTCAAAACCCAGCTCCTCGCCAAAGGCAAGCAGTTGCAGTGTCTTTTCCAGACCTGAAAGCGGATCACTGTCGGGATAGTTCCCCGGTGTCAGGAATCCGATATGACTTATCGAAACGGATTGGTCACTCATCATCTGATCCTCACGACTTCGGCAGCCCGGGAGGGTTTGTTTCCGATTTCGGCAGGGCCTCTTCGTTGAGTTGCCAGCGATCGAGGATTTTGGCGTAAACGCCGTTGGCAATCAGCCCGTTGGTGGCGATGGTCAGGGCGTTGGCAAGACCGCTTCCCTTGCGGGTCGTTATGGCAACATCGGAACGCTCGGGCCAGCCGGCACTCAGAGTGCCAACGCGCTTGATGTTCCCGTCGCGGGCGGCGATGTAGACAAGCTGAGCATGCGGCTGAACAATGACATCGGCCCGTCCGGAGGAGATGGCCAGCAGGCTCGCTGCCTGATCGTCGAAGTACTGAAGTTCCAGGGGTTTCAATCCCGCCGCAACATTTTCGTCGTTCCATCTGAGCAGGATGCGCTCCTGATTGGTACCGGCGCCGACGATGATCCGCAGCCCTGCTGCATCCTTCGGTTCCTTGATGGATATAATGGGACTGTCGGTTTTGACAAAGAAGCCGTGCAGACCCTGCCGGTAGGTGGAAAAGTCGAACTTCTCCTTGCGTTGCTCTGTTACGCCGACGTTCGAGATAACGGCGTCATACTTGCCGGATGTCAGCCCGAGCGGCCAGTCGATCCAGGCAACCGGCACCAGTTCAAGCTTCAACCCGAGGCTATCGGCGACAGCCAGTGCGTAGTCGGGATCGGCACCCACAACAGTCTTCGCATCCGTGGCATATGTCGCAAGAGGTGGTCCTCCGGGACTGACGGCGACCGTGAAGCTACCTGGCGCGGCGAACTTGAAATCCTGAGGAATGGCTTCAATTGCCGTATTGTCACGCTCCCCACGGATGCGGCCAGCCTGCTCCGGGCTGAGATCGAAATCTGCGGATTTTGCAGTACTGACAGCAGCGAGAAGAATAGCCGCCACGGCCAAGAGCGAGCTTCGCAAGGTCCAAGTGGTCATGTGTCCACGATCTCCAAATTATGACTGACCATGTGAAGGGCCGGCGCCGTAGGGGGCGCCGGCCGGTGCGACGAGGCTCAGGAGCCACTTCTCGGAAGACCGGGTGGGTTCGTCTGCGCCTTCTCGATCGCCTCCGGCGTGAGCTTCCAGGTCTCGAGAACCCTGTGATACTCACCGCTGGCGATGAGGTCGTTGATGACGTCGGTCAGTGGATCGGCCAGGCCGCTGCCCTTTCGGGTGGTGACAGCGATCTCAGCCGTGATGGGCCAACCGCCGCTGACGGTACCGACCAGCTTGGTCTTGCCGTTGATGCCTGCCGCGTAGGCCTGGGTGGCATTGACGCTGAACACCGCATCTGCGCGACCGGATTGCACTGCCAGATCCTTGACCGCGTTGTCGTCGTAGTACTGGACCTCGATCGGCTTGAGGCCGGCGGCAACATTCTGCCTGTCCCATTCGAGCAGGATTATTTCCTGATTGGTTCCGGCATCGGTGATGACCTTCAGCCCGGCAATATCTTTCGGCTCCTTGATTGCCGCTATCTGGCTATCAGCTTTGACGTAGAAGCCCAGTTCATCCTTTCGATAGGTAGAGAAGTCGAACTTCAACTTCCGTTCTTCGGTAACGGTGACATTGGAAATCACCGCATCGAATTTGCCCGAAACCAGTCCAAGCGGCCAATCCGCCCATGCGACCTGCACCAGCTCGAGCTTTCTTCCGAGGCTGTCTGCGACCACCTGGGCCAGATCGACATCATAGCCAATGACGGTCTTGGAATCGGACGCGTAGTCATGCAGCGGCAGGTTGCCGCTTGTGCTGATGCCGATCGTCAGAACGCCGTCATTGACGAATTTGAAGGTCTTCGGCACTTCGGCGATCCGTTTTTCATTCTTGGCGACTCGCAGCCGGTTTGGCTGCTCCGGGCTGAGATCGAAGCCGTCGGCTGCCTGCACGGACCCGATCGCCAGCGCAGTAAAAGCAATCGCTCCTGCCATCAGAAGTTTTGTCTTGTGTAGAAAATCCATTTCCCGTCTCCGTTTTCACGTTGTGGTTGCATGCACTGCCATACTCCACCGACGGCCTGACGCGGCGGAACAGTTCAAGTCATTTCGGTCAGAGGACTTTTGCGAGGAACTCGCGCGTGCGAGCGTGTGTGGCGGTTGCGAATATTCGCGATGGCGGGCCCACCTCGATCACATTGCCGCCGTCCATAAAGACCACGGTGTCAGCCACTTCGCGCGCGAAGCCGATTTCATGCGTCACGATAATGAGCGTCGTGCCGGTGCGTGCCAGCTCCTTGATGACATCGAGCACCTCGCCGACCAGTTCCGGGTCCAGCGCTGAGGTTGGCTCGTCAAAGAGCAAGACCTTGGGGCGAAGAGCCAATGCACGGGCGATCGCAACACGCTGCTGTTGTCCGCCGGAGAGTTGGCGAGGATAGGCATTGATCTTGTCTGCGAGACCGATACGGGAAAGCAGTTCCCGGGCCTGGCAGATCGCGTCATCACGACCGGTTCCGCGCACCTGGACAGGCGCTTCGATGAGATTTTCCAGGACGGTCATGTGCGGAAACAGATTGAAGTTCTGGAACACCATGGCGATGTCGGCGCGACGCTTCAGGATATCCTTTTCCTTGAGCTCGAAGAGCGTGTCGCCGTGCTGTTGGTAGCCGACCAGTTCGCCGTCGACAGAGATGAACCCGTCGTCGACGCGCTCGAGGTGATTGATTGAGCGCAGAAGCGTCGACTTGCCGGAACCGGATGGCCCGAGGATCACGGTCACGCTTCCGGCCGGAATGGTGAGTTCGACGTTGTTCAGAACCTTCAACGGGCCATAACTCTTGGAGATACCGTGAATCTCCACCTGTCCGCCGTCACTGATCGCGGCCGCGTCCTGGAAGCCCGCCCGACCCACGGCATGCTCGACGGCGGAGCGTTCCGGGCGCGCCGACCTGAAGCGCTCGCGCAAGGCCCTAAACGGGAGTGGAACCGGATTGCGCAGTGCGCCTTTGGCAAAGTAGCGCTCGATATAGTGCTGGGCAATCGACAGCACGGTCATGATGATAAGGTACCAGACCGTAGCGACCATCAAGAGAGGGATGACTTCCAGGTTGCGGCGATAGATAACCTGAACGGTGTAAAACAACTCGGGAAGCGCCAGAACGTAGACCATCGACGTTCCCTTCGCCAGCCCGATGATCTCGTTGAACCCCGTCGGGAGGATGGACCGCATTGCCTGCGGCAGGACGATCCGAAGGGCCTGGCGGTGACGGGGGAGACCGAGGGCCGCTGCTGCTTCGTGCTGGCCCTGATCGACGGAAAGGATGCCGCCGCGGACGATTTCGGCAAAGAAGGCAGACTGATTGAGTGTCAGGCCCAGGAACGCAGCCGCGAACGGTGTCAGCAACTGAACCGTAGGATAGCTGACGAAGATCGTGTCGGTGAACGGGATGCCAACGGTGATGGTCTCGTAGAGGTAGCCGAGGTTGTTGAGCACCAGCAACAGAACGATCAAAGGGATGGATCTCACGAGCCAGATGTATCCCCACGATAGTCCTGCCAGCAGCGGCGACTTTGAAACCCGGGCGAGAGCCAGAAATGTTCCGAGAATTGATCCGGAAATGGCCGCGAGTGCCGTCAAAAGCAACGTCCTGCCGAGCCCCACCAGAATCGGTTCGGCGAAAAACCACTCGGCAAAGACGCCCCATCCCCAGCGTGGATTTGTGAAGGTCGAATAGACGATGGTCGCGATGACGACGGCCGCAAAGACGGTGCCCGCAAGGCGGCCAGGATGGCGCGCCGGCACGATCTTGTAGCGAGAATAGTCCTGCTTTCGGTGGACCGTTTCAACGCCGATGTTGGCGCTCGGGAACTCTGTCGTCAATGCCATCGCGCTTCCCCTTGCTTCGTTGTCCGCCAGCTAGGCACGCTGTGCCGCGCGCTGTTCTTGCTGCGGTCTGCCCATCGGTGCCAGATGGCGGATGTCCTTCTCGAAGGGCAGCGACTTGTAGATTTCTGGATCGACGCTGGGATCGAAAAGCGCGGTGTAGCCGTAATTCAGGTAGAGACCCACGGCCTCGGGCTGGCGAAAGCCCGTGGTTAGATAGATCCGGGAGTAACCTTGCCTTGCGGCTTGCGCTTCCAGTTCGACGAGAACTTTGCGGGCGAGGCCCTGGCGACGCAGATCAGAGCGCGTCCAGATCCGCTTGAATTCGGCTGTATCATCGTCATAGCGCCTGAAGGCACCGCCGGCGATCGTCTCGCCGTCGCGAAGAAGGAGAACGAAGTTGCCGAAGGGCACCGAGAAAGCCTCGGGCGGATAGCGGTTCAGTTCCGCCGCAGCGCCCTCTTCATTGAAGTAGTTGCCGTATCGGCTGTCATACTCATGGATCAGTTCATCTATGAGCGGCTTTGCGCGTGCGTCGAGCGGGGTCGTATAGAGAAAGCTGTCGCCCATATCGGTCGCCTGTCCTGTCTACTGAAGAAATGTTTCTGCCAGACGCACCCAATAGCGCGCAGCCGGGGCAATGATCGCGTCGTTGAAATTGTATTGGGCGCTGTGCAGCGGCGCGCTGTCGCCATTGCCCACAAAAAGATAGCTTCCGGGCCGCGCCTGCAGCATGAAGGCGAAATCCTCGCTTGCCGTGCGCGGTCGAAACCCGGTTTCGACCGCCGCTGCGCCCAGCGTGTCGACAGCGACCTGGCGGGCAAACTCGGTCTCGTTGGCGTGGTTGACAAGCGCTGGAAAGCCCAGCCGGTAGTCGACCTCGGCGCTCGCACCAAAGCTCTCGGCCTGAGCGCGCGCAAGAGATGGAACGCGCTCCTGTAACTGCTGGCGCACCGCGTCGCTGAAGGATCGCATGGTCAGCTTCAGCTCGACGCTTTCCGGGATGACGTTGGAGGCCGTTCCGGCATGGATTGAGCCGACTGTCGCAACGGCCATCTCCTGGGGGTCGACATTGCGCGAGACCACGCTCTGCAATGCCGTGATGAACGACGCCGAGGCAAGGACTGGATCCACTGCTCGATGCGGTTCCGCGCCATGGCCGCCTTTGCCGATGATCCTGATGATTGCCTGGTCAACTGAGGCCATCGCCGGCCCGGCTACGAAACCGAACTGGCCAGTCGCCACACCTGGCCAGTTGTGAAGCCCGAAAACCGCGTCGACCGGGAAGCGATCGAACAGACCTTCCGAAATCATCTTGCGCGCACCGGCACCAATCTCCTCCGCCGGTTGGAAGATCAGCCGCAGTGTGCCGCTAAACCTGCCGCTTTCGGCAAGATAGCGAGCCGCGGCCAAAAGGATCGATGTATGCCCATCATGTCCGCAGGCGTGCATGACCCCCGGATTGTTGCTTGCATAGGAAAGCTCCGTTGCTTCCTCGATCGGCAGCGCGTCCATGTCGGCACGAATACCGATACGCCTTTCTCCCTCGCCGCGCCGGAGAGTGGCGACGATGCCGGTCCCGGCAATGCCCGTCGCCACCTCGTAGCCCCATGAGGAAAGCTTTGATGCAATGATCTTGCTCGTGCGGCGTTCCTGGAAGGCAAGCTCCGGATATTGGTGCAGGTCTTGGCGCAACGCGATGAACTCGCCGATAAATCCGTCTATGACCTTTTCGACCGGATCCTGCGTGTGGACGTTCTTGGGGATGGCGTTCATGTTCGTTCGCGCCGCGCCTCAGGCACCGACGGCCTTTCCGCGTTCGTTGTCTTCCAAGGGCTTCGCGTAGCGGCTTTCGCGATACGGCAGGCCCAGGTGCTCGCGCAGTGTCTCGCCCTTCAGAACGGGGTCGAAGTAGCCCCGCTCTTCAAGGATCGGCAGGATATATTTGGCAAAATCGTCGAACCCTTCGGCAACAATCGGAAATCCGAGGATGAAGCCGTCGGCGGCACCCTCGTCGACCCAGCGGATGATCTCGTCGGCTATGTGGTCCGCCGTGCCGATGAAATCCGTTCGCGGCGTAGCGACATCGAGTGCTGTTTCGCGCAGTGTCAGGTTGTTGTCGCGCGCTGTTTTCTTGATCCGATCGGTCGTCGCACGGAAACTGTTTCTACCGATATCGCCGAGCTCGGGGAACGGCGCGTCGAGCGGATAGACGCTGAAATCATGATGGTCGAAGAAACGTCCGAGATAAAGCAGCGCTTCATCTATGGTGCAAAGGCTGCGGATCGCCTGGTATTTGCGCTCTGCTTCCTCGGCTGTTGCGCCTACGATCGGCCCGATGCCCGGATAGATGCCAACATCGGACGCGCGCCTGCCTTGCGCAATCGCGCTCTGCTTGACCTGTTTATAGAAGACTTGTGCCTCTGTGATCGGTCCGCCATTGGTGAAGACCGCATCAGCGTGCTTGCCGGCAAGTCTCACGCCTGAATCAGATGCTCCTGCCTGGAACACAACAGGCTGACCTTGCCGCGAACGGGCGATGTTCAGCGGTCCTTCGATGCGGAAAAAGCGGCCTTTGTGATTGAGGCGATGAAATTTGCCTTTGTCCGCATAAACCCCCGTGCCACGGTCACGGACGAACGCGTCGTCGTCCCAGGAATCCCAGAGCCCTTTGATCGCATCGATATACTCCTCGGCGATCTCGTAGCGCAGTTCATGTTCGGGGTGTTCTCGGGTGTAGTTTCGGCCCGACCCTTCCAGCGGCGAGGTCACCGCGTTCCAGCCTGCCCTGCCACCACTGATGAGATCGATTGAAGCGAACTGGCGGGCGACAGTGAACGGATCGCTGTACGACGTCGAGACCGTTCCAACGAGACCGATCTTCGATGTGGAAGCGGCAAGTGCCGAGAGTACGGCGATGGGCTCGAAGCGGTTGAGAAAATGCGGAATTGATTGCTCGTTGATATAGAGGCCGTCGGCCACGAACGCGAAAGCAATGCCAGCCTTCTCGGCCTTGCGCGCCGTCGTGACGAAGAAATCGAAGTTCGTGCTGGCGTCGGCAGGGCCGCTCGGATGCTTCCAGGCGTTCATGTGTCCACCGGGACCCTGCAACATGATACCGAACGTGATATTTTTCTGGGCCATAGGATCAATCCTCTGGAGAAGGTCAGGCGACGAGGGAAAGCCGCTCTTTTGCAAGCAACTCGATGGAGTTCAGGCGCTCGGCGGCGGTCAAAGCAGGCGTATCGAGAATGAATTCCTTGACGCCGTAGCGGCGATGAAGCGCATCCAGCTCCTTGCGGATCTGGTGGGCTGTGCCATGCAGCACGCTCGGGACCTTCTCCTCGGTCCGATAGTCCTTGAAACCGGACTGCCGGGCGAATTCGGCAGCCTGCTCTTCGTTGCCGACGTTGACGCTCTGGCCGTTGGGCAGGAACACCTTTACGATTCTCAGGTCGCCGACGCGTTCGCGGGCGTGTTCCTCGCTTTCGGCCGCAAAGGCCGAAAGCGCAAGAATTGGAACCTTGCCGTTTGTTGCGTGTCGATATGTTTCAAACGTCTTGTGGAGATTGGCCGGGTCACCATTCAAATGACCTGCAAAGACAAGTTCCCAACCCTTTTCAGCCGCAAGCTCGGCGCTATCGACCGAGGCCCCGAGCAGGAAGCGTTCCGGCGCGATCGCGGGAAGTGGCGTTGCGACGGCGCCATCGGGATTCGACGCGCTAGAAAGGTAGAGGTTGATGTCGGAGAGCTGGTCGGCGAAGCGCGGCTTGCGGGTCGGATCTACCGCCGCCTGCAGCGCCCTGGTCGACAGCGGAAAGCCACCGGGCGCCTTGCCGACGCCAATGTCGACGCGGCCAGGAGCGAGCGAGGCCAAGAGGTTGAAGGTCTCCGCCACCTTGTAGGCACTGTAGTGCTGCAGCATGACTCCGCCGGATCCGACGCGAATTTTCGACGTTCTGGCGAGGATATAGGCAATCAGCACTTCGGGAGACGAACTTGCGAGATTGTCCATGTTATGGTGTTCGGCGACCCAGAAACGGTGGTAGCCGAGCTGTTCTGCCTTTGCAGCGAGGTGGGCCGTAGCCTGCAGGGCTTGGCTGGCGCTCTTCCCCGCTTCGATGGGGCTCTTGTCAAGAAGGCTCAAAAGGTACGTCATGGAGTGATGCATCCCTTAAATCATTAGTCTATAAAATCAGTAGACAATATGATTTATAAGGAAGGACGTTCTCTTTCCGACCGGGAAGGTGAAAAAAGTCGCTCGCCAACAATGCGGGCCACGTGATTGTCTGGCTGAAAGCCCGTTAGGCGACCCAGCCCCGTTTCGAGGAACACCCGGCGCATGTCAAAACCCAGCACCAACACGAAGATCGTTCTCGCTTCCCGTCCACTTGGAAAGCCGGCAGCGGATAATTTCAGGGTCGAGGAATCCGCAATTCCGGAGTTGGCGGAGGGCGAAGTCCTCCTGCAAATACTCTTTCTGTCGCTGGATCCCTACATGCGCGGTCGCATGGATGACGCCAAATCCTATGCCAAGCCGGTCGACATCGGTGGTGTGATGGAGGGAGGAACGGTTGGCCGCGTTCTGAAAAGCCGCAACAACGACTTCGGTCCGGGCGACACAGTGCTGTCGCATTCCGGGTGGCAGACGCATGCGGTTTCAAACGGCAGCGATCTTCGCAAACTTGATCCCGATGCTCATCCGCCTACCACCGCGCTTGGCGTACTAGGGATGCCCGGCTTCACAGCCTATGCCGGGCTTCGCAATATCGGCAAGCCGAAAGCGGGCGAGACTGTCGTGGTGGCTGCCGCAAGTGGCGCGGTCGGCTCGGCCGTGGGCCAGATAGCCCAGATCATGGGTGCTCGCGCCGTCGGAATTGCGGGCGGTCCGGACAAGTGCGATTACGTGCGCCATGAACTCGGCTTCAACGCAGTGGTCGATCACAAGTCTGCAGATTTTCCAGAGCAACTCGCCGCCGCCTGCCCACACGGTATCGATGTCTATTTCGAGAATGTCGGTGGACCCGTTTGGAGCGCTGTTTTTCCCTTGCTGAACAATTTCGGCCGTATTCCTGTCTGCGGCTTGATCGCTCACTACAACAAAGGGCCCGATCCTCAGCAGGGGCCAGATCAACTCCCGAGCCTGATGGGAGCGATTTTGCGCAAGAGCCTTCTTGTTCGTGGCTTCATCCAGCGCGAGTTTGCCCAGCAGCGACCCGACTTCTATCGCGAAGCCGGTGAGTGGGTCGCAAACGGCCGACTGAAGTACCGTGAAGACATCGTCGATGGACTGGGACATGCCCCCGAGGCCTTCATCGGCTTGCTGGAGGGGGAAAACTTCGGAAAGCTGATTGTTCGCGTTGCAGAATGACGGTCTCGCCATCTCTCGCACCAGCACGTGTTGCGGGCTCGATGGGCAGGGACCAAACGAGGGCTGCTTTTCGACAATTGACGAAGATCGGATCAGATGAAGCCAATCACAAGGGCTAGAATAAAAGCAAACGATGAAACAACGGAGCCGACCGCCATGCCATGCATGACCCTGGACTGGATGGTCTTGAAATCCGACTTGATCAGCTGTCGACGAACGTCAAAAGCGAGCGCCATTGTCGCGCCCTCAGTACCAAGGCCCTGGTGCCGAACTCCAGTAGTAGAGTTCGTATTCATGTGGCGCTCGCTCGCCCTCATCGCGTGCGTGATTTGTCGTAGGGCTCTTTGGGAGCCGCTCGCTTGCCTCGACAAGGAGTTTCTCTAAGCGCGCTTTGAGGTGACCAATGAGATTTTGCATCCTGCGATCCTCCGTTTTTGGCAAGTTTGATTTCGTCGTCTAAGGGATGAGCGAGTGCCGACGCGCGTTCGCAAGCAGTGCGTGACAAGACGCGAACGGCCCGAACAGCATGAGGAGGCGGTTTTCCTCTTTCTTCGCCAAGCGATGTCGACGCGAAAAGTCGAAAACGCTCCACAACTCTTCGGAGGGTGCTGCTACACGTTCACTGGCCATCATTGCCTCCTTGCAGCGCCTGATCGATCCACACTACAACCATCAGAAGCCCAGGCTTGCCTTGCAATCCATGCGCAATGGACAGCGCAATCTGGCATTAATATTGTCTATAAAATTACTAGATTAAAGGAATTGTCGCCCCTTATGGAGTTCGCGAGAGAAAAATCCATCTCGCGTCATCGAATGACGACGTCGGGGATCCCGAAGCTACTGCTTCAGTTTAATTTTCAAGGGTAGCGTCCTTCGCATTGACCATTCGGGCCTCTCTAGCAGCTACGGAGTTCGCCCCGCAGATGCGAGCCCGGGGCAATGCCTGGACCAAGTTTGTCCGCAGCGCTTCGAGGAAGGAGCCAACTTTCCGATTTGGTGATGGTCTGTGTCTTGCGCTACGGTTTCACGCGGTCGGGATGCGCCGCCTGGAAGGCTGGCAATTCCGCGCACTTGCAATCGATATCGACGATACGCTTGAAATTTGTCATGTCCACTCCCCAGCGGCGGGCGTTGTAGACCTGTGGAACAAGGCAAAGGTCCGCCATCGTCGGCACACTTCCAAGGCTGAACTCTCCATTGGTGCCTTCTAGCATCGCCTCCAGTTTACGCAGTCCATCCGGGATGAAGTGCTTCATCCATTCCTCTCGTGCGTCAGCTTTACCCGTTATGGACATGACATGCGCTGCGACATGCAGGTTGCATACTGGATGAATGTCCATGGCGATCGCGTATGCGAGTGCTCTTACCTGTTGCCGATCCGCACTGTCCAGTGGCAGCAATCCACATTGTGGCCGAACGTCCGCGAGATATTCGATGATTGCCAGCGACTGCGTCAACGTCCGCCCGTTCATCACCAATGTCGGCACCAGGCCCTGGGGGTTCAGCGCAAGGTAGTCCGGGGTCTGGTGCGCCCCTTCCAACAAGTTGATCGCCACCGTCGTGTAGTCGATCCCCAACATGTTGAGCGCGATACGAACGCGATAGCTCGCGGACGATCTCCAGTAGCCGTAAAGAACGACCTCGTTCATTGCGTCCCGCCCCCGCTGTATCTCTCGACGGTTTGCTCGATCGCTCCGAAGATCGAATGTCCGGCCCGATCCTTCATCTCGATGCGGACCTGGTCGCCGAACTTCATGAACGGCGTCTTCGGCGATCCGGCCTGGATGGTCTCGATCATCCGTATCTCGGCAATGCAAGAATATCCGTCTCCTCCGTCCTCGACCGGCCTGCCCGCTCCACCGTCCAGCTTGTTGGAAACCGTTCCCGAACCGATGATCGTTCCGGCTGCGAGACTGCGGGTCTTGGCGGCATGGGCAATCAGTTGGCCAAAATCAAACGTCATGTCGATGCCGGCATTCGCTTTGCCGAATGCCTTGCCGTTCAAGGTCACGAGCAGCGGACGATGCACCTTTCCGCCGTCCCAATCGTCTCCGAGTTCGTCCGGCGTCACAGCAACTGGAGAAAATGCCGATGCGGGCTTGGACTGGAAGAAACCAAATCCCTTTGCCAGCTCTTCCGGTATGAGACTGCGCAACGACACATCGTTGACGAGCATCACCAGCCGGATGGCGTCACGGGCGACCTGTGGACTGGCCCCCATAGCGACGTCGCCGACGACGACAGCGACCTCGCCCTCCATGTCGATCCCGTAAGCCTCGTCGGCCATCATGATCGGGGCGCGCGGGGCGAGGAAACCGTCCGACCCTCCTTGATACATCAGCGGATCGACCCAGAAGCTGGCCGGCATCTCTGCGTTGCGGGCTCTGCGCACGAGTTCGACATGATTGACGTATGCCGAACCGTCCGCCCACTGATAGGCCCGCGGCAAGGGCGACGTGGCGTCATGCTCGTGGAACCTGATCGTCGGCTGGGCTCCTGTTTCGACACCCTCGGCAATCTGCGCGAGTCTCGGAGCGACATGCTCCCAGTCGTCGAGCGCTGCCTGCAACGTACGGGCAATATGACCGACCTCGCAGCAGCGGGTGAGATCGCGGGAGACGACGACCACGCGACCGTCCCTAGTGGAGTCTTTCAGTGTCGCGAGCTTCATGTCCAGATTCCAGTGGGATGAGGGGTCGGTCTTCACTTGATGCCCGGGGTCCCGTCGAACTTGCGTTCAAGGCCGTCCCAGCACTCCAGGTAATTGTCCTGAAGCGTCTCAAGCTCCGCGGCGTACTTCGTGAGTTGCTGCGGGTACCGGGTCTCGAACATGAAGGCCATGGTGTGATCAAGCTTCACGGGTTTAAGTTCGGATTTGGAGGCCTTTTCGAAGCCAAGCGCGTCCGGCCCGTGGGGAAGCATCATGTTGTGCAGGCTCATGCCTCCGGGCACAAAGCCTTCTTCCTTTGCATCATACTGACCATGGATAAGGCCCATGAATTCGCTCATGATGTTGCGATGGTACCATGGCGGGCGGAAAGTGTGCTCGGCGACCAGCCAGCGCGGCGGAAAGATCACGAAATCGACGTTCGCCGTTCCCGCCTCTTCGGTCGGCGCGGTCAGCACCGTGAAAATCGACGGGTCAGGGTGATCGAACAGGATGGCGCCAACCGGGGAAAATGTCCGCAGGTCGTATTTGAAGGGCGCGTAGTTGCCGTGCCAGGCCACCACATCGAGGGGCGAGTGGCCGATTTCTGTGACGTAGAACTTTCCGCACCACTTAACATGTACGCGGCAAGGCGTTTCCTTATCCTCGAAGGACGCGACAGGTATTTTGAAGTCGCGTGGATTTGCCAGGCAGTTCGCACCGATCGGCCCTCGATCGGGCAGCCTGAATTTCGCGCCGTAGTTCTCGCAGATATATCCGCGCCAGACCGCTTGATCGCCGATGCGCAGCACCTTGAACATCATGCCACGGGGAACGAGACATATTTCAAGGGGCTCGACATCCATGATGCCCATTTCGGTAAAAACGCGGATTGCGCCGAGCTGGGGGACGATCAACAGCTCGCCATCGGCGTTGAAGACGTAATCGTCAACCATGTCCTCGTTGAAGACGTAGACATGTGCAGCCATCCCCACCTGGGTCAGGGCATCGCCTGCGGCCGTCATTGTCCGCACCCCCTCGATAAACGTCAGCTTCTCGGTCGGCGCGGCGATGGGGTCCCAGCGAAGCTGGCCCAGAGGAAGCGAATGTTCGTCCGGGCAGGGTGCCGATTTCCAAAGCGGATAGGACGCATTCGAAAAGCGACGGGTGTGGCGCACGCTTGGGCGAATGCGATAGAGCCACGATCTTTCGTTCGTCCCTCGGGGGGCGGTGAAAGGAGAGCCCGACAGCTGCTCCGCATAAAGACCGTAGTTGCATTTCTGCGGGCTGTTCTGGCCTTGCGGCAAAGCGCCGGGAAGCGACTCGCTCTCGAAGTCGTTGCCGAAGCCCGGCATGTATTTGAGCTTGCTCGCCGCCGTGGCCTCACCGTCAGAAGCTTGGATTACCGCCTGTTCCATTGCTCAATCCCTCCCCGAGGGCGACCCCGCAATGCCGGGGTCGCCTGATGATCACTCTGCCGCAGTACCGATCACGCCGCGCTTGATCTGATCCGCCTCGATAGACTCGAAAAGAGCACGGAAGTTGCCTTCGCCGAAGCCTTCGTCACCTTTGCGCTGGATGAATTCGAAGAAGATCGGGCCGATGACGGTTTTGGAGAAGATCTGCAGCAGGATTTTCGTCATGCCACCGTTCACCACACCTTCGCCGTCGATGAGGATGCCGTGCTTCTTCATACGTTCGATCGGTTCGTCATGGCCGTGAACCCGTTCATGGGACATGTCGTAATAGGTCTTCGGAGGACCCGGCATGAAACGGAGGCCGTTGTCGGCAAGCCTGTCGGTGGCCTCGTAGATATGTTCCGTTCCAACCGCAATGTGCTGGATGCCCTCGCCCTTGTACTTCTTCAGGAATTCCTCGATCTGGCTCGTCTCGTCCTTCGATTCATTCAGGGGAATGCGGATTTTGCCACAGGGCGACGTGATGGCCCGACTCACCAGCCCTGTGATCCGTCCGTCGATGTCGAAGAAGTGGATCTGCTTGAAATTGAACAGGTCACGGTAAAAGTCCCACCACTTGTCCATGTTGCCGCGGAAGACGTTATGGGTCAGGTGGTCGAGATAATAGAAACCCATGCCTTCGGGACGCGGGTTGCGCTCGCCAAGCCAATCGAACTCGGCGTCGTAGGCCGATCCCTTTGCACCATAGGCTTCGACAAAATAGAGCAGTGAGCCGCCGATTCCAACAATCGCGGGGACGTCGAGCGCCTTGTCATTCCCTTCATAGGGAAAGGCACCTTTTGACACCGCATGGTCGAAAGCGTGCCTGGCGTCAACAACACGCCAGGCCATCGACGGGGCTGAGGGACCGTGATCTGCGACGAACCGTGTGGCATGACTGCCCGTCTCGGCGTTCAGGATATAATTGATGTCTCCCTGCCGCCAGACAGTGATGTCTTTCGTCTTGTGCTTGGCGACCGCAATGTAGCCCATGCGCGTGAAGAGTTCGCGCAATTTGTCGGGCTCCGGATGGGCGAATTCAACGAATTCGAAGCCATCGGTGCCGGCCGGATTGTCGGCGGTAATTTCCGGTGGCGGCGCATCGTGTGGAAAAGGACCCATTTTCTCCTCCGAAGAAATTTGCTCTTGGTTGCGCAAAGTGTGATCCAAAACACGTGCAAAGTTCTTGCATTCTTCATGCCCGGGGAAGAAGTTATGCACGGTTTGTGAGGATTTGAGGGATTTCGTGCAATGGATGAACGGCTCGACAAGTTCGATCTGCGCCTGCTCCAGGAGCTCCAGAAGGACGGCCGGTTGACGAACAACGAGTTGGGCGAGCGGATCGCGCTTTCCCCCTCGCAATGCTCGCGCCGACGGACGAGACTTGAGTCTGAGGGATATATCAGGGGCTACCAGGCCAATTTGGACAGGCAGAAATTGGGCTTGGATATGCTGGTGGTCATTTCCGTGACGCTCGCGACCCACAACAGAGACAATGCCCGCAGATTTTCCCAACTCATCAACGGACTACCCGAGGTTCTCGAGGCCTACGCGCTGACGGGCGAAATGGACTATCACCTGAAGGTAGCGACCCGCGGGCTCACGGACCTTTCACGTTTCGTCAACGATGTTCTGTTGCCGCACGAGTCGGTGCAGCATGTGAAGACTTCGATTGTTCTCGACACGCTCAAGACATTTGAAGGCCTCCCGGTGCTTATGCTGAGTAGCTAAGCGCCGGGCGGTTGCACGGCATTGGATGACACGTGCTAGATCGGCAGTTCGGTCGAGAATTTCAGTTCGCGCAGCACAAAACTCGAGACGACCGTTCGCACATGCGGGTTGCGCATGAGGTAGCGGGTCATGAAGGCCTCGTAGCTTTCCACGTCCCTCGTCCGGATCTTCAGCATGTAGTCGAAGGCGCCGGACAGCGCATAGCACTCCATGATCTCCGGCCGCTCCAGCACCACCGAGGCAAAAGACGCGACCGCTTCTTCGTGATGATCATCAAGCGTCACATGCGCGATGACGCAAAGCTTGAGATCGAGTTTTCCCGGATCGAGCAGTGTCACGCGCTTGCGGATGACGCCGCTCGATTCCAGTTCCTGGATCTTCCGCCAAGCCGAACTTTGGGACATGCCGGCCCTTTCCGACAGTTCTGCCAGGGAAAGGCTGCCATCGGTCTGGACGAGCTCCAGAAGTTTGCGATGAGAATTCCCAGATTCTTTCATTATTGGCGTCACTCTCGAAATTATCTACCGTTATTGTCCAACAGGTCAGCATGAAAGAAAAGAAAATCCTCAGATGCAGGAGCATAATAGTAAAAGGCAGCAGTGCCTGGGAGGATCGTCATATGGTCAAGGAAAGCAGCTACACCGCCAAACTGCCTGGCTCGGATGGTTTATACGCCTACACCGCCGAGGAAGATGCGATATGGGGCGAACTTTACCGACGCCAGCTGATCCTTCTGGCCAATATGGCCTGCCAGGAATATCTGGAGGGCGTCGAAACCCTGCGGCTCAAGCCGGAGAAGGTCCCTCAACTTTTCGACGTCAACCGACGCCTGAACGAGACGACCGGCTTTGGCGTCGAAGGCGTACCAGCGCTCATTCCGCCATCGCGCTTCTACGAACTCCTGTCACAAGGCAAATTTCCGCTCGCAACCTTCCTGCGTCGCCGCGAACACATCGACTACATCGAAGAACCCGACCTTTTCCATGAGGTCTTCGGGCACTGCCCGCTGCTGACCAACCAGAGCTATGCCAATTTCGTGCGACATTTCGGCGAAACCGCCGTCCGTCTCGGCAAGGGTTATTCCTGGCATTTGTTCCGCATCTTTTGGTTCACCGTCGAATTCGGCCTGATCAATACACCGCAAGGCCGCCGCTGCTACGGCGCGGGGATCGTCTCGTCACCAAGCGAAGCCAGGGCAGCAATGGAAGGCAAGGCGTGCGAATTCCGACCGTTCGACCTCCTAAGCGTGCTCCGGACACCGTACCGGATCGATATCGTCCAGCCGATCTACTATGTCATCGACAGCTTCGGCGACCTTGAGGCGATCGTCGAGCAGGATATCGAGAGCCTGATCCTCACGGCAAAGTCGCTGGGCGACTTCGCGCCCGCTTTCGAAGCCAAGGCCTCGTGAATCGCTGATTGTCCGACGGCGAGAAGGTTCCTTCTTTCCAGGTGGTCAATCTCGCCTCGGCGTAAGTCATTGCTATGATCACTATGGTGCCAATTAAAAGAAGCAATATTTATGTTTATTTCCGTTAGCGCATTGTCAGCGCTGGCGGCTACATTCATGGATTGCGATCAATTGAGGCAGCGCCGATCGGCCAGGGGCTGGCTTCGCTGGCGACGACGCGTGACGGCAGGGCTAGCGGCAGCAAGCGGACGGGATCGATCGCTCCGACAGACGGTCATCGGCCGCGCGGATCGGGCAGTGCCATCGACGTGAGCTGGGCCCGATGGCCGGTAGGAGTATCCGTCATTGGTGTAGGAATTAACCCTTCGTTAACCATCACGGCCTAGCCTTCCTACTGCTTTCTCTCATGGTTAGGTGGCTCTTTTCACGGGCGCCATCGGTGTATCATCAAGACACGGCGTGATTCGCGTGAGAAGCGCGTGCCGATCAGAAAAGAGCGTTTCCGAGGAGATCGAGATGCCACTCGTCGCCATACCCGGCAAGATCAAATTGATCGGCGCAGACACCATCATCGTCATGGACGCGGGGACCGCGCACCAGGCCGTCCATGTTACCGAAGATGCATTGAGCAACAGCCATGGCGAGTTGTCACGCGACCATCTCACCGCTCAGCTGGAACTCATCGAGCAGGTTGCAAGTCACAAATTCGACCGAGGCGAACTGGCATTTGATGGCAGTGTCTGGGTCACATCGGAGGATATTCTCGACTGGCGGCGCGGACGTTCGCATTAGGCGGGAGTCTGCATTCGCCACACTGCTCGATAGCCTCGCTCACGTGCAGCGTTGTTGCCCAGCGAAATGCTCCAGCGATCTGACTCGCCGAACGAACGAAAATTATCACGCCGCCCTTGAAATTCCCTGGAGTGGACTTCATTTATCGGTCACTGCCCGTATCGATAGCCTGCGTGTCGACCAGTCTGGTCGGCTAGCGTTTGCTGTCCGGGAAGAAAAGGCGCTCCCCGAAAGGGTCGAGCGCCTTTTTCATTCCATGGGTGCCCGGGAGGCAGGGAGCTGCATCTGCGTTCAGATGTGAAGTCCACCCTCCAGGACGCTCGCCATACCGTGTTATCCAAACGGGTCGGCCCTTGCCATGGCAGCCGGAAGCGAAGCACTTCTCCGGGGGCACGACACGCCGGTTCACAGGCATCATTGAATGCGGCCCGGGGACGACTGCTGTTTCGAAGGTTCGCTGCAACAGCGCCCGCCTGCGCTATGGGATGCGGCGATATGTCGGACCTCATCCTGGCTATTTTCGGCAGCGGTCTCGCTCCATGGTTTCACCCTTCTGTTGCTTGAATGGATTGTGTCTTTCACGGGCAGCGATACGCCGAAGGGCGCCCGCGGCGAGGGAGAACGCTGCACGGGCCAGACGGCGTGCCACTTGAAGCGTCTCTTGATCCGCTGCCACAGGATTGAAGGGCTCCGTTGAGCATTGAGCGGCGGGGCGTGCTCGGGCGGAACGGCTACCGGCGTTCCGAGCCGGCGGCACGAACATCTCACGTGAAGGTTTTGGACGTGTGTGACCGTTGCGGTGCGAACGCTTGCCCAGATCCGGCATCATGCTCGTGGTGACCAGGGTATCTGATCTCGCGCCTGATCAGGACCGAGACTTGCATTAGCCCGGGGTAGCGAGTCCCGTCGCCGACGTTCGCTAGGATTTTTCCTCCGACAAACGGATGCGGCGCCTCGACTGCCTTCATACACAGGCGCATTGCGCGGCAAACACTGCATGTCGCGTGACTGTCCCTGATGCGTTGCCCTGCCGCGTTCCCTTTTTGGCCTCTTGCGCGGCGCGGCGACGGACTGTCTCTCGAGCACTCCGCCCTTTGCCTTTCGGTGTTGCCCCGTGCCCCGATTGGAGAGACCTTGCTTGGCCCGACCTTGCGAAGGAAGTCGCGCCTCACAGTTCCCCGCGGGGAACTTGACTGGCCCACGCGATGCAACGGCGCCAACGGTCATTCGCCGCCTTGCCACACGCGGTCGATCTCCGCGGCGTTTGGTCGCCGTAGCCGGACTGCCGACCCGCCGGATCGGCCGCGCCTGTCGGTTCGTGCAGGACCACCGCCGTCTTGGCGCAAAAACTGTGCTTGCCACTCCGCTGACCTTGAGACGGCGCCGGCCACCTCCCGCCCCTGGATTGAACTTCGGCGCTCAGGCTGATCGAATTCGCCTCACAAAGTTTACCGGCTGTGATCTGGCAAGCATTGAATTTGGCCCCTTCATAGGCCATCAAGCGGGGTGGCGGTCCGTCCTTGACATTTCGGCGTCGCCCGATTGTTCCCCGCGGGGAACTCCCTGCCGCATGCGACGCAATGGCCCCAACCCCATGCCGGGTCGAATGCCGGTTGCCACAAGCGAATGCGGCGCGATCAGTCGAGCGACCGAACGCGTCACTGGCCTGGAGACGGCATCGTCCACGATCCATCTCTGGATTGAACGCCGCGTCCGGCGTATGGAATTCGCCTGACGGAGCTTCCAGATCGTCATCTGGCAAGCATCAGGTCTGGGCGCCTTTGCAGCCAGTCGCAACGCGTTAAAACTTGCGGTGACGCCTCTCTCCGGCGCTCCCTGCTTGGCCTTTCGACGTCGCCCGATTGCTTCCCGCGGCAAACACCTTTCTGGACACGGTTGGCTCCGCAAGACACGGGCCAACAGCAGTTCCCGGCGGGGAACACCCCGATTTGCCGCCGAATGCGAATCGGGATACTCCTTTAACTACGCAAAAAAAGCGAATTATCGTATTTCGTCGAAACAACAGCCCGGTTAATCCCGTGTTAACCAACTCGGCGCTTAGGTTTGAAACGAATTGAGGGAAGAATCGTGACCCGGCACTTAAGCAGCCTCGACTTCATGCAGAGTTTCTCCAGCAAACTCGAGCTCGCCTTGCAAAATCTGTCGATGGCACAATACCCACCAGACGCACGCAGGGAAATGCGAAAATTTGCCTCGTCGGAAGTCGCGGCACTTCTTGATGTCTCGGAGGCCTATATCAGGCAGATTGTCGTGAAGGAGAAGGGGCCCGCACCCGAGACGACATCCAACGGCCGTCGAATGTACACGCTCGACCAAATTCTCGAGCTCCGGATGTCACTTGCTGAAAAAGGTCGCAAGAAGTGGATGAACCCCCGCCGGATCGATGGCGAGGAGTGCCAGATCATTGCTGTCACCAATTTCAAGGGCGGATCGAGCAAGACGTCGACCACGATCCATCTTGGCCATTATCTGGCGCTCAAGGGCTATCGCGTCCTGGCAGTGGATCTAGACCCTCAGGCGTCGCTGACCAGCCTGCACGGCAGCCTGCCGGACTTTAATCCTCGGGAAGACGAGACGCTCTATGCTGCAATCCGGTTCGACGAACCGAAGCCAACCAGGTCCCTCATCCACACGACTCATATCGCCGGCTTCGACGTCATCTGTGCCGGACTCGACCTAACTGAATTCGAGACCGCCGTGGCACTGGAAATGCGCAAGCACGGCGGCACCAGCTTTTTGTTGCGGGTCTCGCAAGCATTGGAGCAGGTGGCTGGCGACTACGACGTGATCCTGATGGATTCTGCGCCGTCGCTTAACTTCCTTACGCTGTCGTCGCTGACCGCCGCGACAGGCGTCATCATTCCGGTGCCGGCTCATATGCTGGACGTTGACTCGACCGGGAAATTCCTCGAACTCGCTTCGTCCTACATGCAGATCCTCAGTGACATGGGCGCTGCCGCAGAGTGGGACTTTGCCAAGTTCCTGGTCACGAAGTTCGAACCAAACGACCATCCGCAGGCCAACATGACGGCATTGATGCGCCAGGTGTTTGGTGAAGACCTGTTGTTGAACATGGTGTCAAAGTCGACAGCCGTGGCCGACGCACTGACGTGGAAGCAAAGCCTCTATGAGGTACAGCGCTCGCGCTTCTCCGCGCCCAAGACCTATGATCGCGCGATGGAGTCGATCAATGCGTCGAACGCGGAGATTGAGAAATTACTCTGTGCAGCATGGGGGCGTGAATGAGCCGCAAAGACTCGCGTGGCATGTTTGCCAATGTACTCGGCCAGCTTGACCAACAGGCGGCCGCAACTCAGCCGTCGGCCAAGACGACATCCCCGCACCTGTTGAAGGTCGCCGCCGGTGTGCGCCAGATACAGGAAAAAGGCGAAGTTCTCGATCGCCTGTTGAAGGACGGCGACCACATCATCGAAGTCGATCCGAACGATGTGGCCCCGTCACCGATTCCTGATCGTTTTGACGGATCTTACGATGATGCTGCGATCGAAGACATTGTCGCATCGATCAACGAGCGGGGACAGATCGTACCCGGCTTGATCAGGCCACATGCAGCCGGTAGCCAGTCCTATCAAATCGTGTTCGGACGCCGCCGATTGGCAGCCGTCAAAGCCCTTGGTCTCAAGTTTCGCGCTATCGTTCGCGATCTGAGCGACGAACAGGCAATCGTTTTCCAAGGCGAAGAAAACACCAACCGGAACGATCTCTCATTTATCGAAAAGTGCGCTTTCGCGTTCTCGCAAGAGCAGGCGGGATACAAGCGCGACGTCATCTGTGCATCGCTCTCGACCGGCAAGTCGCACATATCGGAAATGCTGAGCATAGCATCGACGGTCCCGCGCGCCACCCTCCTCGCAATCGGAGCGGCGCCCGATATTGGCCGACGTCGATGGATCGAATTCGTTGAGGTATTTGCGGGGCGCCCTGATGCCGCAGAGTGCATCCAGCAGGCGCTCTCTGCCGTCCCCCCTGCAGTTGGAACGGATCGCTTTGCAATCGCGCTTGGTGCCCTAAAAACCGAAGCGCCTCGGGCACCCGCTGCTGATGCCGATGTCACGCAACCCACCGAGATCCGTGCAAACGGGTTCCTGTTGGCAACTGTCAGCTATCCAAAATCGGGTCCACGCATCAACTTTACCAAGTCGGTGCCGACAAGTTTCGTCGAATTTCTGAATGATCGCATGGAGACGCTACACGGCGAATTCCTGCAGTCGATAGACCACAAGCGCAAAGGATAACACCGCAAAAGAAAAAAGCTCCCGAACGTTGCCGTCGCGGAAGCCCTTCTCATTGGTTTAGCAGCTAGAGAATCGCACTTCCGGGAATCACTGTCAAGAGTCTTGGCGTCGTTTTGGCGAGTAGAATTCTTTTGCCTTGAAGAAGGTGAAGGTAATGGAAGGTCAAGTTGTAACGACGCCGTTCGGGCGGCGGGCGATGACGTTTGGCATGCTCGCAGTCCAGGTAAAGACCCGGGACATCAAACCGGGACGTACTATCGACAAATGGAAATTGTATCGCGCCCTTTGTGAAGCCAAGCCGCTCATCGGGGTCACCGATCGTGCGCTTGCGGTTTTGAACGCGCTGTTGAGTTTCTATCCAACCGCCGAGCTTTCGGAGGCCACCGGGCTCGTGGTGTTCCCGTCCAACGCTCAGCTGTCGATGCGATCACACGGCATGGCCGAGCAGACAATCCGACGGCATCTTGCGGCATTGGTCGAAGCAGGCCTGGTGACCCGCAAGGACAGCCCGAACGGCAAGCGCTATGCACGCAAGAGCAAGGCAGGCGAAATCCGGGAGGCATTCGGCTTCTCCCTTGCACCGCTTTTGGCGCGTGCCGACGAGATCGAGCACCTTGCCTCTAGGGTCGTTGCCGAACGTTTGCACGTGCAGGATCTACGCGAACGCATCAGCCTTTGCCGCCGCGACATATCCAAGTTGATCGAGGCAGCGATCGCGGAACGTCTCACAGGGGACTGGACGCTTACATTCAACCATTTCCGCAACCTCGTGGAGGGGATTCCGCGCTCACCAACAACGGCGCAGCTGGAGACTGCGTTGGATGCCATCACCATTCTTCGCCAGGAGGTGCTTAACCAACTGGAGAAACAACTTAAATTTGGAAATCAGAGCGCCAATCCCTGTCAGAATGAGCGCCACATACAGAATTCTAATCCCGAATCTATTTTTGATCTTGGATCGGGTATCGAAATGAATGAGGGCATGCTGTCGAATGAACAGTCGGATCCACAGTCCGTGTCGACAACTGACAACAACGGCGACGACACAAGCGACGAGAGCAAGCTGGAGCAACCACGCCATGTGGCCCCGGGCGCCGCGACCGTTGGCGATCGTGAGCTGAAATCCTTTCCGCTTGGGCTTGTTCTTCAGGCTTGCCCTGAAATCGCAGCCTATGGACCGGGAGGGATCATTCGAAACTGGCGAGATCTGATGACCGCAGCGATTGTCGTGAAATCAATGCTGGGCGTTAGCCCCTCGGCCTACCAGGACGCCTGCATGGCCATGGGACCGACCAATGCGGCAACCGTCATGGCCTGCATTCTGGAACGCGCGGAGCAGATCAACTCGGCGGGCGGTTACCTGCGCGACCTTACGCGCCGAACTGAACGAGGCGAGTTTGCCATCGGGCCAATGCTGATGTCGCTGGTCCGGACGAATGTGGTACAGACGACACGCACCGGCTGAGGTCACGGGAGTGCGGCGGCGTGTTCGGCATTCGATGAGCTCCTGCGACCTAATCTGGTGGCAGCCGGCTTGTGGGATGAGTAGCTTCCAGGCGCGCGCAGAAACCCGTTGGCCGGGCGACGGAATGGACATGGTGAAGCTCCTCCATGCGTGCCCTTGTCGCTGTGAGACAAGGCGCGGCGGCAGGGATTTGCAGTCGCCCCGCCGAACATAAAGGCGCGCACGTCGTCAAGCATGATTGGAAGCCTGCGAGTGACAAAAGCAAACGTGCAGTTTGCTTCACTATGAGAAGAATATTTTGTGAGATCAAGGTCTTGCGCTTGGGGAGATTTCTATCTCCAGACCTCATCGACAAGCCGGCTTCACCACCCTCGCCCGTATCGATCTCGCTTAAAAGACCGAGGTCAAAGTCGCGCTTTACAAACGATACGACAGGATGAGGGGTCATGCAACAGCCTCGCATGCACTGATTTTTCTGCTTTGGGCCAAAAGGAGAACCGACTTTTCTTTAATCTACAATCTTTATAGACAATATTGCCGGCATGGAACTTGGTTCGCTGAAAGGAAATCGAATGTCGGCTCCGAAACTCGTCGGCCTTGCGGGCAGCTTTAATCGCCCGTCTAAGACCTATGCATTGGTACAGCACGTGGCGGATCTGGCCGGGGGAAAGTACGGCTTCGATAGTACGATCTACGACCTTGCCGATCTCGGCGCGTCATTGGGTCAGGCGCAGTGGCGCAGAGATCTTGACGATACCGCAAAGCGCGTCATCGACGACATCGTCAGTGCAGACGCATTGATCATCGGTTCTCCGACCTACAAGGGATCCTATCCCGGCCTGTTCAAGCATCTGATCGACCTCATCGATCCGCACGAGCTTCGCGCCAAGCCGATCATCATCACCGCAACAGGCGGCGGTGATCGCCATGCCCTGATGGTCGAGCATCAGCTGCGGCCGCTATTTGGCTTCTTCATGGCCCACACCCTGCCCACGGCGGTCTATGCGTCGGACCGTGATTTCACCGACTACAAGGTCGCGTCCGACCCTCTATCCAGTCGCATCCACGAGGTGGTCGGTGAACTGGCGGCATTCTTTCCGGCGAAACGGGCGGTTCTTGCGGCTGCTGAATGACACGACGCAAGTGACATAGACGCGGGATTTCCCCTCGCAAATTATCCCAAGGCCCTATCGCACCACGCGTCGTTAAAGTGATAGCGTGCGAAAAAAGCAGACCGCCGGAGGATGATATGACGAAGAGAACGCTTGATGATTGGCGGGCGCTTGCCGAAAAAGAGCTGCGCTCTTCCCCCGAAGCGCTCGCCTGGAACACTCCCGAGGGCATCGACGTCAAACCGCTTTACACCGAGAGCGATGTCGAGGGCCTCGATCACCTGGGGTCGATGCCGGGCCTTGCGCCGTTCACGCGTGGCCCACGTGCCACGATGTATGCCGGCCGCCCCTGGACGATACGGCAATATGCGGGATTCTCAACCGCGGAAGCCTCCAATGCTTTTTACCGCAAGGCGCTCGCTGCCGGCCAGCAGGGCGTCTCGGTCGCCTTCGATCTCGCCACCCACCGCGGCTATGACAGTGACCACCCCCGCGTGGTCGGCGATGTTGGCAAGGCGGGCGTGGCGATCGACAGCGTCGAGGACATGAAGATCCTGTTCGACGGCATCCCGCTGGAAAAGGTCTCGGTGTCGATGACGATGAACGGCGCGGTCATTCCGATCCTCGCAAACTTCATCGTTGCCGGTGAGGAACAGGGGGTGCCACGCGCCGCGCTTTCGGGAACCATCCAGAACGACATCCTCAAGGAGTTCATGGTCCGCAACACCTATATCTATCCGCCGGAGCCCTCGATGCGGATCGTTGCCGACATCATCGAATACACGGCCCGCGAGATGGAGAAGTTCAACTCCATCTCGATCTCCGGCTACCATATGCAGGAGGCCGGCGCGACGCTGGTGCAGGAACTTGCCTTCACGCTTGCCGACGGGCGAGAGTATGTTCGCGCCGCGATCGCCAAGGGGCTTGATGTCGACGCGTTTGCCGGCCGTCTCTCCTTCTTCTTTGCGATCGGCATGAACTTCTTCATGGAGGCGGCAAAGCTGCGCGCCGCGCGGTTCCTGTGGACCCGCATCATGCAAGAGTTCCGACCCCAGAAGACCTCGTCGCTGATGCTGCGCACGCATTGCCAGACTTCGGGCGTGTCGCTGCAGGAGCAAGATCCCTATAACAACATTGTCCGCACCGCCTTCGAGGCGATGTCGGCCGTGCTTGGCGGCACGCAGTCGCTGCACACCAATTCCTTCGACGAGGCAATCGCGCTGCCGACTGAGTTTTCGGCCCGCATCGCCCGGAACACGCAGCTGATCCTGCAGCACGAGACGGGCGTCACCAAGGTGGTCGATCCGCTGGCGGGCTCCTACTATGTCGAGAGCCTGACGAAGGAGCTCGCCGACAAGGCCTGGGCGCTGATCGAGGAAGTCGAGGCCCTCGGCGGCATGACCAAGGCCGTCCACGAGGGATTGCCGAAGCGGCTGATCGAGGAAGCGGCGACACGCCGGCAGGCAGCAGTCGATAAAGGCGAAGAGGTGATCGTCGGGGTCAACAAATACCGGCTGGAGAACGAGCAGCCGATCGACACGCTGGAGATTGACAACACTGCGGTCAGAGCAGCGCAGATCAGGCGGCTCGAAGAAACAAAGCGCCGGCGCGACGGCGAGTTGGTACGCCAGGCCCTCGACGTGATTGCGCGCGTGGCAGAAAGCGGCAAAGGCAATCTTCTTGAGGCAGCTGTCGAAGCCGCCCGGGCACGGGCAACGGTCGGCGAGATTTCCGACGCGATGCGAAGCGTCTTTGGGGACCATGCCGCAACACCGGAGGTGATCAAGGAAGTTTATGGCGAGGCCTACCGTGACGAGCCGGAGATGGCAGTTCTGAAAACCCGCATCGCGGATGTCGGCGCGGCGCTCGGCCGCCGGCCGAAGGTCATGGTCGCCAAGCTCGGCCAGGACGGCCATGACAGAGGCGCCAAGGTCATCGCCTCGGCATTCGGCGATATCGGCTTTGACGTGCTTGCCGGTCCGCTGTTCCAGACGCCGGAGGAGGCTGCCGCTCTGGCGGTTGCCAGCAAGGTGAACGTCGTCGGCATCTCCTCGCTTGCAGCAGGCCACAAGACTCTGGCACCGCAGCTGATCGCGGCGCTGAAGGCCAGCGGCGCCGAAGACATCATCGTCGTCGTCGGCGGAGTAATTCCACGCCAGGACTACCAGTTCCTCGTCGAACACGGCGTTGCCGCTGTCTTCGGACCCGGCACCAACGTCATCGAGGCGGCAAATTCGGTGCTGGATCTGCTGGAAGGAAAGCGGCGGAACAACTGACGGCCCGGTTGCGGCTGTGGCGCCCCTGGCGTTCCAGTGGTGGATGCCACGAGATGAAGCGATATCTCGCTTGCCTAGTCGGTTTTAAATTAGGATAAGCAACGATCTGCATTGCGAAGCCACCTGCAATGCACATGGGTGGAACGGCAAACTCGGATCACCTTGGCCGTTCCAAGAAGAGCGACACATGCCCGTTCCGACCGGCTGTGAGGGGCGAAATGCGCGCTCCTCCGCTATGAAAATCGAAGGCTCGTCAAAACAAGCGCTTATGAAAATTAATTTCATAGTTTCAACTTTTTGCGTGATTCGTGTTGACGAGTTCGAATTTTTGTCCCAACTTGACGAAAATAAATTACGTAAATGGGAACGAGAGCAGCATGAAAGTGGGAATTATCGGGCTAGGTTTCCGGCTCGGCTACCTTGGCTATGTTTTCAAGTCTGTCGATGAAAGCTTCGAGATCGTCGGTTATGTCGATCCCGAGCCGGCGGGACTTCCTGGCCTGGTTGAACAGGGCATTTCCGCAGGCAAGGCTTATGCGTCTCCCCAAGAGCTGATCGCCGGCGAGAAACTCGATCTGCTGATGATCGGGTCGCCGAACCACATGCATCTCGACCATATCCGGCTCGGCCTTGAGGCTGGCCTGAAGGTGTTCTGCGAAAAGCCGATCGTGACAACGATTGCCGAGAGCATCGAGCTTGCCCGCCTGATGGCGAAGTTCGGGCACGAGCGCCTGATGGTCGGCCTCGTGCTGCGCTATTCGCCGCTCTATAAGGATCTGCGCGCCATTCAGGGCGCCGGCACGCTTGGCCAGATCGTCTCGATCGAGGCGGCGGAACATATCGAGCCTTATCATGGCGCGTTCTTCATGCGCGACTGGCGCCGCTACGAGCGTTATTCCGGCAGCTTCATGCTGGAAAAGTGCTGCCACGATCTCGACCTCTATAACGGCGTTGTCGGAGCGCGGCCCGAGCGCGTTGCAAGCTTCGGAGGCCGCAAGAGCTTCACGCCGGTAAACGATCCCGCCCGCGAAGGTATCAACGACCTTGAACTGTTCCATCGCAAGCCAAGCGGCTGGATGGGCTCCGAGAAGGTTTTCGACAGCGACGCCGATATCATCGACTACCAGGTCGCGATCGTCGAATATGCCAACGGCGTCGGCATGAACTTCCACACCAATCTGAACGTTCCGGACCAGTTCCGTCGCTTTGCCATCATGGGCTCGCGCGGCATGGCCGAGGGCGATTTCGTTCGCGGCTATCTGGATGTCCATGAGCAGCTGACCGGCAAGAAGGTGGTCGAGAACAAGTACGTGGCGACCGAGCTTTCTCAGCACTACGGCGCCGACGAACAGATGGCCGCCGACCTGCTCGACAGCGTACGCACCGGGACAGAGCTTCCGGTCTCGACGCTCAATGCCCTTGAGGCCGGCATACTTGCCCTGTCGATGGACGAAGCCCGGATCAAGAAAACGATCGTCGACCTGCGCCCGGTTTGGGACAGCTTCGACGAGGCCCTTCACGCAAGAGCGGCTTGAGGAGGGCGGCAGGATGAACGTTCAACGAAGCAACCTCATCTTCGCCTGGATATTGCTCTTCCCGGCCGTCCTCTATGTCGCGGTGATTGTCGCCTACCCGCTGGTCGATACATTCATCCTCTCCTTCACCGACGCGTCGCTGAAGAAGGTGACGAATTGGGTCGGCTGGATAAACTATCAGAAGATCTTCAACGAGACCTTCGCGGAAGTCATCATCCGTACCTTCGTATGGACGTTCTTCTCCGTCTCCATCAAGATGATCATCGGCGTCTTCGGCGCGACGATGCTGAATTCCGCGGTGCCTGGCAGGGCACTCTTCCGTGTCCTCACTATGCCGCCCTGGATTGTCCCCATGGCGATCGGCATCTTCATGTGGGGCTGGATGTACAATGGCCAGTTCGGGATGATTTCCGGCATGCTGCAGCGCTTTGGCCTGGCGGATGCTCCGGTCGCGTTTCTCGCGCAGGGTTCCACGGCCTTCTGGGCGACGATCATCACCGACGTCTGGATCGGCGTTCCCATGGTCACGCTCTATATGCTAGCCGCCATGCAGGCGATCCCGCAGGATCTGTACGAAGCCGCCTGGACAGACGGGGCTGGCCGTCTATACCGCTTCCGTCGCATCACCATGCCGCTGATCGTGCCCTCGATGATCACCATGTCGATGCTGTCGCTGATCTCCACCTTCAACTCCTTCGACATCATCTGGATCCTCACGCGCGGTGGACCGAGCGGCGAAACGACGACGATGATCATCGACACCTACCGCACGGCCATCGGTTCGAACAAATACGGTGAAGGCGCCGCTCGGGCAGTGTTGATCTGCATCTTCCTGTCGATCTTCTGCGTCTGCTACTTCCGCCTGACCAGCCGCCTTTCTTCGGGAGACAAGCGATGAAACAGCCCCCTATGCTGATCAATCGGTACAAGTGGTATGAAATCATCGGCATCTATGCCGGGATCCTTTTGTTCCTCACATTTGTGCTTGCGCCGTTTGTTGAGGGCTTCCTCGTATCGCTGAAGCCGCTCAGCCAGCTCTTTTCATCGCCTTACCGTTTCATTCCCCAGAACGGCTCCTTCGAGGCCTACCGGACCATGTGGATCAGCGTGCCGGGCTTTGCGCGCTATATCTTCAACTCCTTCTTCATCTCGACCATCGTGACCGCTGTCGTTCTGGTTCTCGTCATCCCTGCCTCCTATGCCTTCGCGCGTTTTGAGTTTAAGGGCGCGGGGTTGTTGCTCGGTGCGTTCCTGGCGGTCAACATGTTTTCGGGCGCCGTCCTGCTCATCCCGCTCTTCCGGCTGATGCGCACGCTCGGCCTGCTCAATACCTATTTCGCGATCATGGTCCCCGGTGTGGCCTTCCTGATCCCCTCCGCGATCTGGCTGCTCAGAACCTACATGATGCGCATTCCGAGGGAATTGGACGAGGCGGCCTTCGTTGATGGCGCCAGCCATTTCTACACGCTGCGCCGTGTCATTCTGCCGATTGCCATGCCCGGCATCACGGTGGTTGCGATCACGACCTTCATTGGCTCCTACGCCCAGCAGTTCATCTTTGCGCTGACCTTCAATTCCAAATCCGAATTCGCGCCGTTGCCAGTCGGGCTCTTTGCCTACTTCGGCCGGCAGGAAGTTGTCTGGAACGAGCTGATGGCCGCAAGCTTCGTCGGCATTGCGCCTGCCATGATCGTGATCTTCTTCCTTCAAAAGTATCTCGTCAGCGGGCTGACCGCGGGCGCGGTGAAACAGTAAGCCAACCACCAGAGAAAAAACGGGAGCTATAAAAGTGACAATTCAACTCAAGACCGGGCTGATTGCCCTTGCCCTGCTCGGCTCCACCGCGCTCGGCACCATGACCGCTCACGCCGCTGACAAGGAGATCAGCTGGATCTATTGCGGCGACAAGATCGACCCCATTCATGAGAAGTACATCAAGGAGTGGGAAGGCAAGAACCCGGGCTGGAAGGTCACGCCTGAGGTTGTTGGCTGGGAGCAGTGCCAGGATAAGGCCACGACGCTCGCCGCTGCAGGCACGCCTGTCGGCATGGCCTATGTCGGCTCGCGCACGCTCAAGGAATTTGCCCAGAACGACCTGATCGTTCCTGTGCCGATGACCGACGAAGAGAAGAAGGCCTACTATCCGAACATCGTCGATACCGTTACCTTCGAAAACACCCAGTGGGGCGTGCCGGTTGCCTTCTCGACCAAGGCCCTCTACTGGAACAAGGACATCTTCAAGCAGGCTGGTCTCGACCCGGAAACACCGCCGAAGACCTGGGCTGAAGAAATCGCCGACGCCAAGCAGATCAAGGAAAAGACCGGCATTGCGGGCTACGGTCTGCCGGCCAAGACCTTCGACAACACGATGCACCAGTTCATGCATTGGGTTTACACCAACAACGGCAAGGTCATCGACGGCGACAAGATCGTCATAGACAGCCCTGAAGTTCTTGCAGCCCTCCAGGCTTACAAGGACATCACGCCCTATTCCGTCGAAGGTGCGACCGCCTACGAACAGAATGAAATTCGCGCCATCTTCCTCGACGGCAAGGTCGGCATGATCCAGGCAGGCTCTGGCGCTGCTGCCCGCCTCAAGGACACCAAGATCAACTGGGGCGTCGCACCGCTGCCGCTCGGTCCGTCGGCCAAGGGTGAGGGCACGCTGCTCATCACCGACAGCCTTGCAGTCTTCAAGGGCACGGGCGTAGAAGAAAAGGCAGCGGAATTTGCCAAGTTCATCACCTCTCCGGGCCCGCAGGGCGAGTACGAGCTCCAGGGCGGCGCAGGCCTGACGCCGCTGCGCCCATCGGCAAAGGTCGATGAATTCGTCAAGGCTGACCCGTCGTGGAAGCCGTTTATCGATGGTATCGCTTTTGGCGGTCCCGAGCCGCTGTTTACCGACTACAAGGGTTTCCAGAACTCGATCATCGAGATGGTTCAGTCCGTCGTGACAGGCAAGGCCCAGCCGGCTGATGCCATCAAGAAGGCTGCCGGCGAGATCGAAGCGTTCAAGTAGGCCCTTGTTGGGATCGCGGGCGCAACACCCGCGATCCTTTAATTATCGAGTGTAAGCGCCGCATGCGCCGGCGACCGGAGACAGGTTTTGGGACAGCTTTTTCTCAACAAGGTTCAGAAGTTCTACGGCGACTTCGAGGTTCTCAAGAGCGTTCAGCTCGAGGTGAAGAACGGCGAGTTCGTTGTTTTTGTGGGCCCCTCCGGCTGCGGCAAATCCACGCTTCTGCGAATGATTGCCGGCCTGGACGGGACGTCGGCCGGTGACATCGTCATCGACGGGCTGAGGGTCAACGATCTTCCGCCCGTCAAGCGCGGCATCGCCATGGTGTTCCAGTCCTATGCGCTCTATCCGCATATGAGCGTTTTCGAGAATATCGCCTTCCCGCTCCGCGTCGAAAAGATGGAAGAAGAAAAGCTCAAGGCCAAGGTCGAGCATGCCGCGCGCATTCTCCATCTGGATCAGCGCCTGCAGCAGAAGCCGGGCATGCTTTCAGGCGGTCAGCGCCAGCGCGTTGCCATCGGCCGTGCCATCGTGCGCGAACCGAAGATCTTCCTGTTCGACGAGCCGCTCTCAAACCTTGACGCCGCCTTGCGCGCCGACATGCGCATCGAGCTTGCCAAGCTGCATCGCCAGCTGAAGGCTACAATGATCTACGTCACGCACGATCAGGTCGAAGCGATGACAATGGCGGACCGAATCGTCGTGTTGAATGCCGGCGACATCGCCCAGACTGGCGCACCGTTGGAGCTCTATCACAAGCCTGCCAACATCTTCGTCGCCGGCTTTATCGGCAATCCGAAGATGAACTTCCTGCCAGTAACCTGCACAGCCGTCAGCGATGCCGGCGTGACGGTGGACTACAAGGGCCAGACGGTGACGATCCCGGTGACGCCACGAGACGGGGCTGTCGGCAAGATGCTTACGCTCGGCGTGCGGCCGGAGCATATCCATCTCAGCTCCGGCGATATCTCGCTGACGGTCGTGCCGAGCGTGATCGAGCGCCTTGGCGCGCAGACGGTCGCCTATGCTTCGCTCGATGGCGAAGGCGAGAATTTCTGCGCCACCCTTCCGGGCAGCATCGGCGTGAGACCGGAGCAGCCGCTCGCTGCCGGGATCAATGCCGCAGACTGCCATCTGTTTGACGGGGCCGGCATCGCTTTCGAACGGCATGTCGCGTTGACCGATATCGACATGAACCTGCTGAACCCGACGGCTGTCGCCTAGCTGCGTGCAGTCGAAATCACAGTCGATCAGCGACCGAAGAAGTTAAGGAATGGCGCATTGGCCGAGTAGGCGTATGCGCCCCGGTCGACGATGCCGAACCGATACATGCAGCCTCTCAGCGCGGTGACGTACAGCAGGCTGTTTGTATCGGTTGAGCCGCGCCGCACTGCTTCTGGTGCGCAATAGTGGTATGTACGGTTGTAGCGCTCCAGAAGGCGGTGGTCGGAATCGACCCTGACGCCATGATATGTCTGCCATTGGTACGGAGGCTCGGCGGCAGATATGCATGCCAGGCTCGCGGCTATTCCCAATGCCCACCAAACTCTCATTGACAGATCTCCCCAGCGTTACAGAAACTACGACGCATTCATGAAATGCACTCGCAACGCCGAACGTCAAGATGGCTCCGTCGAAGGAAGGTATTGGCGAAGGAACGTTTCGACCGGCGAATGATCATCCGGCCAGGCTGATTTGCCAGTATTGTGATTTGTTTGAAAGACGTCGGTACTGAAGCTGCAGGTCCTGGTGTCGTTCATATCTGCTTGCCGGGCTACGAACAGGCGTTGAACGACGTTGCCTTTTCGTAGCCCGTGCGTATCTCCGTATGAAATGCTCAACCCACGGGCAATGGGCCTCTGTTCGGCCGCTTGTTGTGCCTGGGCGATATCAGACCACAGGGGCAATGATTTGCGGTGGGAAACCGGTTCTTCAAGAACCGCCAAGTGCGGCGCGACAATCAGGATGAGACGCCGCATTGCCTCGCCTGAACTGCTCCCTGAGAATGGGTTATTGCCTCATCTAAATTGCTCCCGACGAATCAACCTCGGGAGCTGTGATGAGGAAGGTAAGCATGGCGACACGTACGGAATTGGTGGCTGCGATCAGTTGCCGCTATGCGTTAGGCGGGCGGGCCGAGAAAGCGAGGATGTTAGACGAGTTCGTGGCGCTCACGGGTTTTCATCGCAAGCATGCGATGCGACTGCTGCGAGGAGAACGCGAACCGGCGAAGGGTGGTCCTCGGCCAGGGCGCCGGGTTTACGGCGATGACGTGCGGGCAGCACTCGTCGTTGTTTGGGAGGCGTCGGATCGAATTTGCGGCAAGCGACTACACCCCCTGTTG
>NZ_JBFUAL010000030.1:0-48506 GCF_056406295.1 Rhizobium sp. P1_C7
TCCAGAAGGGAAGGTCGTTTCCAACCCTGCGGCCGCGGTGTTGGCTCGCCCTCCACTGCTCTTGCAATCCAGCGGATCGCCGTGGAAACCCCAACGCCGAACCGACCGGCAGCCTGGCGGGCAGACATACCGGTAGCTGACGCCTTCAAGACTCGGATCCGAAGATCATCGCTCAGTGCTCGTGCCATCATCAACCTCCTATTCGTAGAGAAGTTGAATCAGCTTCGGTCGTTCTCGTCACATCACGTTTGATTCATCGATCACAGGATCTGCTCTAGCCTATTCATCGGACCCACGATCGGCGAGATCTAACCGATGATATGCAAATTTACTGCCATCCTTGTCTTAGCGGCCGGTATTTTAACCGCTGTTTACGCAAGCGGAGGCCAAAAATCCTATCCATCCGTCTGGCCAGAGATCCACTCTCCCAAGACAAGCCGCCTTGTGCTCACTGATTGAGCTCATAACCAGCCGGATTGCCCTGAACTTTCCTCAGGCGATCGAGCATAGAACTCAGCTAAAGCGAACCGCGCTATTGGAGGCCGTCCCGCCGATCCGACTTGGGTTAAATCGTTCCCCTTCCGAGCGGCGAGCATTAGATTGCCAATCCCGCTTCTGGCCGACGTCGAATGTTCGTAGCCGACGATCATGAAGCTGTCGCTCTGGAGGCACTTGCGCCACACCTTCGCTGAACCGTCCAGTTTGGCGCCCTGTTCATGAGCGAGTTGCGCTTCGTCAGGCGCCAGCCGGTGGTTCCTGCCGAAATACTCCGCGACCCAAATTCGAAGGCGCGGGGCTTCCGACTGCCGATGAGCGAAAACACCAGGTGATCGCAGGGAACGGCCCGGCGCGATCCTTCATCTTTCCTTAGACAGGCTCTGGTAGCAAAACTGGGGATATCCCGGCATGAAAGGCTATGGAAATGCATCGCGTAAGACACGCACTTTGGGCACTCGCCTTCAGCACGGCCACGGCGATTGCGTCGATGGCATCGGCGGGCGGCTTCGAAAACATCATCCTCTCCTCGGAAAAGGATGCCGAGGCCACCGAAGGGACCTTTGCGGCTGATACCGCCAAACTGTTCGTGTCAGCCGACCTGACGGATGAGGTCAAGTCGAACGCAAAGATCAGTGTGGCCTGGATCGCCGTCGATACTGGAGGCGCTGCACCGGCCAACTACAAGATCGACGAATCAAACTTCGATGTCGGCATGATCGACAACCACATCGACGCATCCCTGAGCAAACCAGAACAGGGATGGCCGGTCGGCGTCTACAAGGTGATCTTGTCCGTGAACGACGAGCCCTTGGAAAGCGTTGACTTCTCGATCAAATAGATCCCGCCCTATGTCGCGCCGCAGCCATGGCGCCTCGTTCCTGGTGCGTCGGCTGCAGCGCGTCACGGCAATGGCATGGCCGTTGACGACCTAATTTTAGGCCACGATACCTGAACGCCTGAAGCAGCATGTGTCAGGCGGTGCGCGAGCAAACGATCGATCCACAGCAGCAGAGACCTTAGCTCGGCTTGTAGCAACCTTTGCCCCTGACAAGTGACTGATCTCGTTGAGATGATGACCCCCGCCTCGAGTGAATAAGGCGGGCATTTGGGACGGCACCAGGGGGATTGGCTGCCCCGTCGCTACGGCTCGATCACGGAGATCGCCGCATCGTCCTGGACCTTGCGACGTCCTATGCTCGGAGCGCTATCCTCACATGGAAATGCCGCGACGGGTCTAAAGTGGCACCCACCATTTGATGATGGCTGGGATACCGCACTTAACCCTTCGCGCGATCGTTACCAACAAAGCTCAGCTGTCCGGGGTCTGATCTTTTGCTTATACACGTGCCGAACAGGGAGAGAGCTATGCCGGAAACTTTACCTGCGGACGTCGTTGAAAGACTTGAGCGTGAATGGCGAATGATCGATCGGGATCGGCCACCCGGTCCCAAGCAGCCAAGGATTGTCGAATTCGAGCAACTACCATTGAAGATCGGTCGCATCGACAACTGACCCCGCCAAGCGATTGGTGTGACTGGGCACCTCATTGCCCGCGGAGCGCCGCTGGCGCTCGATGTGCTCCATCCATTCTGTATCTCCATCCATTCTGTATTAAGCACGAGGTCCCGTTGGCCATGGGCGCCACCCCACTTGTCGGGTGATCTGGTTGCCGCGCCGGCCTTCCGTTTTCTCTTGGCAGATTTTAGCGCTATCTGAAGTAGGAATAACCAGCGGACGCCCCCGGTTGACTTCAACGGCCTATGTGAGAGGGTAGCGCATTCGGACACCGCGAGCCGCCCATCATGACGCCAGAACGTTTTAGTGAATGCCTCCTCCATATTCGGTGGACGCCGATTAATATCGCGTCGGCACTGCAATGCGAGTTGTCGTGGATCGAAGCGCTGGAAGCTGGAAACGAGCAGGTTCCGACCGGACTTGCATCCTGGTTGGAAGAGTTGGCAAAGGTGCACGAAGGGTTACCAGCGCCGACGACTTACCGAGGCAAGCGGTCAAAACCTTGATCGACATCCGCGGCGGGCGGAACGGCTTTTAACACCCTGCAAACGTTGAAGATCGGTCTTCGGACGCGGAAATCGCGCGTGTGCCCAAATCGCAGTTCTCGGGCACGCTTTTCTTTAGCGAATCCTGCAAAACATTGTCTTTGTTGAGATGTTTGGTGGGTGATGCAGGGCTCGAACCTACGACCCGCTGATTAAGCGCCCCATCGTATATCGCGAGAAAGCATGCGGTTGCTATGAGTGACCCTGTAAAATAAAGCCGGAAATCACCCAACGATTCCAGCGCGGTCAAGGGCAAACTGTAAAATGAAATCCACTGTTTTTCCGCGCCTGTGGATAAAGCTACTCTGGTCAGATGACCGAAGAACCCAAGTACAAATGGCGCGAGCCGTGGCCCGGCGAAGGAGCGTTGTTGCAGACTTGTCACGGGATCATAACTTCCACGCTGAGTTGAAAATTCAGTATTGCCTTTGCATCTATTTTGGGGCCGTAGATCATCCCTACGATTGGGGGATGAATCATGCGCAAGAACTCTGTCCTGCTGGCGAGATCAGCCATTGTGCTGTTTATTTTGACCGGTGCGGTCAATGCGGAGACACTCGAAACTTCATCTGTCTGGAACGGAAGCAACTACATATCGTCTTATGGCGTTCCCAACACGGCAACCTATGGGCAGACCTTTCTTCCTACCGCGACACAGACCAGTCTGCTCGATTTCACCTTCTATCTGAGCCTGGCGTCGGGGACGCCGACGCAGAATCAGGCGTTCGTCTACCAATGGGATCCATCCACCAGCCGCATCGTAGGCTCGGCGCTCTACCAGTCTCCAGTCCTGAATGCGCCGAGTGGTGTCGCTTACACTCCAGTTACCGTCACTACAGGCGGCGTGACGCTGCTCGCAGGCACCCAATACGTTGTCTTCTTCACGACATCGACTGTAACGGGACAGGCAAACGGAGTGTATCGTTGGGGGTCGGTTGCGACGAACACCCCTTACCCAGGCGGGCAATTCGTCTATCAAAACAATGGGACAAATTTCGCAAACCTTTCGGCGGTCAGTTGGTCAGCAATCGCGCAAGATCTAGCCTTCATTTTCAAGTTCGCCGACCCGGCCGCTGCTATACCTGTAATACCTGTGATCCCCATCGACATAAGCCATTCCGGCGAACTCGGTACGGCAGCCGTAACATCTGGCCTAGCCTCGGCCGATCTGTTTCTGGAACAGATAAGTGACCCTTTCACTACTGACCTCGGGGTACTGGTCCCGAATCAAGTAAAGCCGACTGCCTATTATCCGGCAGCCGCGTCAAACAGCGCCGCTACCGCGCTCGCAGCGCTCGCCGGTAACTCCCAGCATAAGAACGATCCGCATTCGGCGTGGTTGATGTGGGGCGCAGCCTACGGCGGAGCTCAGGATATTGACGGCAACGCTGTCGATGGAACGGTCGATGTTCATACCGCCAATTGGGGACTGACTGCGGGTTTTACGCGTGCGCTTGAAGAAGGTAAGATCGGCTTTGCACTCGGCGGCGGCGGATCAACCTTTTCTCTTGGCGACAACCTCGGTGATGGTCACTCCGGTGTCTTCAACGCGGGAGTGTACGGCACACGTACCTTTGGCAACGCTTACCTCTCAGGCTCCGGCGGTTATGCCTTTAACAACATCGATACGTCGCGCGTCGTTGGGGGTGACAACCTCACGGCCGACTTCAACGCGAATACGCTCTTCGGCCGGATTGAGGCTGGGTATCGAAGCGAGACGTCGGTTGCGATTGTAACACCCTACACAGCGCTGCAGGGCGCAGCATTCTTTATGCCGAGTTACTCCGAAAAGGCGTCCGGCTTGGGAACATTCGCTGTTGATTACGATTCACAAACGGAAACAGCTCTCCGCACCGAACTTGGCGCCAGATTTGATCACGTTCTCCCGACCGAAAGTGGAAACGTTCGCCTGACGGGCCGTTTGGCATGGGCGTGGAATGCGGAAACGGCGCGGACAGTCACGGCAAATTTCCAGAATCTCGCGTTGTCGAGCTTCAACGTCCAAGGAGCTGAACCGGGTCGGAATGCGCTTCTGGTTGACGCTGGCGCTGAATTTGCCGTGCGCCCAAACATGTCAGTCAATCTTGCTCTCAATGGAGAGTACTCAGGTGATGACATCGCGTACGGGGCGTCGGCGAAGCTCAAATACCGCTGGTGAGGCAGGGAACAATGGATCTGGGGGCGAGCCACATTCCTTGGAGACGGCAGACGGTTATGGCCAACCGAGGATGGGCGCCAAATGCCCGAGAAGCAGCTCAATTGGTCGAAGAGACCTATGAGAAGCTGAAGCAGATGCACGGCCTTTGAGATAGGCCGCGTGTGGCGTCTCAGCGCAAAAGCTTGGCAGCTAAACGCAAGTGAAGCCGATGATGCTTCCCCATCTACGATGCGGTAATCTGCCAAGGAGTGATCGATAACGCAAAGCTCGCAACACTCGACGCCGAATACGGGTTGGATATTGTTCTGGCTGTTGGTGTGGCCGCCGGTCGGATTATGGCTCTGTTACAAGGGGATGCAGACGACATTAAGGGAGTTGCCCCGAGGACGACATCCAAGCCGCACGAGCCAGAGACCTACGATCCGTACCCTCCGGAAAAAGAGAGCGTGTCAATTGGCTCCCTAAAGCCATTCCGAGCCGGGGATTAGTCAATTAACGGAGGGCTGCTCTCTGCTGCCTCTCGTACGCTTTTGGCCGCGCACCTGGATGTATTCTTCCTTGACCATCAGCATCCCGGCAACCTGGGCAGCAGCGACAAAAGCCGCCCTCGCCTATTCAGGATCGCGGACGCACTCCATCGCCTCAAGGCACATCTTCTGCGCCACAACCCATTCTTTACCACGATCGTCTTCTGGCCAGCGGTAAACCAGGGCTATATGCCAGGTCCTCAAGCGTCACGTGGCAACGCATAGTGATGCCTTTTCGGCGCTCCACGGCGACGATCAGCTCTCGGATACTCAGGTGCACGCTCATCGCAATCCTCCAAAGGACGAATCAGATGACCATTCATATTTCGCCAGTCAAGTCGCGAATATAAGATCTCACTAATTTTCGGGTTTTTGGCTCTGGCGGACACGAATCCTATCAAGGAACTAAATCGCTCGAAGGCGGTTTCCATCGTGGATCGCGTCGCGCGGATTCTCCAAGCACCACCGCGGCGCACCGTGTGCCCCAGGTGCCGATGCGGTCCACCATCTCCCAGAAGCGAAATAAGCCGCCTCCCCGGATCGTGTCCCGGGACGTGGTGTAGCTGACTGGAGGTAGCAAAGCCGAACGCCCGCGCGCTTTTCATAGCGCTGTAGCGGGTGGTTGGGTTTGCGGGCGGCCATCGGTGTTTTCCGCTAGGGTCGGGTTGTTCAAAGACCAACCTGACGGAAAGACCACCGATGACCAATGACATGATGAACGTGCGCTCCCTCGTTGAGAAGAGCGCGGATGCAGATTTATTGCGTGAGATGATTGGCTTTGCCGCCGAGCGGCTGATGGAGCTGGAGGTCGGCTCGGCCACGGGTGCTGACTTTGGTGAGAAGAACCCGATGCGGCTCGCTCAACGCAATGGCTACCGTGACCGCGATTGGGAGACGCGGGCTGGAACCGTCGAGCTTCGCATTCCGAAGCTACGCAAGGGCAGCTACTTCCCCAGCTTCCTTGAACCGCGCCGCATGGCAGAGAAAGCTCTGACAGCCGTTATCCAGGAGGCGTACATCCAAGGAATATCGACGCGTTCTGTCGACGATCTCGTCAAAGCCATGGGGATGAGCGGCATTTCCAAAAGCCAGGTGAGCCGCTTGTGCGAGGAGATCGACGTCAAGGTGAAGGCGTTCCTCGACCGCCCCATCGAAGGCGAGTGGCCATACGTCTGGGTGGACGCGACCTACCTCAAGGTCCGGCGCGGCGGCCGCATCGTCTCGGTCGCCGTCATTATCGCAGTCGGCGTCAACAACGACGGACGGCGCGAGGTCCTGGGTATGGAAGTCGGCACGTCCGAGGCCGAGCCGATCTGGACAGAGTTCCTGCGCAGGCTGACACGTCGAGGATTGCGGGGCGTGAAGCTCGTCGTCTCCGATGCGCATGAAGGTCTCAAAGCCGCCGTCACCAAGGTTCTCAACGCCACCTGGCAACGGTGCCGGGTTCACTTCATGCGGAACGTCCTGGCACATGCCGGAAAGAGCGGCAGGCGGGTGGTATCCGCCTTCATCGCAACGGCGTTTGCCCAAGAGACGCCGGAGACAGCCAGCGCTCAGTGGCGCAGCGTTGCCGATCAGATCAGACCGAAAGTGCCCAAGCTTGCCACCATCATGGACGACGCTGAAGAGGACGTGCTCGCCTATATGACCTTCCCGAAAGAGCACCGGGCAAAACTCCACTCGACGAATCCAATTGAACGTCTCAACGGCGAAATCAAACGCCGCACCGAGGTCGTCGGCATCTTTCCGAACGACGAAGCCATCGTCCGTCTCGTCGGTGCACTGCTGCTCGAACAGAATGATGAATGGGCCGTCCAACGCGCAAGGTATATGACGCTTGAGACGATGGCCCAAATGAGCGATGATCCGCAAATCAGTCTGCCCGCTGTGGCACGCTGATATCCCCTCCGACCCGACGTCGGAAAGCACGGCAATCAGCCGTCAGCTACACCACTCCCATGGACACGATCCCTCCCCGGTTTAGGAGAGGCCGCTGTGAGTAGGAAATGGCACATCGTCGCTTCGACTGTACATCCTACAATAGATCATTTCATGCTGTTCTCGCGTCAAGGAGAGCACCATGAGCAATGAATTCACCGTTCCATTCCACGTCGCAACGCAGCTTCCCAACGGCAGTTGGCACATATTGTCAGTCAACCCGCTGGGTTATGCCGAGGCTAGATTGTCACCTCGGCGAAACTGATCGATATCATCGAGATTGGAAGAAATCGCGGAGGTGCGAAGTTGGGGCGATGGTGGCGGAACCCGACCCGCTACTACGTCGCTCATGTTCCCGGAACGAATCATCTCCTTGCCCGTTGAATCGCGTCTGCAGCGGGAGGATGCGATGCAACACGATATGTCAGCAGTGCCGATACGCTGGATTGCGATTGCGACAGAACCGGGAGAATTTGCTATAGTCACTAGTGTTGCGGACCTCGGGACGACGCTGTTGAGCAGTTGGCCGGATAATCAGAGAGGGGACCTGTGGCGAGGCGCCGTGTCTGCATGTTTGCGGGCGCTAGATGCGCAGATCAACGGCAACGGAGCTCGCGAGGTCTTTATTCTCGCGGCCCGCGATGCGAACATATCGCTGATCCTCGACCCTACCATGCTTGAGCCACCGGGATCAGCGCGAGTTGCGAAGAAGAAGCACACCTGGAGACCGCCGGCTCACTGAGACTGAAAACTGAATAGTTATTGGCAGGATTGCAAGAAACCGCGGCGCTGGAAGACTATATCACCGGCTGATAAGGCACACGGAAACGAAGGGCAGCCAGGATGTCGATTGAAGGTCACTCGAAAGCGCCTGGCGCCAATATCCACGTTGAGCATCTATGCTCCGTGGCCGGCTGCGGAAAGTGGGGAGGTTTCGGCTTCTCCTCGGCGGCCACCCTTGAAACTCGCTGGTGGTGCTGGGAGCATTATCCGCACAAAGAGACGCCGCGCCGGTGAAAAGGAGCCGCAGCGCCCTATCTTAAGCCTATCGAAGCACTCTAGCGCGATGTTCAGCACGAAATTTGCCTCGCCACTCTTGGCGGGGCATTTTAGCGATTGTGCGGGCTTCCCGACGCCCCCTCTCTTGAACTTACGCCTTCAACTTTTACGACAAGCGAGCGTAAGAATCTTCACAAGCTGGAGGTATTGCGGTGGACATTCGACATCGGAACTCCCCGTCATGATCGCGTGCCAGCGAAGCGGGCAAGTTTACACAATCGCCACCACGCGTGACGCAGTGGAACTACTGACCACAGCTTGGCCGGTTGCCCAAGGCAAAGCTTTCGTCTCGGCATTGGAACTGTGTGAAGGTGTCACAATCGGTACATCAACCCCCGAAGACGCGAGGCTGGCCTTTCTAGCAGCTGCAGATGAGGCCAAGGTAGCCTACGACCTGATCGTACCAATAGCGCCAATTTAGAGAATTCGCCTCACATGTCATTTGGTCGGTTTCTCTTCGCTTGGGCTCCAATGGTGGGTGTTTTGGCACCGCTGGGGCATTGGCCGCCGTTTTTTCATTTTGCCTCGCCGAACATGTTGTGCAAGCAAGGTCGGCGGCCTGCAATTTGCAGTACTTAGTAGTTTTTACCCGAGGGGTTAGTCGGGCGACATACCTTTCGAACATAGTCCGACAAGATAGGATCGTCAGCCAGACACTCTTGAAACCTCTTCTCGTCGAGTTGGCCGAGTCTGTAGGCTTCGAGCAGATTTCGCTGTTCATCGGTCAACGCGGGGAGATGCACCGCCGCGGGCGCGGCTTGTCGCGTTTCTCCGACTGCTTGCGGTACGCTCATCACCTTATTTTCGAATTCGGGTCGCTGAGATGGCATGGCGGTTCCTCCTTCCAACAGAAGAACGGCGTACCGGGCAATCCAGTTCCGCCTAGCACTATTGCGCGCAGGCTTGCTCATGGCGGTCAAGCTTTTCGCTTGGATCCGGCCGCCACTTCTGACCCTCGAAGAGACGACCGAGCTCTTGGCGCGCGACCACCACCTCACGGAACGTCTTTACCGCCGCATCAGTTCGCTAACGATCCTCGGGCAACTTGGATTGTTCCGCGACACAATCCTGGTTGAAAGAGCTGATACCGAATTGTGGGTCTCAGTGACCGAACAGCGACTGCGCGGCCTTCATTTCTCTTTCACAGCCCATGCTATTCTTGACCGGAGAGACGCGATGGACTATCTCGCCGCCGCCGTGCTCGCATGAGGCGGCGACAGGAGGGTCCGGCCTGACGAGGAGGTCGGGCCCTTGCTACCAGCAGGCAGCCATTCGAAAGCGGTGCTCTCCTCCAAAAACCGAAATCTACCGGTGATGCTGCGGCCATCGGCAACCTTCTCAGGCTGATGACGAAACTTGAATACCGGTTTCCAATGATCACCAGGCCAAGACAGGATGATAACCTGCACCGCAAAAGAGCGCAGTATCACTTTGCGCCCTCCTTCACTATAAGTTGTTCATGTCGGATCGACGACGTCTCGGGATCAGACCCATTCAAATTCCCGCATTTGACAGACAGATGAGTACCGCCAAAGGTGATATGGAAGAAAAAAAGGCGGCGTGAGACCCATGACCAACCTTAGACATGCGGCGCTATTTACAGTTGCGTTACTGGGGGCAGCAATACTGTCCTTGCAACCAGCTCTCGCACAACCATGCGAACAACAAACCTTCGAAAAGGCCAGCTACATCGTTTGTACCCTAGAGGCGGGTAAAGGCGACCTGCGTTTGTTTTGGAAGAACGCCAATGACGAGCCTTATCGCCATCTGTCAAGCGTTGCGCAGGCCGTTGATGCAGAGGGCCGAACGCTAACGTTTGCGGTCAACGCCGGGATGTACCTTCCCGATTTTTCACCATTGGGACTTTATGTCGAGAACGGCCGCGAAATGCGACCCGCCAACACGGCTGGGACGGCTGGAGTTGCCGGCCCCACCGTACCGAATTTCTATAAGAAGCCGAATGGGGTGTTTTTTATTGACGAAGCAGGTGCCGGCATCCTCCCGACAGATGAATTTCTAAAGGCGCAACCCAAGGTGCGGCTTGCAACCCAATCTGGTCCGATGCTCGTTATCCAGAACAAGGTGAATCCGATCTTTATTGTAGGATCTACAGACAGAACGCGTCGGAGCGGTGTGGGAGCCTGCCACGGTGGCGCGGTTACTTTCGCGATTAGTGAATCCAGGGTGAACTTCCATGACTTCTCGCGGCTGTTCCGCGACCATTTGAAATGCCCCAATGCGTTGTTTCTCGATGGTGGACGAGGAGTGGGAATTTACAACCCGGCCATGGGTCGCAATGACAAATCCTGGCACGGCGGCTTCGGGCCAATCTTCGGGCTGGTCGAATAACACTCGAACTGCAAGTGAGCTCGTACGCCGTGGCCATCGGCTGCTGGTTGCGGCTGTCCGCAACAGTCGGGCCGCACTGCCTTCGACGCCAGAATTGGGTCGCCCTCGTCGAATCCGATGGGCAGCGCTCACAAGGACTTTTCGCCACGCGAGTACGGCTCTCTTGGAGGCAGTCGTCCGATGGACGCCCAACCAATTGAAAGCCCCGCATGTCGCGGGGCAACTAGGTGATGAAAAACTGCATAGGCATCAAATCTTGGGAGAAAGCAATAAGTCATACTTATGCAGCCTGGCTTGCGCGAACCTTACCAGATACGGCTGCTTCTATGCACTCGCGCTACTCGAAATAGTAGTCTTGCCCTTGCTTTTGATAGGTAAGCTTTAGCGTCCCGTTCGGCTGGACAACATATCGCTCCGAGATACGATAGCCGAACTTGCTGAGGAACGTGTTGCTGATGACCGTGCCCGGCTTATAAGGGGAATGCATGACCTTTCCCCCATATGTGAGGCTTCCCGGGATAGGATGCAGATCAGCGTACGCGGAGGTGCAGGCCGCCAAACTCAATGCACCTAACGGGCCGAAGATCAAAATAGTGCGCATGACACGCTCCTTTAAAAAAAGCGGACAACAAGGATACACTATTGTCACGGCTGTTGGCTTCCGGTTCATGCAACCAGTCGGTCAGACTGCGGTGAGCTCTCGCATTGGTCCCAGATATGGATCGTGACGCCCAACGCATGAAGGAGTTCCGCAATCTCCCGATCGTGTTTGCGGGGATCAGAATAGTTTTTCCCGATCTCCACAAGTCGTTCGAGTATGCGGTTGCTAACCGACGCCAGGTCCTGTTTGGTCGTGACGTTCTTAAGGGCTTCAACGAGGTCTCTCGGCTGGTTCAGTTCTCGGCACCGATCGTCAAGTGAATCCGCCCGCGTCTCGCGCTGCCAAAGACTTGCGCTGGCGACAATCGCGCCCCCGACCACAAGCAATCCGGACCACAGCAACGATATATCAAACACTGCCGTCGTGAACGTCGCAACGAGTGCGGCGCCTATGAACGGCTCGACGTATGCGAATGCTCCAAGTGCCTGAATGTCACCACGCTTCAGCCCGTGATCCCAGAAGTAAATCGCAAGGCCCATCGGCAGGCACCCAAGGGCCGCCATCGCCAGCCACTCAGCTCTGTCTGGCTGAACCCATTCTTCGAGGCTCAGATGGGCCACGAACGAGACAACTGCGGAAGCTGCGTAAAACACTCCGAGTGTAGAGGTCGGGACTTCCGGCAGCGTCCTTGTGAAAACTGAATAGAGGCCCCAAAGGGCGGCGGCGCCTCCTATGAGTGATAGATAGAACGCCGCGCCGCCCTCGGCCACTGACGAATACCCGCCGGTATCGATGAGGATGAGAACGCCACCTAGCCCCATCGCCGCCCCGACGATATGCCACCATCTCAGCCGCTCGCCTGGAAGGAAAGCCGATCCAAGAACGATCATCAGTGGGGTGGTGCCCTGAAGGAAAGCCGCCGCGGCGGGCGGGGCCTTTTGCGTCGCATAGTAGATACAAGCGTGGTAGCCAACCAGCGATCCAACCATCAAGAGCCACACACCCATTGGCTGACGGAAGGCCGCCAGCGGGTGGGTGCGCGTAGCCAGCCAGACAAGCGGAGACATCGCCGCTGCGAAGAGAAATGCAATTGCAACGGTTTGAAGCGGAGGAATGGCGGTAGTGTAAGTGACGAGCGTTGTCTCAGTCGCCCAAAGCACGACCCCGACGGCGCCGATCAGGGAGGCGGTTATCCGGTTTGTTGCCCCGCTCACCATCTGCCGCTCAAGCCCCGATCGAGACGATCTGGTCGGTGAAGAATCCGTTAAAATGCGTGCGCATCGAAAGGCTATATGCCCCCATCATTCCAACCTCGATCCAATCGCCTTCTCGGACATCGGCCGGCAGATTGAATGGAGCGCCAAGAACATCGTTGGAGTCACATGTCGGACCCCAGACCTTGAAATCAACGTTCGATGAGGGTGGTCGAACGCCACCACGGATGAGCCGCACGGGTCGGCGTTCCTGCGGATGACCAAGTTCCTGCAAAGTTCCAAATATTCCGTCATTAATGAACAGATTGCGTTCGCGGCGCATCACGACCTGGACAATGGTCGTACCGGATGTGGCGACAAGCGCGCGGCCCGGCTCACACAGGATAATACAGCTCCGTGGCAGGCCGATTTTGCGCGAGGCGCGAGCGATCTGTCCGATGTATTGCTCCCGTCCGGCAATGTCATCTCCAGGATATGGGGCGGGGAACCCCCCGCCGACATTGAGCACGCTCAGTTCGACACCGGCCTTCCTCGAGACCTTGCCTGCAAGCTCAACGGCATTGGCAAACGCATTTGGAGCCAGGCACTGTGAACCAACGTGGAAAGAGATTCCCGCCCTGATGCCGCGATCGTGGATGAGGTTCAACATCCGAACTGCATCATCCGGCTGGGCACCGAACTTGGTGGAGAGCACGTAGCGCGCTTCCGCCCCACGAGTTGCCAGTCTGACGGCAATGACAAGGTCGTCGCCACCGCCCGTTTCGTCGATGATCTTTTCGATCTCGTCCGCGCAGTCAGCTGTATAGAAGCGAATATTATGGCGCTCGCTAGCGACGCGGATTGCCGGACGCGTTTTTGCCGGATTGTTGAAGAACTGCCCTGCGGCCTTGCCAAACAGGCTGTCAATCAGTTTCACCTCATCCAACGATGCCACGTCGAAATCTGTGATGCCCGACCTAAACAAAGTTTCGAGGACATATGGGTGGGGATTGCATTTTACAGCATAGAGTGGCCGACCGGGAAACGGCTGGAAGCTTGCCGCAGCGTCTCTCAATTGTGCGGGTGCGATGCAAAAGACCGGTTCAGATGGCTGCAGTTCATGGACGACCTCATCGACACTTTCGAAGTTTCGAAGAGGACTGCCGACCTGCCGCGCTTTTTCGAGGGCAGGAAGTGCGCCGTGAAGCTGTGCCTGAAGTTCTCGAGGGGAGAAGCCCGTCGACTGTTCGGCCGATAAAGCGTGCGCATTCATGTTCTTGGACCTGGTTTTTAAATGATTTTGTTCGTGTGCTTGCCGACCCTATGCGGCAATCTCATCAATCGACTTTTGGTAATCCCAGTTTTCGATAAAGGCTGCGATCTCTGTCGCCGTAACCGGCTTGCTGAAGTAGTAGCCCTGCAACTGATCACATCCCTCCTGTCTCAGGAATGCTGCCTGTTGAGAGGTTTCTACCCCTTCGGCTGTGGTGGTCATATTCAGGCTCTGGCCGAGGCTGATGACGGACTTGACGATGGCGCCTGATTTGTCCTTGCTGCTCATGTCGCCAATGAACGACTTGTCGATCTTGATCTTGTCAAACGGGAAGGAGTTCAGATAGCCCAGCGATGAATAGCCGGTTCCGAAATCATCCATGGCAATTTTCACGCCGAGCGCTTTCAGTCCGCTCAGGATTTCAAGAGCAGCCGTGGCGTCGTTTATGAGCACACTCTCGGTGATTTCGAGTTCAAGGCGCGCAGGCTCGAAACCGGTCTTGACCAGAACCTGACGAACGGTCTCGACCAGCTCTCTGTTTCGGAACTGAACCGGCGAAAGATTGACAGCCACCCTCACATCGTCCCACTCGAGCCCCTGGCGGCAAGCGGTTTCGAGAACCCACTCGCCGATGGAGATGATAAGGCCGGTCTCTTCAGCCAGCGGAATGAAGTCTGCGGGAGACACCAGGCCACGAACGGGGTGGCGCCAGCGCACCAGCGCCTCGACGCCGGCAACCTCACGTTTTTGGAGATCGATCAAAGGCTGGTAGTGAACCTCAAGCTCGTCCTTGAGAACGGCTTGACGCAGATCGTACTCCAGAGCCTTTTTTTCCTGTAGTTCGGCATCCATCTGGGCTTCGAATATTCTGTAGGTCGCACGCCCACCCTGTTTTGCCCGATAGAGGGCAATATCTGCGTTCTTGAGGAGGCGTTCAGGATCACTGCTGGTCGTATCGGCAATCGCGATCCCGATGCTCACGCCAATATGGAGGTCCTGGCCTTCAATCGTGAAAGGTGCACGTACCTCTTCGATAAGCCGACGGCTTAGTTCCTCCGCTTCCAAAGGTTGGTTCACACCGACCTGGATGATGGCAAACTCATCGCCGCCCAACCTTGCGACCGTGTCGTGCTGGCGAATGCAGCCCATGAGGCGGCTTGATAGCTGTTGCAGGAGGACGTCGCCGGCTCCGTGGCCAAGCGTGTCGTTGACCTCCTTGAAATGATCCAGATCGAGGCAGATGATCGAGATGCGCGAGGTCTGTTCGGCATTTGCAGCCAGCGCCACGTTCAACCGCTCGCGGAAGAGCACGCGATTGGGAAGCCCCGTCAAAGCGTCATGGTGGGCAAGGTGACTTGCGCGTTCCTGCGCCTCTACCTCTTCCGTGATATCAGTTGCAGTCCCTCTGAAACCAAGGAATTCACCTGTTGGCGCAAGGATTGGGCGACCTGCCAAACGGCATATGCGGGTGTGGCCGTCGGCGTCGCGATAGCAGCAGCGCAGATCGCGGAAAGATGTATGATCGTGCGTGCCTTCTATCAGTCGTCTCCAACCGTCTGTGTCTGAGTCGCTGGAGAAGAATTGCTTGAACGTCTTGCCGAGCACGCTCGCTGCAGCAAGGCCGGTGACCTCTGTGAAGCGGGCGGAAAAATAGACCAGCCTCAAGGTCTGATCGCTCTCCCAGATCCAATCCGAGGATGCTTCGGCGACATCCTTGAAACGCACTTCGCTTTCCTTAAGCGTCTGGGCATAGGCCTCCACCGTTTTCGCGGACTCCTCAAGCGCTTTCGTCGAACGGCGGGCATTTCTGACGACAAGAACAGCGAATGCCGTGAGCACCGCCAGCACAATACCTAGCGGCGGCAGGATGAAACGAAGGAGTTGGTAGCCTGGCTTAAAAGGCGACCACGTGATCAACCCGAGGAAAACCCGATCCTGCGACATCAATGGGATTGACGCTTCAGCGCTGTTTGCCGCTTCGAGTGAAATCTTCAGGTCAGAAAGCAGGTAGTCATGTCCGATCCGGTCGAGGAATTTCTGGTCGAGCAGCTTTGCGAAAACAAGCATTGTGAGCTCTGACGATTTCACGCTCGACCTTTCGACGGACGGCGGGACCAGGCCATTGGCGGCCACGAGATAGATGTCGCTGCCTGACTTGATCACACTCGTGACGGGATCGGTCTGAATGGAAGCTACATGGAGGAGATCCCGCAGGCCGCGTGGCATGACCGATAGCGCCTCTACCTTCTGCGGCACCCCATTGATCAGCGCGTAGACCGTTTTCCCGCTTGAATCGACCGCAAACGCCATCTCATAGCCAAGGCCTTCGTAGATGTTTGCTCCAATGTTGCCGTCTGTGGCTGCCCATTCCAGGTCGACTTTTTCATGCAGGTTTTTATAGGCATCTTCCCAGACGGTATAGTCACGCAGGTTTCGTCCAACCTCGCGCGCTTTAACCTGAAGGGCTGTCGTTGCAAGCTTCGTTGATGCATCAACTTCCAAGTTGTTTTGCTGACGCGCAGATAGAACAACAAAAGCAATTACGACCAGGATGGCGACCACCAGAACGCTTGCCATCGGAAAGACTATTCGGCGTGTAAAGTCCTTGCCGGAAAAAGGCGTCAGGTCAGAACTGGAAGTGCGCATTGCATCCTCGCTGTTTTTATCTCAAAAATCTAATCTTAGATCCGCAAATGATTTGTTAATATTGGGAGTATCTCTCAAGTACAGTTAACGACGGATAACCTTAATTTAGACTACTGTATTTCAGCGAATCATAATATTGACGGCTGTGTATAGTTGGGAGAGGAACGCCGGGCGTCATTCCGGAGTTTCCAACGGCCTGCAATGCCAGTTCGCAAAGGGGTTTCGTGTAACGAACTAGGGGCTTGGCCTAACGAGCATTTCTCCCCCTCGACATGCGCAGGCCGCACAGACTGGTTGCCGGCAGGACATTTCCAATGCAAGTATCTTGTACTCGTTTAAATGCCGCCGCGTGTTGCACTAGACTTTACAGTCTCTTGAATAGCAAAAACACCTTTGCTAAGTGTGCAGCGCCGCTTGAATAGCGTCCTCGAAGCCATCCTGCCTACCACCAGTTGTTGGCGCGCGGCGGTCATCTAGGTTCGAAGATCATGTCTTCGCCCACGCTTGGCATTGGCGACGATCGCCCGTCATCCCGTGACGATAGGAACACGCCGCTAAAATCCACCAGACAGGCCAAGACGGACATGTTCCGCTTGGTAGCCGACATCACGTCAGAAATGGCAGCGGCTACTACATGAAATTAGGATCGGCATCAGGCAAAGGTCTGCCGGCCCGGCGGCTCGATTGCCGCACAAGCGCTCCAGTCTAGCAGGGCGTCGCGAAGCTCGGCCCTGGTTGGCGCGCCGGTGCGTCCGCCAAAGACCTGGCACTTCAGCGCCGCCGCCATGGATGACCATCGCATTGTCTCTTCGATCGGCATGCCTTCTGCGGTAGCCAGCGCAAATGCGCCATGGAATATATCGCCAGCCGCAAGTGTATCGACGGCCTTCACCACAGGAGCCGCAAGACGGACGATTTTGCCGGTTGCGTCATCGAACCAGACGGAGCCGTTTTCGCCGGCAGTGACACTGATGAAGGCATGTTCGAACTTTCGCTTCAGATGGCCGACGACCTCCACCAGATCAGCCGTTCCGGCGAGCCGCTCAGCGGCCGGTTGTGAGAACACGATGTGGCTGGCAGCCGGTGCGAGCATCTCGATCACGCCATCGCCTGCAACGTCGCCATCGAGAATGGCCGGCTTGCCCGCCTCCCTGGCAGCCAGAAGCGACCGCATCGCGAGCTTCGGCCATCGGACATCGACCAGCACTGCATCGAAGCGAGAAACGTCCTGTGCCGTGACCGGCTTGACCGTATCATGCAGCCCCGCATCGTAGAATGGTACGATCAAGCGCTCGCCCTGATCATCGATCAGGATTGTCGAAACCGCCGAGCGGGCGCCTTCTGCCTGCACCATGCCACTGGTATCGATGCCGCTGTTGCCGAGCTCCGCAACGATGCGTTCACCGATAGCATCATTGCCAACGGCACCCCACAGGCTGGCATTGCCGCCCAGCCGCGCAACTGCGAAGGCCGCGCTCGACGCCATGCCTTCGGCGACCTGAAGCATGTCGTAGGGCAGTATTTTGCCCTGGCCAATGGGCAACGAGCGCACGCGAAACAATGTGTCCAGGACCGCCGCGCCGACACACAGAACGCGGCGTGCCGGCCCCGGCGGGGCGTCGAAGGCAAATGGCGTTGTCAAATCCATACCCTCACCGCTCACTTGACGGCTCCGGCTGTCAGGCCGGCCACGATCTGCCGTTGCGCAAAGACCGTCAATATCAGCACGGGCAAGGTGACAATCAACGCCGCCGCCGCAAGCGGACCCCAACTCACCTGTTCGAACGAGAGCATATTGTAGACAGCGACTGGAAGCGTGCGTGTCTGTCGACTGGCGAGCACAATGCCGAAGACGAAGTTGTTCCACGAGAAAATGACCGACAGGATGAAGGCGACGACAATGCCGGGCCTTGCAATAGGCAGAGCGACCAGGCGAAAAACCTGCCAGGGTGTCGCGCCGTCGATGCTTGCAGCCTCCTCCAGCTCCATCGGTGTCGTCTCGAAATAGCCGATCATGATCCAAACGACGATTGGCACCGTGACCACGAGGTGAATGATGATCTGTGGCAGCAGTGTGCCGAGCAGGTTGAGCCACTGGAACAGCAGAAAGAGCGGGATCAGGAAGGAAAGCCCGGGCGTCATGCGCGCGATCATGATGACCATCGCTGACTTCTCCGCCTTTAGACGCGCGATGCCATATCCAGCTGGCACGCCAATAAGCAGCGCCAGAAGCGTCGCTGCGCCCGTTACCAACACCGAATTCCAGAGGTAGAGGAAGAAGTTGTTCTCCTCAAAGACCTTCAGATAGTTCGACCAGGCGAAGCGCTCCGGTATGAAGATCGGGGGATAGGCGCCATTGTCGATTTCATATTTCAACGACAGCGAGATCATCCAGAGGAAGAACAGGATGACTGGCGAAATCATCACGAGCGCAACGAACAGCAATCCTACGCGATCGAGCGTTCTGCGCTTCATCAGCGTGCCTCCCCGTCGGACCAGTTGGCACGCTGGCGGAGCATCAGAAGAACGAAGGAGATCAGAACGATAAGGATGAAAAAGACGACGGCCATGGCGGATCCGTAACCGATGTCGTAGTAGGAAAAGGCAGTGTTGTAGAGATAAATGTTGATCGTCTCCGAAGCCGTGCCCGGGCCGCCCTGGGTCATTGCATAGATGATGTCGAAGCTTTTCACGGCATCGATGCTGCGGATCATTACGGCGATCATCAGGAATGGCGCGATCATCGGCAGTGTCAGGTAGCGGAATTTCTGCCAGGCATTGGCTCCGTCGATCTCAGCACTTTCATATGGCTCGCGGGGGACCGCCGCCAGCCCGCCAAGTACGATCAGCATCACAAGAGGCGTCCACTGCCAGGTCTCGACCAGAACCAGCGAAGGGATGACGCTGCTCTGGTTATAGATCCACTCCTGCGGACCGATACCTATGAGGGAGAGGAGGTAGTTGAGCACGCCGAGCTGCGGATGGAACATCATGGTCCAGACCAGCGCGATGGCCACCGGCGTGGCCATCATCGGCATCACGAATATGCCGCGCAAAAGACCGCGCAGCGGAAATTGCGTATCGAAGATCAGGGCTGCGAGCGTCCCCAGAAAAAGGGGCGCTACCACCGAGAGCGTCGTATAGAGCACGGTATGCCCCAGTGACTCCCAGAAGCGCATGTCGACGGCCAGGCGGGAATAGTTGTCCAGTCCGGCAAAGACTTGCGACTGGCCGAGCGTCCAGTGGTTCACGCTCATCCATAGCGTAAACACCCATGGAAAGACGATGACGGCGGCGATGACGATCAGCGCCGGGATGACAAAAGGCCAGTAGTTGGGAGCAAACCGACCCGGTTTGCTCCTTCCTTTTGAAGCCGCGTTGGCCACTGTGGCCGTTTCGATGCTCACCGAGGTCATTACCCCTCGCTTCTCGCCAGGACGGGTTCGAACTGGGCCGTCGCCGTCTTCAGTTCTGCTGCAGGATCGGCGCCACCGATCATGTTGGTCAGGCCGACGCCATAGATGTCACGAAATTCCGTGACCGGTATGATGACGGGCAGCGTGAGCTGCGAGACCTTTCCGGAACCGACAACGGCGTCGAGCCAGGCGCTGGGCATCTTGACGCCTTCACGAACCTTTGCATCCTGAAGGATGGACTGGCGGAATGGAACGCCAGCACCGGCCTGCAGCAGACGGGCCCCCATTTCATGCGAGATGGCCCATTGGCAAAAGAGATAGGCTGCTTCCTTGTTCTGACTTGCAGCGACGACACCAAGGCCGTCGCCGGTGGTTGCCGCGGCTTGCGCCTTCGGACCTTTTGGCATTATGCCATACCCGACCTGGCCGACAACGCGCGACTTTTCCGGGTTCTCGATCGGCGGAGCAAAGCCAACACCGTCCAGCCACATACCGATCTTTCCCTGCAGGAAGGCTGATTGCGCCTCAGCCCAGTTGAACCCTGAAACGCCGGGAGGGGCCGTCTTGGTCATCAGTCGTTGGTAGAGGGCGGCCGCATCGACGGCTTCTTGCGACGTCGTTCGCAGCTTTCCGTCCGGACCGAGCGGGCTCGATCCATAACCCAGCATCAGCGTTGTCCAGACCGGCGTATTGGCGTTCTTCAGGCCGCGAGCGACAAAACCGTAGGTGTTGGTGGATGGATCGGTGAGCGCCTCTGCAGCACTTGCCAATTCCTCGAAGGTTGTCGGGTAGGAAAGACCCTTCTTCTCAAACAGCGCCTTGTTCCAGTAGATGATCCAATAGTCGACCGAGAACGGAAGGGAACGCAAGACGCCGTCGGGATCCTTGGCGAAGGTCATTCCGGCCTCGGCGAAATCGGTCTCCACCAGCGATGGATCGGTGAGTGACGGATCCTTGAGAAAGCCGCTGATATCGGCAAGCCAGCCGCCCTTTTCGAACTGTCGTTTCTGAACATGGTAGCTCATATGCACGACGTCGAAGCTCGGCTTTCCCGAACTCAGCTCAATGGTGGTCTTTTGGCGCTGCTGCTGTTCGGGCGTCGCTTCAGCATTGACCTTGATACCGGTGAGCTCCTCGAATTCAGGCAGGTACTTGATCAGCGTTTCACTGCGTGGGCTTTTGACCAGGTTGACCTCGAGCGTGGTGCCGGCAAAGCGCTTCCAGTCGACGGCAGCCGATGCCGATCTCACGCCGAGCATGCTACTTGCGCCAAGAGCGGCGGTTCCCGCCAGAAAGCCGCGCCTCGTCGGATTCATGAATGTTGGCATGCGTTTTCTCCTCCTTTTGCCGGCGATCTCCTCACCTCCGGCTGATTGTTCAAAATTATATCCTGAGCGCACGGTCCCTTGCATGGTTGATGTGTGCGACAAGGCTGTTGACGGCGTCGTCCACCGATCGTCGTTCGATCGCCTCAAGCACCGTCAGGTGCTCGCCCATCACAGGGCCGACGCGACCGTCAATGCGGAAACGATCCTGACTGATCAGCCGCATCTTGATCGAGTTCACGCCGTAAGCGTTCGAAATGATTGAATTGCCAAGCGCATCGATAAAGGCGTCGTGCATGCCCCAGTCGACGGCTTGTGCACGCACTTCCAGTTCGTGCGACGCATCGCCATTTCGAATGGCGTCGGCGATATCCCGATGCTGCTTCAGTAGCCTGGACACTGTTTCATCCGACGCAGAGCGGGTGAAAAGCGCCACCGCTTCCTTTTCCAGAAACACGCGCAGCTGAAACGCTTCGCGAATGAGGTTGAGATCAATATGAGCGATCTGTAACCCGCGCTGCGGCACGGTCTTGATCAGTCCTTCGGCTTCAAGCCTCGGGATAAGTTCACGGATGGCACCAAGCGTCAGCCCAGTCAATTCCACGAGACGGCGCTGCGAAACGAACTGGCCGGGACGCACGTCACGCGCGAGGAGATGGCGCGTGAAGCTCTCATACGCCTTCTCCCGCAGTGTCGGCTGTTCGTCCGTTCCGTCCATCGCCTCCCCCAGAAACATTTCTGACCTATGCAGCCTTAGAGCGGAAAAGACTGTCGAAGGCCAGAGCAAGTTGCGCCTGCCCTTCGCTGGATATTGAAACGAGCGGCGGACGAACCGCAAGCCACTTTTCATCTTCCGTCAGGCGAGCCACCATGGCTTTCACCGCAGCGGTCACGGGATACTTCAACAGTTCGGCAACGAAGTCCTCAATGCGCGAATCGTCCCTGCCCTCTTCCGCCATCAGCTTGACCTCGCCGGGCACGAAATTTGCCATGCCTGAAATCGCCCCCTGGCCGCCGAGCCGCACGCCTTTGGCGAGGTGACGTTCGTCGCCCACCAGGATGACGAGGTCGCCATGCGCCTTGAGCAGCGTTTCCGTGAACGGCCAGTCGCCGGAGGAATCCTTGACGCCTGTGACGATCTTCGGAAACGCGGTCCGCAGCCGACCGATCAGCGACACCGTCAGCGGAACCATTGTTACGGAGGGAATATTGTAGACGATGACGTCTCGCGCTTCCTCTCCCATGAGGGCGAACACAGCCGAAAACCACTTGAAGAGGCCGTCATCGCTGACATTCTTGAAGTAGGAGGGTGGAGCAAGAAGGATATTGCGGGCACCATTGGAAAGCGCGTGAGCCGCCTGCATCGCCGCGTCTTCGGCAGCGTCAACCAGCACGCCGACCACGACATCTTTTGCTGCTATCCCTGCATCAAGAAAGGCGGCGAGCACACGTTCGCGTTCCGTCGTTCCAATAGAGGATCCCTCACCTGTCGTTCCGAACAGCGTCACGCTCGAGCATCCGGCAGCGAGGCTTCTACGGGCCTGCTGGATCATCGCACCGATCGCGATATCGCCGTTGCTTTCGAACGGTGTGGCAAGAGCGACGGAAAGCCCGAATTTTTGTGTCAACACCAATCCTCCTCAATAACGTGTCAGGCGTAACAGACTAACATGTTAGTTGTAAAGAGGTGATTTACTGCGACTTCTATGGAGTTAGTTCGGCCAGATCTAGATCGACGGTTCGCCGGTCGAAGCACCGGCTGGGGTTGTGCGCCAAGGGTTCAGAACAGCCTGATGCCTGTTAAGTCGGCGAGGCGGTCCATGAGCTCATCCTGGAAACGTTGGTCCGTCACCTCGCTGGCAGCCTTCATTTGCTGGCGGTGATACCAGTAGCCACCGCTAACCTTCTCGGCTGCCCCGTCATCGCTGACTGCAAGCCAGGTCTGGGTCAGGTGCCCCATCTCAAGATCATCCGGCGCTCCCGCTCCGCCCATTTTAGTAGGCACCCACCCGGGATTTACCGCGTTGCTCGACACCTCCGGCCAATAACGAGCAACCGTGGCCGCAAGTGTCGCCACGTGAAGCTTGCTCTCAGAATATGCCTGGCTGGCATTCCAGGGCCGTTTCGTCCAGTCGATATCGCGCAAGGGGACGCCAGCGCCGATATGCATGCCGCTCGTGAGGTAGACCAGGCGATGGGGGCGTTTGATGAGAGCAGTGAGGATGTAGGGGGCAAGTGTGTTCACCGCGATTGTCTTGGCGTGACCCTCCGGAGTATTGCCCCGGCTCTGCTCAAGGTAGATGCCCGCATTGTGGATGATGGCGTCCATGCGTCCTATATCGTTCACTTGGCCGGCGATGGATCGCGTCTCATCGGCGCTGCTGAGATCGCCGATGACGATACCCGCCGGGCGAGACGACAGGACTGCGATTGCGGATGCGCGATCGCTCGTGCGGGCGTGGAGCACCACATCGTGGCCTTCAGCCATCAATGTGCGCGCCGCAGCGAGGCCGAGACCATCGGTGGAACCCGTTATGAAAATACGGCTCAACGCGGCATTCCTTTCTGGTGGCAGGTCAAGAGGGGCGATTTCGCCGGGCGCTTCAAGTGGTCAAATGCGGACGCTGGGACACCGGCCCAGGCGGTATCCGCCAGTCTAGGCGGGTCATCGCGCAGTTGTCCTTTTCACCAAGCAGGAACCGAGCAGCTGACATCGACCTGTTGGCAGCCGACCCAGAAACCATCGCCCTTACCTGTTCGTAGACGCTGCTCCGTTCCTGCAAAAAATGCAATTGCCAGCCTCATTCGATCTCCCGCAAAACGCGTGTCACGATGAAGTCACGGCATCTTTGCGCAACTGTGTGGTTAACTCACGATCGTCACGCCAAGGTTATGTCGCGTGTCGCACATGTTTTTTTATGTCGCAGTCGCAGTTACAGCAGGTTCGCATGCCAGTGTTTTTGAAGAGAGTAAGCCGTTCCGAAGCGTTGTGCAGGGGATCTATCATTGTCGAGGCTTACGCTGAGCCTCCATGGCTCGAGGACTGGAGCATCGAGACAGCGACGTCACGCCTTGACGAACTCACGACGACACCGGGCTTTCTGGGATTTGCAGCGTTCGACGAGGATGAACTTGTCGGGTTCGCCTTCGGCTTGCCGCATACTTCAGCAATCGGCCGTGGTGTGCACGTCGCGGAAATCGCCATCTTGCCACGATATCAGCGAAAGGGGATTGGCACAGGCCTCCTTCGTCTGATCGAGGACGAAGCCCTCCGATTGGGCTATGTGCACATATGGCTGGTGTCACAGCGGGCTGGCGGCGTCGCTGACTACTACCGGGCCAACGGATACGATCCGTCCCGCAGGGTTTGCGTCTACACCAAGGTTCTCGGTCAGGTTCGCTAGGCGATCCGATCGGAGGCCGCGCTATGGCCCACAGATAAGAATTTACCAGCTAGGTGTTTGATCCCGGATTTTGATGGTGCAATCTTCTCATCAGCTTGGAGATTTACGCGCTGCAGCCGACCATTCCGCATCTGACGCGATCGTCTCTGCATCGCTGTTTGCAACGTCATGGCATTTCCAAGCTTGCCGATGTCGACGGCGACAAACCCGTCCGCAAGAAGTTCAAAGCCTATCTGCTAGGCTACTTCCATATCGATATTGCCGAAGTGCGCACCGAACAGGGCAAGCTGCACATGTTTGTCGCAATCGACCGCACATCGAAGTTTGCCTTCGTCGAACTGCACGAGAAGGCTCCGACAGCCGTTTCCAGAGAGTTTCTATTACGCCTGATTGCAGCTGTCCCGTACAAGATCCATACCGTTCTTACCGATAATGGCCTCCAGTTCACCACCCCAGGAGCCGGTGGTTCGGCCGTTCCGCTCATCAAGGAAGCCATTGCAAGCGGCGAAAAATTCTGGGCGCATGCCTTTGAATACACCTGCGCCAAGAATGATATCGAACACCGAACGACCAAGCCCAGACATCCTTGGACCAATGGACAGGTCGAGCGAATGAACCGCACGATCAAGGATGCGACCGTCAAACGCTATTATTATGAGAGCCACGATCAACTACGCCAGCATCTCGCTGATTTCGTCGGTGCCTACAATTTCGGCCGCCGCCTCAAGACCCTCAAAGGTCTAACGCCCTATGAATTCATCTGCAAATGTTGGACAAAAGAGCCCGAAAGATTCACACTCGATCCGACCCATCAAATGCCGGGACCAAACAGCTAGTGTGTGTTCCGGCTTGTGGCAACCGCGGAGAGTGCTGGGATCGTTATCTCGGCGTTTGGCACATCGAGTATCTCGCGATTGACCGCCTGTATCGCCAAATCAAGCCAATGCATTGCACTTACAAGCTCAATATCCTGTGCAGCACATTTTGCATAGGTGATCAGGCGCGCCAACGCTACAAGCTCAGTCAGATCCTCCGTGGATCTTTCGTTTCCGTTGCCCGCCTGATTGCCTTCAGAGGTCGCGCTCATAGATGTTCTCCAAACAACGAGGAGAACATATTGGATAGAGGCCATCGCGGCTCGTGAATAAGGCGTGAAACAATCTATAGATGCATTAACACAACGCACATCCAGCAGGGGTATTTTTGGAGCGATGGGAATGTCTCTTGGACCGGCATTGAAGCATCGATGACCGTTGTCGCATACTTTCGGACCATGTGGGGGTGCCACATCTGGGCTCGATCCAACCCCATATCCCTCTTTGGAAAGATCATAATAGTGGGGCATCTATGAGCCGAACCGACGCCGGTGGAATGAGACGAGGAATTGGGCACTCATGACATAACAGCCCGTGAGATCGCCCGGTTGCCGTAGCGGCGCGCACGTTCACCGTCGGGATTTTCGAGAGCGGGAATGAATACCTTGACGACGCTAAAGGGAAGGCTGGGATCGCCAAGGGGCAGAGCAGCCACGGTGTCCACACGCGCCAACCGCAGCGCATTCAGTGTATGCTCCAGAAGTTGGGGCAAGGTCCGCTGTTCCTCCGACGTGACCATCGCCGGGATGGTTGGGCTGACTTCAAAGGCGCGCCGCGTTTGCTCCGGCAGCGGCATCAGGAACGTTTCGGGCGAGATGTCGTCACGCGCACCGCTGATATAGGTCAGCCGCGACTGCGCCGCCTCGGTGATCGCCCGTATAGCCGCGCGTACCGGCGATGGAATGAGCGCCACTGCCCCCCGTTACCTCAACGAAGCGAACATCGCCTCCGGAGCAGACATTCGGCGGACCAAGAATCGCTGCAAAGCATGGAATGGCGATGTCGCTCGTGACGTCGAAAAGCCGAAGCATGCAGCCTGCCCGTTCGATCCTTTCAACCAACCCATCCAAAGCCGGATCCCGGAAGGCGCGAGGGTCAACGCACCGCGAATATCTGCGTTCGTCGCTCCCAATCTGCCAAAGGACATGTGCGTCGCGCTCGACGCGCTCAAGGATGCCATGCAAGGTCGCCTCTTCAAGACTATTGCCCGAAGCGAGCCCGTCGGACGTCCTCCAGAAGCGACCACCGCGCGTCCGATCGAGAATGGCGGCTTCGAGCGGCACATGGATGTCGGTCCGGGTGAGGAGTTCATTCGCAACCGCCCAATCGATCTCTTCCTCCTGATCGATATCCCTTCGATGGAGGCCGATCAGACTGTTCAGTGGCTCGACCCTATATCCCCGATCACGCAGGCAAAGCGCGCTTGTCCGAACAGGTTCGACGAACGGCCTGCTGGCCACAGCACGCTCCAGCGCTTCCATGGCAGCTGACACTTTAGCATCGACGTCGTGCAGGCCCTTGCCCTGAGCGACAACAATCGAGCGCGCGTTGGGTGCGTAGGCACACCAGACAGGTATGCCAATTCGATCGAGATCGGTGTGACGGGCAAGGCGGGTGATACCGAAATCAGCAAGCAGCGGTTGAACACGCGACAGCGTTTCTGACGCGGACATGATCCGATCGGAGTATGAACCAGCGCAAACGGCAATCAGTGCAGTGTCTCAGCTTTCTACGTGGCCAGAGAAGACGGCCTTTGCCGACGAAACGGCGACAGCAAAGTCGACTTTCTTGACAAAGGTTCCGCCAGCCTTGCGCAGGTCGGCGGCTTTCGCCAGATCCCCAGTCGCCGCATCAAGGCGTTTTACCGTGCCCGCATCGAGATCCGCGACCCAAAGATCTGCTTCTCCCGCAACTCCAAAAACGACAGCTGTTGCCATAAACTAGTCTCCTCAGGTTAAGTCAAAATCCGGCTTTCAGTAGGCCCTCGCGGTAAAGCTCCTTCTGCCACTGTTCCTTAAAAGGAACGACAGAGAGCCATTTCTCCAGATCGAAGACGGGGTTCAGGCTCTCGGAGCGCTGCCGATAGAACTGTGCCCGCTTCCGATCCCCCATCATGGCGCAGCTGGCAGCGGCGATGCGGTGTGCCGGAGCTCTATCCTTCATGGCTTCCACATAACCGATGGCGTCTTCATATTGCTCGAGAAAGTAGCTCGCTCCCGCCGCACACCAGAAGTAGGCGTCAGGGGATATCGGATTGAGCGACATCGCTCTTTGTATTTTTGCCAGCGCATCCTTCGGGCGGGAAGCATGGACCAGCGTATCAGCGTGGCTATAAATAACATCGGCAAAATGGGGACTTAGCTCTTCGGCGAGACTGAGCGCCGCAAGGCTCTCGTCGACGTCCCCGAGATAGAGCTTTGTCACGCCCAGTTCGCGGTAGCCCCCCGGCAGGGTTGAGTCCCTCTCTATTGCCTTCAGTGCATTCGTTTCGGCCAGTTGCAGCAATTCCGAGCTACCTTGGGCTGTCACGAGCCACTCGTTTGTATATGTTCTCGCAAGCCCGGTGAATGCGGGCGATAAATCGGGATGGTGGCGAAGTGCCTCCTTGAACGCGGTGCGCGCCCTTCGAATATGAGGCAGGGTCAGCTTGCCCATCAAGCTCGCTCCAATCAGATACGAGTGGTAGGCTTGAGGGTTTGCCTCGATGCTCAGCCGCGCCTCCTCGTTCTTGGCCAATTCACGCACGACGGAGGAGGTCAACTGCTGCGCCATGAGGCGCCTCTGCAGGGGTAGGGTGTCGGTTGTCATGCTAAAGCGGTTTGCCCACAAAATCTCATCGGTGGGAAAATAGACAAGCTGGGCGTAGAGGCCCTCACCCGACAGCCTTGTATCCAGAAGATAGGATATGGAGTGCCGTGCCACGACCACCGACTTGTCGGAATCGCGCCGGATCTGCTCGGCGGTGTGCGGCGCAACAATCGAGACGTTTCGAAGGGCGCAAAGCTCGATTGTGACATCCTCGATCAGGGCGCTTGCAAGGGGCAGCCCCGGAGCATCGCCCTGCGACGTCGGGGGCAGCAACACCAGGCGCGGAAGCGCTGGACGGGGCGCAGCCGCAGGTTCGGCGCGCTGTTCGGTGTCTGTCAGGCTCCTCAATACCGGGTAGACCGCTGATCTGCCGACTTTGTCTTTCTCACCCAGGCTGGCTGTTCCAGGCAGTTGCCGCAGCATTGCCCTGACCGCTTCATCTTCGGGATCTTTCTCCAACAGATAGAGGCCGGCACCCGAGAGCAGCCGAAAATGTTCGGTCTTCTTGGCGACCGGCAAAGCCTCGAAGAGCGCGTCGCGCAGCTTCAGTCTTTGGTTCCTGCACTCCGACCTTATCCAGTCGTCAACGGGCTTCGTCGCGGGTTGTACGGGTTGCAGGAAGCCGCGCTGTAGCAGATCGGTGATTGCAAGCAGTTTCTTCAGTGGAAGATCCTCGGCGTCCAGCACCTCCAGATCAACCGACACGACTGACGTCACGAGACGGATCGCGTTTGACATGATTTCAAATGGCGGCGAGCTGGTGTCACCGTCGATGCGACGAATACGTGAAATCAATTTGCGCAGGTTCAGACCTGCGAGTTCAGCATCGGCATCCGCCCAGAGGAAGCCTGCCAACTCGTGGCGAGAGAGTACGTGAGGTTTGCGCGTGAAAAGGTACGCCATCATCAGGAGGCCCTTTGCCGGGTAGCGGACGGCGTTGCCATCAGCATCGGTCAGTTGCAGGTCGCCAAATGTTTGCAAACGGTACACGCGCTACCCCTGTACTGTTTCTACCTGATCCCAGACATCGCGACTGTTCCCGGTCTGGGGTGCCGAACCGAGGCTTCTCGTCAGCGCGAGCAATTTCTGCCGCACATTGGCGTCCTCGATCGCGATGAACGCCTTGCCGAGCGCCAGACCTTCCTTCGATGCCATGAACAGGGCCACCGCGTCGGTCTCCGGCGCTGCGGCGCTGTCACGTGGCTGGGTAGGATCGTTCTCAAAGAAGAAACCAACAGCGACCCCGAAAATCTCGGCTATGCGCAGCAGTCGGCTGGCGCCGATCCGGTTGACGCCTTTCTCGTATTTTTGTATCTGCTGAAACGTAATACCCAATGCCACCGCCAAGCTGGCTTGGCTCATGCCAAGCATCTTGCGTCGGAGCCTGACGCGCTCGCCGACATAGGCATCAACGGCGTTCGTAGATTTCGCCTTCATGGCCTCCCTCGCCTGCAGTATGAGGAAATTCGGAATTCATAATGATAGCTTCCGACGAAAATGCAACCAAAAGTAAACTAATTTCTTCATAATTCTTTGTGGGTCGCCGGTGTGCCAGAGATTTATGTAACCGCGGCCCGAGACTTTGTTGGCTTCCTCTACAGCAGGCAACCTGCTTTACCTCATCGGTCGGAGCAGCCCGTGCCCGGTTCATGCCAGGCGGCGAATGGATTCCCTTAATACGTGCTCATTTTGCACTATTGCCAGCTCAGGTAGTGTCACGGCTATTTCACGTGAGCTCCGTCGCTTTGTCCCTATACTTCAGTTCAACAGCTGGGGTGCCGAAGACATCATCATTGACCATGCCGTTCAATATGTCTGAAGCTCCGGGCACAACACAAGCACGCATTTGCCATCAAGTTGGAGATAGAATGTCATGGAGTTGCCTGCCATACACATCAGCCATGCTGATAGACTGTCAGCTTGCCGCCAGGAGATTGAGGACGCAGTTCATCAGTTGATTTTCAGCAAGAAACAGGCTGAGTTTTCCCCGGCGGAAATCGCCATGGCAATCGCCGACATTGCTGACGATTACATCCTGAAGCTTTCCAAGCGGCAGGCGGCGACGCACTAAGTCGGCCTGTTAGACTGACCCGACCAACCGAGCTCCCCTGGCGCAAACGCGGTGTAGCGGCCTGTCTGTCTGCGATCAGCCTTTTAGGGATCAAGCCTTGTAACGATTGAGCGCCGTCAGGTATTGGGTTGGTGGGTCTGCGTCATCCCAGCGGTAGATTTCTGCGCGCAGGTAGGCGAGCTCGTCTGGAAGCGCATCCTCGTCGATCTCGATCCACCAGGACTTCGGTCGGCCGTCGCTGCCATCGGACCAACGGTATCCCCTCGCCTTCAGATGGTCCTTCATGTCGAACGGGCTGTGTTCCGCAAAGATGCGCACGCGCGACTTCTCACTGGTACGAAACAGCTCTGTAAAGGGAGCGTCGTCCGGTCCTGCGGCCCGTTCCAGGATTTCGAGCAACGCGAAGCAGTCATCGACGGCGCGATGGCCCTCATGAAATAACCCGGACTGACCGACGAGGTAGCCGAGCTTGGTTCCTTCAAACCCGCGCGTGCTCCAATCGATCTCGCGGACCGAGCACGCCCAGGCCTTGTCAGCGAACACGTTTGAGAACCGCTCGCAGAATGGCCGGTCGAAACCCGCGTTATGGGCAATGATCAGATCGGCTGGCTCGATCAGACTGCGCAGGGCCGCCATATCGATTGCCTGGTGTTCAACCATGTGGTCGGTGATGCCCGTAAGCCTGGTGACCTCCGCCGGTATTGGCACGCTCGGCTGTTGCAGCCCACCGAAGACACCCAGCACATCGCCAATGTGACCATGGTCATCGAAGGAAAATGCAATCGCACCGATCTCGATGATCTCATCGGTCGTGTGGTTTAGGCCCGTTGTTTCCGTGTCGATGATAACGCCCACTTGCGAAAACCCCGGCCGTCTGGTCGGGACGACATGACGCGGACGTAGTCTGCGGAGAATACGGTAGTCTCCGCTGTCCTCCAGGCTTCGCGCCATCTCTTCGGTGGACATTGGCGCGGCGACCATCCGCTTTTTCTGCGACCTCACCTCGATCGATGGTTCGGGGGAGGACGCCGCCCCGGCAAACATGTCGAGTTGCGAGATCGTTCTGTTTGCTGTTTCGTTTCTGGCCATGCCCCAGAATAGAAAATGAAAAGGGTTAGAACAACCGGCAGCGAACCGTTCTGCACTGCTTTGCTACTAGTCCCCCGGCGTTGATGTGCTCTGAACAAAGCGGCCACCCCGCAATAAAGCGTGGAAGCGGCCTCTTCAGCGTTTCATAGTCTCTCTCAACCGGTCGAATAGGCTTGCGGAAGTATTCTACCAAATTGGGCAGGTCGTTGGATGTTTGATGTTGGGTGCATGATCTCCCGTTTCGCGGCGCTGTAGGATCGAAGTATTCGATTTGTCCTCAGGAGCTCTCGCATTAAAGGATGGCATTTACGGCGGCCCTGACCGAGACCATCAAGCATGAAGCCTTCGTGATCGACGGCGCTGGTGCCAGTGTTCCTTGTGGGATCGCAATGACGATCTCATCGAATTGCCATTTGTCACCGAGCGCGGTGCGCTGCGAGCGCATTCCGGATAAAGAGCACCACGCCACGATGGCTGCTTCAAGGTTCCCCGCAGCAATCGTAGTGTTCTAGATGTTCAACGCGAACACGCACTACGTCGCCCCCATGGGGGGCGTACCTTGGAGCTGCACTTCGTGCGACCTGAGGATGGACGCGCCACCCGCATAAGCCGAACAGATATGGAACTTAGACCCCAGGCTGCACGTGGGGCGGGGAGTGTGGCGCTGACTGCGGCTACAGCTTTTATCTCGTCCAAGTTTGTTCGTTTCGGTCGCGATTCTTTCGCTTGCAGGTGGGCCTGCCTTTGCTGCGGATCTGGTTGAGCGGCCCGCTCCAGCGGCGGCCGCACCAGCATTTACGTGGTCCGGACCTTACGTCGGTATTGACGGCGGTGCGGGTTGGCTGAACGGGGATTTTTCAGTTGGAAGCGACAGCGTGTCTGAGGACTTCAACGGCGGCCTGTTTGGTGGATTTGTTGGCTACAACTGGCAATTCGACAGCATCGTCCTCTGCGTTGAAGGAAATCTTGAATACAACTGGAACGACAAGGATTTCGGCGGCCTGAACGTCGGAACTGATTAGTCTGGCGCCGTTCGCGCCCGGGTGGATACGCGTTGGACAACGCCCTCATCTACGGCGCTGCCGGCTGGACTGCCAGCCGTGCTTTTCTCGAGGAGCCGGGATTTGACGATGAGACAAGATGTTCAACGGCTACACCCTTGGCGCAGGCATCGACTACGCCTTCACAAACAACGTCCTCGTTCTCGGCGAATATCGCTACAACGACTACGGCAGCAAGGACATCCTGGGCGTCGATGTTGACCATGACCAAAATGTCGTAAAGCTCGGTCTAGGCGGGAAGTTCTAGCCTCCCAAGCAACGATCAGCCCCACTTCTGAATTGACCCTCGAAAGTTGGACCTCCAACTTCGGGGGACTTGCATGACGCAATGCAGCAACTCGTTCAAGCAGCGTGTAGTGGAGTCCAGATGAGCAATAGCTCCGTATTCCTCACCTGCCCGGCCTCGCCAGCGATCGGGCGATATCGACGATGTCATCGCGTGAGGCAGTCGGATCGTCTCTGTTCCAGGCAACCCCCAGCCCGATCCGGAAATCGATCCCCCTCACCTTCTTGAGCTCGAAGGCACGGTTGGGCAGATCGCGAACCCACTCCGGGGCAAAGCCGATGCCAAGCCCTGCCGAGACAAGCGACACCAGTGAGTAGGTGTCGTCGCAGGTATAGGCGATATTGCGGGTCAGATCATAGGCCTCGAACTTCTCGTTGAAGTATCGCTCGGTGTAAGACAGGTTCTGCCTGTTGAAGGCGATGATCTTCTCATCGCGCAGATCATCGATGCCGATCTCCTCTTGCGCTGCCAGCGGGCTCGCCTTTGCCACCGCCAGCAGATAGCGCTCATGGGCAATCGAGAAGAACCGCAGCGAGCCGATGTTCTCGACCGGTCGGATGAAGCCGAGATTGATCTGGCCGCTTTCCAGGCTGCGGATGATATCGCTGGTGTTGCCGCTGGAAATATGGATGCGCACGTCAGGATACTTGCGGGCGATCTTTGCCAGAAACGCCGGCAGCACCCCTGTGGTGGCCGGATAGACGGTACCGATCCTGATCTGCTTCATCGTCTTGCCGGCAACCGCCCTGGTGATCTCGGTGGTCAGATCGATCTCGCTGAGGATCCTGATGCAGCGATCGTAGAAGGTTTCACCCGCCTGTGTCAGCTCGACGCGTCTCGTTGTTCGCACGAGGAGCTGCAGGCCAAGCTCCTTCTCCAGTGCCTGCACCTGTGTGCTCAGCGCCGGCTGGGCAATGCGGATCTTGGCAGCCGCCCTGCCGAAGTGCAATTCCTCGGCCACCGCCACGAAATATGAAAGCTGGCGTAGTTCCATGGGGATCCAATCAAGCGTCTTGGTTTGATCGTTCGTAGTTTTGCACATCCGTTGTCGCATCAAGGCAACTTCGGTCGACAATTGTAGAGAATACTCCGTGGATGAATACTCTACAACCCGATTTTCTCGTCTTTATGGAGATCCGGGAAACGTTCGCAAAAAACCTTAAAAAACTGCGGCAGGCCAAGCGCATGTCGCAGGAAGAACTTGCGCATCGTGCTGGTATAGACCGGACGTACATCAGCTCGCTTGAACGATGCATATACAGCCCGAGCATTGAAGTTCTGGATCGCTTGGCGAGCGTACTTGGCGTTGAGCCAGGCGACCTTTTAACGAGAGTCGATCATTGAGGGTCGTTTTCGCGTCGCTACTCTTTGGCTGCTGCGGTCCAGCGCGATTTTGGTCTACGTTGCTCCTCCGGCATCAAGCTTGGAATTCGTTCAGTTTGTTTTTCGATTGCTGACACCTCCCAGAACAGAAAACGGGAAGGGCAAAACCGTCGGCGGCGATCCGTTCTGCACCATTTTGCACACACTTGTCTCAATTTGGGGCATAGCCCAGATATCCGACATTGGATATTAACGACACATCGGGCCGTTCGTCGCGTGACGTGGGACAGAGTGTAAACGGATAAGCGCAAGAATCGCTTGCATGAATCGCAAGGCGGCAAGAATGAAAGATGATCCTTTTAACATCCCGTTGCTCGTTAAGGAATTTGACCTTTTCGCTGATGAACTGAGCAAACTCCCATCCTCGGTCGAGACCACAGCTCTGGAACTTCGATTCGCGTTGCTGCGCCAAGCAGTCGAGGCGGAGCGTAGAACTCGGATCACCGAGGAAGTGAATATCGATCCAAACTAAGCTTCCGTCTGTTGCTTGGCGCTACTCATCGCGTTGGATGAATCTTCAAACTTCGTTCACCTTATCGCTGCACCGTGCCGACCGAAGCGACTCGGGATTTTGCGGGACACAGTGCATGAGCGAATATCAAAATAGGGCCGTGGAGCTGATGATCACGACCATAGGGGAAACGAAAGTGTTGGATCGTGTGGATCGAAGGGTCCGATTTCTGCGGCAAGCGATCGAGCTTTTTCAAGCCATGGGTGGCTCCTCACAGGAGGCCAACGCCGTTATCGCCGCAGGCATGTCCGGGCCGGTGCCCGCTGTCTCTTCCAAGCTGGGGGACCTTATGAGCGAACTCGCCGGCGTCGGATATTCTTACGACATTGACATGATCCAAGCGGCCTACAATACGCTGGATCAGGGCTGGCAGCGCATCACCGATGTGGACACCGATAAGACCACAGGTCGTGCAAGGAGCGCATAGGCAGCCACTAGCCGGCCGGCTTGCTGGCGCTAAGTGCAAAACGGTGTTGAATTCCCCGCGAAAGCCCCTTGAGATAGTTCCAGTGCCTAGCCTGCGTGCTATGGATTTCCCGCAAGTCCGTATCGACCGAAATACTCTCAAAGCCTGCCTTTTCGAGCATGTCTGCAACAAGATCCGCACGTGCGCCGTCGGAGAAATGAATGCGCGACAGAATGCTTTTATGGGTCTTCGCCAAGTCGGCTGACGCGTGCGCGACATCAGCCTTGACTACACCCAGCTTCTCCAAAACTCGCGCCAACTCCTTCAAGACACGCTCGGTTCTGCCGACAGTAACGAAGTCGCCATCAACGATCAGGATCTTCCCCCCTGGCTTCAGGACACGCAACCACTCGACAAACGCAGCCGCGGGATCAACAAGGGTCCAGACGAGGTGGCGCGTTATGATGACGTCATACATGTCATCTGGCTCCATGGTGTTCTCGACGTCGGCCATTCGAAAACTGATCTTGCGATGCCGGGAATTCGCCTTAGAACGCGCCCGTTCCAACATTGGTTCGGCCCAGTCTAATCCGGTGACCTGAAAACCCAGATCATCCATCAGATGAGACACCACCCCGGTTCCACTGGCAAGGTCGAGTGCCTGCCTGCCCTCCCCGTGTCCCAGATGCTTCAGGACAAGACGATGCCATGCGTCCCGCTCCTCGTCGGAAAAAATCTCATGGCCCGGCGACAGATCGAACGTTTCCGCCCGCGCCGACCAATAGGCCCTGATCTCCTCACGAAGACCGAAGTTGCTTCGGCTATCGGCGTCCAGCTTCATGAATGCAAATCCCGTGCGCTGTTTCGTTGGAATCGTTCTAATAGATATAACTTGACTATTTAAATCATAAAATCATAGACGGAATGGGTTTTCCACTGGAGTGATAATCATGCGCCTCACAGGCAGAGTCTGCACCCTCGCGGCCGTCCTTCTTGTCTCCGTGGCCTGGCCGGCACTTGCTGACAAGGTCACCATCACGGACGTCACTGGACGGAGCGTTGAGGTCGATGCGCCGGTAAAGCACATGATTCTTGGCGAGGGAAGGCAGATCTACTTCCTCGCCGTTCTGGATAAGGACGCACCGTTCGAGCATGTCGTCGGCTGGCGCGATGATCTGCCGAAGGCCGATCCGGAATCCTACGACGCCTACCTCAAGAAGTACCCGGAAATCGCCCAGTTGCCGACCTTCGGCGGCATGAAGGACGGCACCTTCGATATCGAGCAGGCTGTTGCACTGAAACCGGACGTCATTCTGATGAACGTCGACGCAAAGACAGCCACCGAGGAAGCAGGCTACATCGAGAAGCTCGCCAAGGTCGGCATTCCGCTGGTCTACGTCGATTTCCGCGAAAAGCCGATGGAAAACACCGAGCCGAGCATGCGCATCATGGGCCAACTCATGGGCAAAGAGACGGTTGCTGACGACTTCATCAAGTTCCGCGCCGACAGCATCAAGCGCGTTACCGACATTCTGGAAAAGAATAACCCAACAAAGCCGGTTGTCTTTGTCGAGCGCGCCGGCGGCTATTCGGATGATTGCTGCATGTCCTTCGGCAACGAAAACTTCGGCAAGATGGTCGAGATCGCCGGCGGCATCAACATGGCAAAGGGTATTATCCCCGGTACCTTCGGGACGGTGAACCCGGAGCAAATAATCGCCTCCAACCCGGATCAGATCATCATTACCGGCGGGAACTGGGACAAATTTGTTCCGGGCGGTGCCTGGGTCGGTGTGGGATATGGCGCCGATCTCACGCAAGCACGTCGCAAGCTGGACGCATTGACCAAGCGCCCGGCATTTACGGGCGTCAAGGCGGTCTCCGACAGAAACGTCCACGCCATCTGGCACCAGTTCTACAACAACCCATACCAGTTCGTCGCCGTCCAGGAGATGGCAAAGTGGTTGCATCCCGATCTGTTCGCTGACCTCGATCCGGAAGCGACCTTCAAGGAGTTGCACGCCCGCTTCCTGCCACTGGATTACAAGCCAGGTTACTTCGTCTCACTGAAGGCCGAATGAGGATGGCGGCAAACGCTGTCGAGGCAGATGTGACAGGGCGCGAGCAATATCGCGCCCTGGCGTTTCGCCGGTTGATGATCCTGATCCTCCTCACCTTTTCGCTCTGCTTGAGCATTGCGTTTGATATGGCGCTTGGACCGGCGAACTATTCGCTTTCAGACGTAGTTTCGGCTCTCTTGGACCCATCAGCAGCAGCCAACCAGCTGCGTGTGATTATCTGGGATATCCGCATGCCGATCGCCCTGATGGCGATCACCGTCGGTGCCTCGCTCTCAGTCGCCGGCGCACAAATGCAGACCATCCTCGCCAACCCGCTCGCAAGCCCTTTTACACTCGGCATCTCGGCTGCCGCAAGTTTCGGCGCAGCGCTCGCACTTGTCGGCGGCGTGGCGCTTTTTCCGGGTGCCGTCCAATACATGGTACCCTTGAATGCATTCCTCATGGCGATGGCGACAGCCCTGTTCATTCATTTCGCGTCGACCATGCGCGGCGTCAGCGTCGAGACGATCGTATTGCTCGGTATCGCGCTGGTGTTCACGTTTAATGCAGCTCTCTCCCTCCTTGAGTATCTTGCCTCAGAACAGGCACTTGCCGCCGTGGTCTTTTGGACGATGGGAAGTCTCACGAAAGCAACCTGGCCCAAGGTCTGGTTCACGGCTGGCGTGCTTGTCGTCACCGTCCCGCTCTTCATGAAAAATGCGTGGGCACTAACCGCCCTGCGCCTTGGCGACGAAAAGGCCGCCAGCATGGGGGTCAATGTGAGACGACTGCGTCTGCAAACGATGATGCTTGTCAGCCTGCTTGCCGCCATCCCGGTTTCATTCGTAGGGACAATTGGCTTCGTCGGCCTTGTCGGTCCTCATATCGCTCGGATGGTTGTCGGCGAGGACCAGAGGTTCTTTCTTCCTGGCGCCGTTATCTCGGGCGCGCTCCTGCTGTCGGTGACGTCCGTCGTCAGCAAGGTGCTCATTCCAGGCGCGATCCTTCCAATCGGCGTTATCACGGCGTTGGTGGGCGTGCCTTTCTTCTTTGTGCTCATCTTCAGCAACAGGAGACGCGCATGGTAGCGCTCACGCTCAAACACCTGGGCGCCACCTACGGACAGAGGAAGGTTCTGTCTGATGTGAGCATAGATGATCTCACGGGCGGTAGTGTCACTGCGATCATCGGCCCGAATGCTGCCGGGAAATCGACCCTGTTCAAACGAATCGCCTCCCTCGTAAAAGGGCCGGGCCTGGTACAGCTCTCGGACACCCAGAGTGGCGCGCGCACGATCTGCTATATGCCGCAGGATAGTGGCACCAATGCTGTTCTAACTGTTTACGAGTCGGTGCTCCTTTCCGCAAAACAAGGGAGCGGCTGGCGGGTGGCCGACCAGGAACTCGTCGAGATCGACTCAATCCTCAGGACGTTGCGCATCGATGATCTTGCGTTTCGAGGGCTTGGAGAACTATCCGGCGGGCAACGACAACTGGTAGCACTCGCGCAGGCGCTTATTCGCAGGCCCGAAGTGCTCTTGATGGACGAGCCGACGTCGGCGCTTGATCTGCACCGTCAGATCGAGGTGCTGAGTTTCATTACGAGCGTAGCACAGCGCGATGGCATTATTGTCTTGATCGCTCTTCACGATCTAAATCACGCCCTTCGCTATTGCGAGAATACGATAGTCATCGCCGATGGCGAAATGGCGGCCAGCGGCGCTACGTCCTCCGTGGTGACGCAAGAGATGCTGCGAGATATTTACAAAATAGATGCTCGGATCGAGCACTGCTCGCAAGGCAAGGCGATGGTCATTGTTGATGGCGCGCTACACTAGCAGGCGGCAACCATCGGTGTAAGCAGCCATGGTGATGCTGCCAGGACGTGATCTGAGCGTTACCTCGGCCAGAATAGTCACCGCGCCGCCACGATCACGACGGCGGACCCGCCGCTGCGGAAATCGGTCGCCCGATTGCCGACGGACGAATGCGCGATAAGGAGGTCGCCGCCGCTGTGCTGGGTTGAGGATCGCAGTTGTTCACAACTCTTGCGGCGGCGGCCAGCACACGAATCGTTTTTTTGCGGCTGCGATAGATAGGAACCGGTCAATTCGATATCGCGACCCAGTGCAGCCTTTCGCGCTCGACAGCCAGTTGTCGTGCGGTCCTCATCGATGCCGATAGACATCAACGCCGGGGGAAATCGCTTGTGGGCGGCACTGTTTTCAAGATATGCGATTGCTAATCCGATGCCGCATCGCCAGGATCGAACAAATACGCACTGGAAACCGACTCTTGAATAACTCGTTCAAAGCTTCAGCCAACACGATGCGCCCTTCTCTCAAAGGGATTGGCTGCGTGCTTTGGTTGGCAGCCATATCACCAATGCTCATCGAGAGTGATACCTATCGCTACGCCTCGCTGATCCTCGTTTTGATTGCATTGTATTACTACATCACGGAGCCAGAGCGTCCGCGCGCAAACTGGCTTGCCTGGCTGTGCCTGGGTTGGGGTCTCTACGTGAGCGCGCGGTATACGTTGATCTACTTGACAACGCCACATCATGATTCGGGCGCGTCAGAGTGGCTCTATGCTTTTCCCGTTTTGTTTCCGATTCTCGGGGTCGCCTTTGCACTTTACGAAACGGAAATGGAGAAGATTGTTGCTGGCTTTTTCCTGATTGCACTTGCAATGCTTGCCGTGACCGTCTCGATCGATATCCCGCAGATCGTCAGCGGCGAAGCTGTTCGACCATTGATCATGCACAACCAGATCCATGGTGCAGTCGCCTGCGGCCTCATCTTCGTTGCAACGACTTTCTGGCTCCTTCACTATCTGACGTCACCGTCGGGCAATCCCGCCTTCGCGCGCGTCGCCTACATTGTGTCCCCGATCCTAATGGTATTATGCCTGGTTGCTATTTACGGTGCAAAATCAAAGGGCGTCTGGCTGGCGCTGGGGATTACTCTACCTTTGCTCGGGTTCGCCGCATCGAGGTACTTCAAAGTGCGGACGGCCATACTTATGATTGGGTGCGCAGCAACTCTGCTGATTGCTGGCCTTTATACTGTGCGGCACAACATCGACCGTACAGCCGGCCCTACGGCACAGGCCGCGCTTTCGATGATCGGACATGTCGTCGACAGTCATGATGTTTCACAGACGATGACGCAAACGATCTCTAGCTCTGCCACGCCGACGTCCATGGATGAGCGCTTGCAGCTTTGGTCGAATGCCTGGGAGGTTTTCTCGGCGGCGCCGGCGCTCGGATGGTGCAATCAGTGGATGGAGCGGTGGTCCCAGGCGCGCTATTCAAGCGTTCCCTATACGCTGATGCACAACGGCTACCTGGAAATTTTGGTTCGCTTCGGACTGATCGGCGCCTTGATCATGACTATTATCCTCGTGGGCCTTGCAAGGTCGGTCTGGCAAGCCAGTCGCGAGGGTGTCATTCCACGTGCGGCAATGCACGCCTATCTTGTCTGCCTGTTTTTCTTCGCCCTAACGCTTCTAAGCAATTCCAACAATAGGCTGGCGATCGGCGAGAGCTTGGCGCTGATCAGTTCCGCCTTTGCCTGTTGGTGCAGCCTGCGGCTGTCGAAGGCTAGTGCGACTGCTAACGAGATACTTTCCACGCCAGCGAAAGCAGCCGTCAGGTAACCGCGAGCAACTCACCGCCCGGCCGCGTCACCCGTCCCCTTTCCGGCCACCGAACTGAGAATGAGCTTTAAGTCGCGCCACAAACTAGCAGTTCTGATGTATTCCGCATCGGCCTCTGCAAGGGCGTCTGGCGTGGACATATCAATCCCCGAGAGCTGCGCCAGACCCGTTATGCCCGGCCTGACTGCGAAAACCCCCTTATCCCTGCGCGCAGCGATCACCTGAGGCTGCGAAGGAAGGCAAGGGCGCGGGCCCACCAAGCTCATATCTCCGACGAGGACATTCACAAGCTGGGGAAGCTCATCCAGTTTGTACGCGCGCAGTTTCTTGCCTAAAGGCGTGATCCAGGCCTCAACAGCATCGTGGGAGCCAACATCAGGTGTTCCGGCCGCCATCGTTCGGAATTTCATGCACGTGAATGGGACTTCAAAGCGACCAACCCTTTTCTGAAGAAAGAGTGCTCCGCCATGGGAAGAACGCCGAATGAGAACAGCCAGGACCATGAGGACAGGAGACAGCAGTATCAATCCGATCAAAGCAGCAAAAAAATCAAATAGGCGTTTCACAGCCTGATTGAGCCCACTAAGCATCTATTGTTCCTTTGTAAGCTGCATCGAGCTCAGCGTGGCGGCCAGCGCGTCGGGCATTTGAAAGGGCGGTACCCAATCGAGCAACCTCCGCGTTTCTGACGTGTCGATCTCGAGAGATCGGGTAAGTCGGTAGACTAAGTCTTGCTTGCGGATTGTCCTTGCACAGATTTCTAGAAGAATTGGCGGACATGGCAGCAAACGAATCGAGGCCCCGGCCGCAACAGCGAGCATCTTAAGCAGCTCCGGTGTAGAGGGACTTTCAAGATCGCCTGCCATCAATGTTCTACCCGCAGCACTTGGATGGGATGCCGCTCTCACGATAAGATCCGTCAGATTTTCCAGATAGATCATCGACCTACGATTCTGAATTGATCCAAGAGGTAGTGGGATACCCTCCGCTACGCGGTGCGCCAACGCCGCAAAGCTTCCCTGTACCCCAGGCCCATAAACAAGAGGTGGGCGGATGATAACGGTCTCAAGTGACCCTTCGTCCGACAACACACGCAAACGCCGTTCTCCTTCCAGTTTCGAAGCGGCGTAGGCTGTCTGCGGGTTCGGCGTATCGGTAGAGGTGAAAGGCCTGCCGAGATCCGTCCATTCGCCATTTACTTTGACCGAACTCATATAGACGAACCGTTTGACCCCAGCAGCAACCGCCTGCTTCGCCAAATTCATTGTCCCCTCGACGTTGACCTCCCAGTAATCATCGCGGGTTGCTGATGGTCCCAGCACAACGTTTTGATTGACCGCAGCCAGATGCACGACAACGTCAATGCCTTCCAGCGCGGCCGTCCAATCGGTATTGCTGTCGATATCGCCGACGGCAACGCTACCGTTGCCTATTTTCCGGCCAGCCGCCTGGTAGGGAACTCCACGTTGCCGCAGGGTTGCCTGAAGTCCTCTCCCAACGAAACCACGCGCCCCGGTCACAAGAAACATACCAGACCTCGCTATCAAATTGCTATGGACTGGGCTGGAATCACTGTGGCATCTCCTGTCTCAGGGAGACGAGATCCACAACCGCCTCTATTGGGTGATAGCCGTGCACGAGCTCGCCCAAAGCTTGCTTCAGTTGCTTTGCGTCACCGGTCTTAGCGACCAAAGCAAGGTCGTCCAGTTTCGCCAACAGTTCGGGCCAACTTATAAATTGTTCCCTTGCACGTCTGATTTTTGGGTGATCGGTAAATTCAGGATTGTCATTGAGCAAAAGCTCCTCGTAGAGCTTCTCTCCAGGCCTGAGGCCGGTCGTAATGATGGCGATATCACCGGCCGGATTCTGCTCGTCTTGCACGGTCAGGCCCGACAACTCCACCATTCGGCGGGCAAGGTCGATGATTTTCACCGGGTCGCCCATGTCTAGAAGATAGACGTCGCCTCCGGTAGCCATGGCGCCGGCCTGGATAACAAGCTGCGCAGCCTCAGGCACGGTCATGAAAAAGCGCGTTATCTCAAGGTGGGTGAGGGTGATGGGGCCGCCGCGGCGGATCTGCTGGCGAAAGAGAGGGACAACAGATCCAGATGATCCCAAAACATTCCCGAATCGCACCATGGAGAACGTTGTGGCCGCATTCTGGTCTGCAAGAGCTTGCAAGATCATTTCTGCAAGGCGCTTGGTTGCCCCCATGACATTTGTTGGCCTGACGGCCTTGTCGGTGCTCACCAATATCATTCGATCAACGTTGGTAGCCAACGCTGCCCGAGACACTATGAGCGTCCCCAAGACATTTACCTTGACGCCTTCAGCGGGATTTTGCTCAACCAGCGGAACGTGCTTGTATGCCGCTGCGTGAAATACAGTAGCGGGCCTCCATGTCTCAAAAATAGTTCTCACCCGATCCTCGTCGCATATGTCACCAAGTAGCGGAACAATCGGGAACGCCGTTTCTGCGCCAGCACCTACAAGTTCTCCATGAAGGGTGTAAATACCAAACTCATTCTGATCGAGGAGAAGAAGTGCTCTGGGCTTAAGTTTAGCAATCTCACGGCACAGCTGGCTGCCAATCGAGCCTGCAGCGCCAGTAACAAGAACCACCCGATCACGCACGTTCTGTCCCAGAAGACCAGAATCTGGCAGCACAGGTACGCGGCCCAGCAGATCTTCTACGTCCAGATCCTGCAGGTCAGTTACTTGCGCTTGGCCCGTCGCAAGTGCGCCAATGTCCGGAACAGTGCGAACCGAGACCCTTGCACTGCGCAACCGCTCCAGAATCTCGTTGCGCCGACCTCTATCAATTTGCGGGAGGGCCAGCAGCACAGTTCTGACCTCCAGATCGCCGCAGATCACTTCGATTATATCCGGACTGTAGATCCTGACGCCGTTGAGTGACATTCCTGTCATGCTTTTATCGTCATCCAGGAAGCCAACGACTTTGAACTCGCCACCATGACTCAACGCGCTCACCAGCTGTCGCCCTTGGGCACCTGCGCCATAGACCAACGTCCTGATCGGCGCGTTTTGTCCGAGGATCCTGCCGTAAGCATCGTATAGGAAGTAGCGGGCGACGAATCGTGATAGACCGATTGCGAGCAGTAGAAGCAGTGGCTGAAGGATGCCAACCGTACGGGGTACGGTCGGGACGCTGATGGCAGTAAAAATCACCATATAGACCAAGCCGTAGACCAATACGCACTTGATCACAGTCGCAAATGCAGTCCATCCCATGAACCGAAAGATTGCCCGGTACAGTCCGAATGTGATGAACAAAGGCAATGCTATCACGAGCGAAACCGGGATAGTCATATACTGAACCCCGGACAGCACATACCAGTCATTGAACCGGAAGCAGAAGGCAAACCATACTGTTAGAACGCAAAGGCATGCGTCGAACAGCAGCGCTATGACCCTCTTCGCCGGTCGCGGCAGAGCAAGAATCTGCTGAACGTATTTTTCAAACATAGCGAGTGCCCGGACCTCTTGATTTAGACCTGTCTACAAAAGAGGAGACCATCTCACACGTGATCCCACGGCAGTCCGGATCCAAGTGTAATAAAAGACAACAAAATCACCACAAGCAACATCGGGAGGGTTTCTCTCCGGCGCCAAGCTGAAAAGGTTAGGTCAGATGATATTTGCAGACAATCGTCACTGCTCATGTGAGTGAATATATTGCTCGCCGAATAAATTCTAAGGCGCGAAATAGATGGGTTTGAATTCGGCGATAGCCGCGAAGCTTAATCGATGCATACCTAGCGCGATCCGCGATCTGACTTTCTCGCGACCTTGCAGAAAGCTTTAGCACATTGTTCTTGACGCTGTAGACCCTAATACCGGTTTCCCAGCCCCTTTCGAGTGCCACATCGAACGGAAATTTTATCTCCCGCAAAGCAACAACAAGGTTCTCCGCGCCTTCGCGAGTAACCAAATAGCAAGCAGCCGATCCTTGGGGACCGAAGAAACACTTCCCGACTATATCGCCGAAACCGGATCGGGCGATGGGCCGAAACCCGATTGCCCGATGGTTCAGAAGCTTTATCACGTCGGCGAACTGGGCCACTACACTTATTGCCGCGGCGCGAACGACGAGGTCACTTTGGAGATCAACGTCGTCTTCCAAGATCACCGCGGATTCCGCATCGCCCGCTAAAAACGCCCTCAGAGCCTTCAAGTGCGCGAGATAACAACCGTACTCCTCAGGAAGCATCGGACGCCCGTTTGCCCGAATAAAGGCTTCATAATTGTAGTCAGAATATTGATGGGCATTGACTTGAGAGCCATCGACGGCAGCAACACGCTCTACGTTGACACCAAACTGAAGAGCCTGATCGCGGATATGCTGCCAACGGTCAACCGATCTGTCCAAGTTGATGACGTACGCGGCCACTTTTGGATGTTTACCGGGTACGGCTGCCGAGGCAGATTGAGGCGATGAGACCGTCGATTGTTCCAACATCTTCCCCCGTGTTTAGGTTTTTAAAAAAACGTCAGCAATTTTTGCAGATTAGTAGCCTAAGGGAGCTGATGATCTTCATCCATTAGTATGTCTAGGCGCACCGCGCAAGTGACTGACCCGTGTTCTAAGCGACGTCCAATGGATCTTCGAACCCCTATTCGCCCACCATTTCCCACGTTCGACCCATTGTAACCCGCGCTTTAATAGCCCTTTGTGCATTTTGACGTTTTCAAAAACACGAGAGAAGTTGCTCAGCCCACAGAGTTGCGGATTGCACCATGAGGCCGTTCGTTGTCGTCCTCGACGGTCAGATTCGAGGCATTGGAGGCCGCGTAAACGTAGGCCGGGGCACCGCTATCACTTGCAGGATAGCTTCAGGCACAGGGTACTCGCAAGCACGGTCGAGGCCCGGCGAGCGCCGTCGATGGTCGCGTGGTATCGCGTGTCCATGAAAGCATCGGCGGGAAGAAGGTAATCCAGCGGGTTACCCGCCGATGAAAAGCCTATGGAGACAAGAATATTATCAATATTCTCGAAGAAGTGCCCGTATTCAGCCGTATGATACACCGGGTTGTCGAGCATTGGCGGCCACGCGTGTATCAATCCTATATGGTTGTCCTTGGCCCATTCTGCGAACTGAAAAATCGATGCAGAAATATCACTCTGACGGTACAGATAAGGCAAAATAGGTTCAACTCCGTTGATAGTTGCCGCCATGTACGGAGTTCTGTTCGCCGGAACGTTTACGGTTTCATCCCCACGAGGCGTAATGGCATCGCCATGGTATAAAATCATCTCATTTGGAAACGCTCCCCCATAATTCTGTTTCAGAGATTCCCATGGCGAATATCCAAACAACAGCGGCGGAACGTTTTTCACCGAGGTTTTCAGGAGATAGTTTGGATCTGAGGTCGCAACGTATTCGGTTAAAACCGTTGATGGTGGCGAATCCCGAAGCAATTGGTACTCAGGAGTGAAGACTACGGTGTCTCCGGGTTTCAATACGGTCATTACTCGGCGGAGAATGTACTCGATGCCAAGGCCGGCGTGCGTTCCGAAGTTGACTGCCTGAAGGCCCGTCAATTCGTGGATTCTGTCTGCAGATAACGAAAAGTGCGTGCCAGATCCTCCGACCAACACGATCCGAGGCACATGGATGCCCTCAAGAGCCTTTTGCTTTCTCTCGTAGAGCGTGTCGATCCACGCGGAAGCCACGGGTTTGGGCATCGCGGCGGCATAGCTAAACCAGATCGCAGATAGCGAAATGAAAACACCTGCCGCCAACAGAATGATCTTGGCGCATCTAGAATTGGAAGTAGAGGAACTCGGAAGGGGCTGCGCCGAAGATACTAAACCCAGTGATCCATAGGAGCACAGAGGTGCCTGTAGCTCGGATGATCCAGGATATCCTATTTGCTCTTTCATGATTTCCTTCCCTATTGATCTGCAAAATCTGGTCTGTGTTTGGGGCGGCCCAGATGATCGCAAAGGAAACGATTACTATCGTCCAGAATGCCGAGAAGTCCGGAAAGGACATCCCCTTTCCCCAGGTGAAGCCCGTGAGGTGATCCACGCCGAGCAAGAGACTTGCCTCGCCGGGCAACGATACGGTCGCTGGTTTGAACATTCCACCCAAAATGTTCAATGCAGCGCCGAATGTCGTAGCGCGGAAAAAAACCCAGGCGACGACTACGATGCCAAATGTCATCACAGCGTATAGAGGCGTAAGCAACCGGTTAAGGGCTCCAAGCCAAGGCGCGACGTAATCGCGCCACAGGTGGTTCACCACCAAGCATAATCCATGAATCGCGCCCCAAAATACAAATGTCCACCCCGCACCGTGCCACAGCCCGCCCAGCAACATAACAATCATCAGATTTATGTGTCGCCGGACCCGTCCTCCTTTGCTTCCGCCCAAAGGGATGTAAAGATAGTCTCTGAGAAAGCTGGACAGAGTGATGTGCCAGCGGCGCCAGAAATCGATAATGCTGGTAGCCTTGTAGGGAGAGTTGAAGTTCAGGGGGAGCACTATCCCAAACATCAAAGCAATTCCGATCGCCATGTCGCTATACCCGGAGAAATCGAAATAGAGCTGCGCGGTGTATCCGAGCGCCGCAGCCCAGGCTTCGAAAAACTCGAGTTGTCCCAGTGGCGCTTTTGCAAAAAGTGGAGACACGAATTGCGCGATCGGATCAGCAATCGCGACCTTTTTAGCGAGGCCTATCGCAAAGATCGGCAGGCCTCGTCCGATCGTGTCTAAATCGACTGAGAATTTGCGGTCAAACTGGCCAATGATGTCCCTGTAGTGAAGCAGTGGTCCGGCAATCAGATGTGGAAAAAACACTACCGATATTAGATAGCCCCTCAATGGGACCGCGTTCATTTGCCCTCTGTATGTGTCAACAATGAAAGCAATTTGCTGAAAAGTGTAGAACGAAATTGCGAGTGGAAGGGCCGCTTGTACCGTCCCGAGGTGGTGGCCAGACAAAGCCGATAGATTATCCAGTACAAAACCCGAGTATTTGAACCAGCCAAGTGCAAATAGATTCCCGGTGACGCCGACGGCGAGTATCATCCGCCGAATTCGGCCGTCCGGTGACTTTGTGATACCTAATGCAACGGCGTAATTGAAGCTGATCGAAGCCAGCATGACAAAGATGCCGCTGACCTCCCACCATGCGTAGAAGAACAGAGATGCTAGCGTGAGCGTAGTTATAGCTGCGCGCTTGCCAACAAGGTGCCACGCCCCCGCGGTCGCGAGAATGGTCACTGGCAGAAATGCAAAGATAAATTCCTGAGAGTTAAACAGCATTTCTACACGATCCTGTTGGCCCGCATTCGGTAGAATATTAGAGGCTGTACCGTCCAGTGCTCATCAGCAACACCTACAGTAAATAGGCATCGCTGCAGCAGTCCATCGACCACGAGGCGATGCGCGGCCTTCCGCGTGTGGATACCGTCCAGGCCGCCGTATTACGGCCTGGGGCCAATGTCTCGGCGGTTGCCCAGTCTGAAGGCTGCTTGGATCCCTCGCAGCTTTATGGGTGGTGGTCTGAACCCTCCAAACTGGACCGGTTTTGGTTAGTGTTTTCCGGTGCTGATGCAGGAGCAACGTAAGCGATTAGCCGATAGCGTCAGCAGTGAAGTTCCACGGCATGAGCAACTCAATGTCTGAGGCTGGCCAGCGATTTGCGATGCGGGTCAGGGTCTGGGATAGCCAGGCGAGCGGATCGACACCGTTCATTTTTGCCGTCTGCAGCAGCGTGGCGATCGTCGCCCAGGTTTCGCCGCCTCCCTCGCTACCAGCGAAGAGACTATTTTTTCTTGTAATTGTTTGGGGCCGGATCGCGCGTTCGACAATGTTGGAGTC